>NZ_JPOG01000001.1:2534000-2850750 GCF_000733765.1 Algiphilus aromaticivorans DG1253 | reverse complement strand
TGAAGTGCAGGATGTAGAGCGATTCCGGATGGCGCTTCTGCAGGGTATCGGCCACGCGAAAGCGTTCGGTTGTGGCCTGTTGCTGGTGCGCCCGGCCTGAGTCAAAGTGCTATCTTTTGATGGCACATGCTGAGGCACAAGCACATGGAAAACTTCACGATCCGTGATTTACGCGAGCGCACCGGTGAGCTGGTGCGCGGCGCCGAAGCCGGCAAACTCTCGCTGGTATCCAAGCGGGGCAATCCGCTCTTTGTCGCCGTGCCCTTCAGTGAGAGTCTGCTTACCGGTGGCGTCAGGACGGCTCTTGCTTTGCAGCTTGTCCGGGACGGAACCATCAGCCAAGGCGTGGCCGCCGAGCTGGCCGGCATGAGCCGCAGCGATTTCCTGGATCTTATGGCTCGGCATCGCGTACCGGCAGCCGGTTACCCGGTTGACGAGTTGCGCGAGGAGCTCACGGGGCTTGGCCTCGACTGAGCGGCTGCTTGTTGCCGACACCGGGCCGTTGCTGGCGCTTGCCCGGGTCGACGGGCTTGCGTGGTTGGCGAACGGTTTTGGTCAAGTCCTCGTGCCGCGCGTGGTCTGGAAGGAGAGCCAGCACCATCCTTCGCGCGAAGACGCGAAAGCATTGCGCAAGGCCATCAAGACGGAGGCTGCTTTCAGCCTATGCGCCAGCGCTACGCACCCTTGGCTGGCCGACCTCCCGCTAGGTGCGGGCGAGCGTGCCGCTATCAGCGTCGCGCTGCGGCGCGATGCATGGGTATTGATGGATGACCGTGCGGCGAGATCAATCGCGCGCAACTGCGAAGTGCTCGTGATCGGGACATTGGGGGTGCTCGTAATGGCCAAACGACACGGCTCGCTGGACGAGGTGGCTCCGATAGTCCGCAAGCTGCGCGGGAGCGGTTACTTCCTGGGGACCGCGCTGGTCCGTGAAACGCTGCGTATCTGCGGAGAGCTGTGATGGCGAGTTCATCAGGTTGGATGCCCCTCAAGCCACTTCCCATGAAGGAACGAATGTCGATTCTCTTCGTCGAGAAGGGGCAGCTCGACGTGCTGGATGGCGCTTTTGTAGTCGTCGACAAGAATGGCGTCCGCACCCACATCCCGGTCGGTGGCGTTGCCTGCCTGATGCTGGAAATCGGTACGCGTATTTCTCATGCGGCCGTGCGGCTGGCCGCTCAGGTGGGCACGCTTCTCGTGTGGATCGGCGAAGGCGGCGTTCGGCTCTACTCGGCCGGGCAGCCCGGTGGCGCGCGTGCGGACCGCTTGCTCTATCAGGCGAAGCTGGCGCTCGATGATGATCTTCGCCTCAAGGTCGTCCGTGAGATGTATCGTCGTCGCTTCGGGGAGGAGCCGCCGGCTCGCCGCAGCGTCGACCAGTTGCGCGGGATCGAAGGGGTACGCGTCCGCGAGATGTACAAGCAGCTCGCGAAGCAGTTCGGGGTGCAATGGTCGGGCCGCGACTACGACGTCGACAATTGGCAGGGCACGGACATCGTCAACCGCTGCCTCTCCGCGGCGACCTCCTGCCTTTATGGCGTTTCGGAAGCGGCTGTGCTGGCGGCCGGCTACGCCCCCGCTATCGGCTTCATCCATACCGGCAAGCCGCTGAGTTTCGTTTACGACGTCGCCGACCTCTACAAGTTCGAAACCGTTGTGCCCATTGCGTTCTCGGTGGCCGCGAAGCGCGGGCGCGAGCCGGAGCGGGATGTGCGTCTGCAATGCCGAGATGTGTTCCGAAAATCGAAGGTGTTGCAACGCATCATCCCGGACATCGAGAACATTCTCGCGGCGGGTGAGATCAAGCCGCCAGAAGCGCACGCAGAGCAAGTCGGCCCCGCCATCGCCAATCCGGAGAGCCTGGGCGACCCCGGGCACCGCAGCCAATGATCGTCATCGTCCTCGAGAATGCCCCGCCGCGACTGCGCGGTCGATTGGCTGTCTGGCTGCTCGAAGTACGTGCGGGGGTTTACGTGGGGGAATACGGTAAGAAGGTGCGCGAGTATCTTTGGGAACAAGTGGAAGAGATGATCGAGGAAGGCAATGCGGTCATCGTCTGGCGCGATTCGGGCAACGATGCTGGCTTCAGCTTTCAGACACTCGGTGAGAATCGGCGGGTGCCGGTTCAGTTCGACGGTGTGTCGCTGGTTGAATTCCTGCCCGAAGCGGCTCTGCCTCGCGAGGGGCGCAGCGATCTTTAACAACCCGGATACTTGCCGGCGGCACGTCGCCTAAATCGCCGGTAGAATTTTCCTTCAAGTTTCTGCCCTTATGGATCAGGCGGTTACGCGAAGAGTGTTCCCCGCAGGCGCGGGGATGAACCGCCGTCGCGGGTCGCGGGCAGCTGGAAGCCGAGGTGTTCCCCGCAGGCGCGGGGATGAACCGTCCGGCGTGCCAGCAGCGACCGCCGTCGGCGTGTGTTCCCCGCAGGCGCGGGGATGAACCGCGCGCAGCCTTTATCCGGGAGACTTCCTTCTGGTGTTCCCCGCAGGCGCGGGGATGAACCGCGCTGATGCAGGTCCTGGAAGGCCGCGACCCGGTGTTCCCCGCAGGCGCGGGGATGAACCGAAGAATGAGGAGCCCGCTCGAGGCGGGCTTCAGTGTTCCCCGCAGGCGCGGGGATGAACCGGTCTGGCCGGGCAGCACGTCCTTGAGCAGCGCGTGTTCCCCGCAGGCGCGGGGATGAACCGTTGTCGATGACGCTGATCTCGCCCTTCACCTGGTGTTCCCCGCAGGCGCGGGGATGAACCGGCCCGACCGACTGGCGCGAGGCTATTGCGCAGGTGTTCCCCGCAGGCGCGGGGATGAACCGTGCCGGCCCGACATCATCGCCGGCAACCGGATGTGTTCCCCGCAGGCGCGGGGATGAACCGACGCTGTGCGAGCTGGAATGGAGCCGGCAGGTGTGTTCCCCGCAGGCGCGGGGATGAACCGCCTTCGGCGCTACGCGCGAGTTTCCGCTCGGCGTGTTCCCCGCAGGCGCGGGGATGAACCGCGCGAGATCCCCCCTCGGCTGGGAGCGGGTCTGTGTTCCCCGCAGGCGCGGGGATGAACCGGGCGGCATCGTCCCGGTGGTGGGCGTCGATGGGTGTTCCCCGCAGGCGCGGGGATGAACCGATATCCGCACGACGCTGCGATACGCGCATCTTGTGTTCCCCGCAGGCGCGGGGATGAACCGACGGATGCCCTGCAGCGGGTAGTCTGACTCGTGTGTTCCCCGCAGGCGCGGGGATGAACCGGTCGACCCGACGATGATCCCCGATGGCGTTGGGTGTTCCCCGCAGGCGCGGGGATGAACCGCCTTCGAGCAGACCCTGGGCGACATCAGCCGCGTGTTCCCCGCAGGCGCGGGGATGAACCGCGCTGCGCCGCAACGCGCAGGGCGTTCACCATGTGTTCCCCGCAGGCGCGGGGATGAACCGACCAAGCACCAGCTGACGCGCGAGGCGCAGAAGTGTTCCCCGCAGGCGCGGGGATGAACCGTCGTTGTGGTTGAACGGCGTCGGCCGGTCGTCGTGTTCCCCGCAGGCGCGGGGATGAACCGGACGGCTTTAGTTGCCGCCAGCCGCGCCGCGCGTGTTCCCCGCAGGCGCGGGGATGAACCGCACCTCGGTTTCGCGCAGCAGCGGGTCCAGACGTGTTCCCCGCAGGCGCGGGGATGAACCGGTCGACCCGACGATGATCCCCGAGGGCGTCGGGTGTTCCCCGCAGGCGCGGGGATGAACCGGAGAACCTGGATGCGGCCATCGTCGCGCGCGAGTGTTCCCCGCAGGCGCGGGGATGAACCGCCCTGTTCGTGCTGCTCAACTGCCTGCAGGGCGTGTTCCCCGCAGGCGCGGGGATGAACCGACCGCACCCCGGGCAGCCTCACGCGCTTCACCGTGTTCCCCGCAGGCGCGGGGATGAACCGAGCGTCGGCGATATCGGTAACCGGGAATCCGAGTGTTCCCCGCAGGCGCGGGGATGAACCGACATCTGGGATTTGTTCCGGGCCTGGTGCCTGGTGTTCCCCGCAGGCGCGGGGATGAACCGCGCACCAGGTCCGGAAGAACGACGGCTCGCACGTGTTCCCCGCAGGCGCGGGGATGAACCGATCGCCGCCCACGTCGTGGATGCTGGAATCGAGTGTTCCCCGCAGGCGCGGGGATGAACCGAGCGACGCAAAATCTGTGTCGCACCGGAGGAGGTGTTCCCCGCAGGCGCGGGGATGAACCGATCACTCACCACGTCACCGATGACCCTGACGCGTGTTCCCCGCAGGCGCGGGGATGAACCGACCGAATCAATCATGACGACGACCTCGGCCGGGTGTTCCCCGCAGGCGCGGGGATGAACCGGACGCGCTCGACGGCCGAACGCCTGACCAGGTGTGTTCCCCGCAGGCGCGGGGATGAACCGTAAGCGATGATGTGCGCGATCTCGCCGTAGACGTGTTCCCCGCAGGCGCGGGGATGAACCGGTCACCGACTTGGGATCGTCCAGCGAACAGCCGTGTTCCCCGCAGGCGCGGGGATGAACCGGGATCGGGGCTGCGGCTGACCTCGACCCAGCCGTGTTCCCCGCAGGCGCGGGGATGAACCGAAGCCCGGCGTACAAAGAAACCTCGTCGATCACGTGTTCCCCGCAGGCGCGGGGATGAACCGCCATCCGCCGCAAATCCGGCCACGCCAACGCCGTGTTCCCCGCAGGCGCGGGGATGAACCGGCCAGGATGGCTATTGGTCCCGCATCATCGAGGTGTTCCCCGCAGGCGCGGGGATGAACCGATTCCTCGCCGATTTGTGTCATCTCGGTCGTAGTGTTCCCCGCAGGCGCGGGGATGAACCGCACGCGATGCTCCTCGACCAGCTGGAAAAACTGTGTTCCCCGCAGGCGCGGGGATGAACCGCAGCTCGCCGATCGCTTCCGCGATCAGTACTGGTGTTCCCCGCAGGCGCGGGGATGAACCGGCGTGGGTGACGCCCCGGCCCCCGGAAATGATGTGTTCCCCGCAGGCGCGGGGATGAACCGCCAGGACCACCACGCCGAGCGCCGCGACTACAGTGTTCCCCGCAGGCGCGGGGATGAACCGAACTCGCACGCCTGGCCGCCGAGTATCGCCGCCTGGGTGTTCCCCGCAGGCGCGGGGATGAACCGCTGGCGCAAAACGGGCACGTTGCTAGTGTCGTGTGTTCCCCGCAGGCGCGGGGATGAACCGGGTAATAGCTTTTATCTTTTGCTGCGGCTTGAGTGTTCCCCGCAGGCGCGGGGATGAACCGTGCCCCGTCGTCTCCATTGGGTCCGGCGGCATGTGTTCCCCGCAGGCGCGGGGATGAACCGGCTATGCCGGACATCTGGCGGCGCCTGGGCGAGTGTTCCCCGCAGGCGCGGGGATGAACCGATCGCGCTGTGGCCCGCGACCGGCAGCCGCCAGTGTTCCCCGCAGGCGCGGGGATGAACCGCTCGAACTCTCCCTTGGCGGCCTGCGTCACGGGTGTTCCCCGCAGGCGCGGGGATGAACCGATCGCGCTGTGGCCCGCGACCGGCAGCCGCCAGTGTTCCCCGCAGGCGCGGGGATGAACCGCTCGAACTCTCCCTTGGCGGCCTGCGTCACGGGTGTTCCCCGCAGGCGCGGGGATGAACCGTCGGCGAGTATGAGGCTCTTGCCAGAGCCCGTGTGTTCCCCGCAGGCGCGGGGATGAACCGACCTTTCGCCGGCGAAAGGCCTTCGTGCGCTCGTGTTCCCCGCAGGCGCGGGGATGAACCGGTGCAGCTGGAAAACAGCCTCGGCGGTGCGGCGTGTTCCCCGCAGGCGCGGGGATGAACCGTCTCCACCGACGATGACGGCGTCGTCTATTCGGTGTTCCCCGCAGGCGCGGGGATGAACCGGAGGATCGTGCCGACGATGTGGCCGATGTTGAGTGTTCCCCGCAGGCGCGGGGATGAACCGGCCGGGTCGTAGTGGATGCGCTCGGCGTAGAGGTGTTCCCCGCAGGCGCGGGGATGAGCTGGTCGTGAGGCGCGCGGATACGAATGTTGGTGCGAGGCGACCGTTTCGTTTTCTCCGGCTTAGCGTTTGGGCTACTTGGGGTCCCGAGGGGAATGCCTGATTCGGCGCACAGCGCCCGCGATCGCGAGAACAGCTGCGAGGGTGAAAGCGAATGACGGCTCGCCGATTTCATCGAGAAAAATTGCCAGCACCCCCAGAAAAGCGGCGATAACCGCGCCCCCGATCAGGGTGTCGCCCGGCCGCGGCTGCGTTTTGGCATATTCATGCATCGCAATTTCGTCTATCGGGGTTCGTTCGCGTCCCGGCGCGATCGTTCGGCCATGATGCGCGGTCGTTTCTTGCGTGAGACGGTGATCGAGTGTGCTCATGATCAAGTGGGCCGTAAAGATGATTGCCGCCGCGAGTGCGCAGCAGACGTGCTTGGTCGTCGGATTTTATGGCTCTTCGGGCGGCAGGAACTCAAGCGCTGGTTGCCTTGTTTCAATATGCTTTGGGTCCCGCGTCCGCGGGCGCGAAGCTATGTACCGGTCGTTGGATCCGTTCTCCTGCAGGCGTATGCTGCGGGTTCGGTGTCCGAGACGTGCCGTAAATAGCCTCCGACGGCTGCCGCGGCTTCGGCCGCTCGCGAAAGCAGGGTGCGCTGGAGGTCCCTGCCCGGGCACTGACCTATTCATCCTTGAGCAGATCGCGCTCTTCCTCTCGCGCGATGTCGCTTGCGCTCCATGCAGGGCTTGGCGCTGCGTCGAAAGCTCTGCAACCAGGCTTCTTGTCGCTTGGTCGCGCCCTTGATGGTGGCTAGATGCCAGCGCCTTCCAGGGCTGAGTAACTCCCGCGCACGCTGGGTTGAACGGAGTCTTCGTCAGCTGTTCTGACGCTGACGCCAGTAGGATACGAATTACGTTCGCTCTTCCTAAGCCCCCTCTTTAATGGTCTCTGCAATGTCTTCCACCTACCGCATCGGCGTCGATCTCGGCGGCACGAAGATCGAGGTCGCATTGCTCGATGCGGAGGGCGAGTTCGTTGCGCGGCGGCGGGAGGCGACGCCGGTTGGTGACTATGGCGCGATCATCCGGCAGGTTCGGGAGATGGTGACGGCCGTGGAGCGTGAGCAGGGCTTGACGGGCGTGCCGGTGGGGGCCGGTACGCCGGGGGCGGTGTCGCGGGCAACGGGGCGGATGAAGAACTCGAATTCCGTCTGCCTGAATGACCAGATGCTGCGCGAAGACCTGATGGCGGCGCTGGGGCGCGAGGTGCGCATTGCCAACGACGCGGACTGCTTCGCGCTGTCGGAGGCTACGGACGGTGCAGCGGCTGGTGGGGGCACGGTCTTCGGCGTGATTCTCGGTACCGGTGTTGGCGGCGGCGTTGTTGTCGACGGTCGGCTGCTGGCCGGGCCCAACGCCATCGCTGGCGAGTGGGGGCATAACCCCTTGCCCTGGCCGCGACCGGAATGGAATGAGGTGCCGGGCCCGAAGGGCTGGGATGGTCGCTATGGCTCCATCGAGACCTGGTGCTGCGGCCCAGGTCTGCTCGCCGATCACGAGCGCAGTGGTGGCCAGGCAGAGAATGCTCAGGCGATCTGCGCGGCGGCCGAGGCCGGCGATCATCAGGCCATGGCGACGCTGGCGCGTTGGGAGGACCGGCTGGCGCGGGCGCTGGCCAGCATCGTTAATATTCTCGATCCAGAGGTGATCGTCGTCGGCGGCGGCCTGTCCGGCATTGATCGGATGTACCGGCACGTCCCGGCGCTGTGGACGGAGTGGGTGTTCTCGGACCGGGTGGATACCAAGCTGGTGCCGGCGCGCTTTGGCGACAGCTCCGGCGTGCGCGGCGCGGCGTGGCTGTGGCCACTGGAAGGGCAGTGACACGATGACGCCGCTCTTTGCTGTCGTTGCTTTGATGGGGCTGCCTGGCAGCGGCAAGTCGACTCTGGCCGCAGAATTGGCAGCGCGTACCGGCTTGGTGGTACTGGACCGCGACGCCATGCGCGCGGCGATGTTCCCGGCGCATGTGTCCGGCGTCGACGAGAAGCCGGCGGCTAACGCCGCGCTCTGGCAGGCGCTGCGCGCGATGCTTGCCGGTGGTCAGGGAGCCATCATCGATGGCATGACCTTCGCTTCCGTGGGGAATCGGCGCATCGCCGCGGGTATGGCGGCGGCCTACGGGGCACGCTGGCTAGGGGTGGAGCTGCGCGTGAGCCTGCGCACGGCGCAGCAGCGTGTACGCGCCCAGGCGCACAGCTCCAAGGAACGTACGCCGAAGCTCGTGCGGCAGGTTGCGGCGCGCTTCGCACCGGCCGAGGCGGGCACGCTGGTGGTGAGCGGGATGCTGCCCGTCGAGGATCAGCTGGCCGAAGTACTGGCTGCGCTCAAGGCCTAGGCGGGCTTGCGGTCGCTCCAGCGCAGGAAGCGGCGCAGCAGGCGGACCATGGTGTAGATGCCGACCGCCATGCTGATCAGCGCATGCGAAGTGAACCAGAAGAAGCCGGAAGCCATCTGTAAGGCGAAGGCGCCGGAGGGCTCGCGCAGCTGGTCGGCTAGCCACAGCTTCAGCCAGTGCGTGATAGTCGTCGGGTCGCGCGTGCCGAGCACTGCGGCCAGCTCGGAATCCGGGTCCATTGCGCTCAGCACCCAGCCCAGCGGCAGCGCGTAGAGCAGCACCAGGAGTAGCGCCAGCAGCAGATGGCTTCTCAGCAGAAAGGCTTCGTGGCTGTGCGCGATGTCGCCGCGATCGCCCAGGCTGCGCAGCGCGTGCCAGATCAGTAACAGCGGCAGCAGGGGCAGCACGAGCCAGCCCATGCCGAAGAAGACCAGCACTGCCAGGCTGCCAGCCAGCAGATAGCCGGCGGTTACGCCGTGCACGTCAGTCCGGCAGCGGAAGTTGTCGCCGCTCGGCGAAGGCGAGCAGGCCGCGCACGATGCGGTAGATCCACCAGATGGCGAGGATGGCGTAGCCGATCAAGCCGATGAAGATCAGTGTCAGCACGCCGCAGATCAACGACCAGAGCAGACCCCACCAGAAGGTGCGCAGCATCCAGCGGTGATGGCTACGGATGAAGGCGCTGTCGGTGTCGTTGACCTTGAGGTGATTGATGATGACGCCGACGATGGCGGTCAGGCCAGTGAAGACGGCGCAGGCGTGCAGGATGTAGGCGATGATGACGACGTTGCGCTCGCCCTCGTTGCCGTGGTCGCCGCCTTCGCTGCCCGGCGTCGGGCGGTCCTCGATGATCTCGTTCATGGCGGCGCTCCTGCTCGTGGGATGAAGGCGGCGGCAGCCATGCGCCGCCGCCCGGGTCGCATCAGCTCTTCTTGTAAGCCTCGATGGACTTGCTGATCTCGCCCTTGGCCGCGGCGGCATCGCGCCAGCCGGAGATCTTGACCCACTTGCCTTCCTCGAGGTCTTTGTAGCGCTCGAAGAAGTGGCGGATCTCGTTCTGCAGGCGCTCCGGCACGTCGGCGAGGTCCTTCATGTCCTTGTAGTAGCCGGTGGAGACCTTGTCGGTCGGCACGGCCAGGATCTTGGCGTCCATGCCGGATTCGTCCTCGGTATCGAGCACGGCCACCGCGCGGCATTTGATGGCGCTGCCCGGGATGATGTCATGCGGCGTCAGCACCAGTACGTCGACCGGGTCGCCGTCGTCGTAGAGCGTGCCGGGCACGTAGCCGTAGTTGGCCGGGTAGTGCATGGCGACGTTCATGAAGCGGTCGACGATCAGCAGGCCGGTGTCCTTGTCGACTTCGTACTTGACCGGGCCGGCGTTGGCGGCGATCTCGATGACGACTAGGAATTCATCGGGCGCCTTCTTGCCCGGGTCGAGGTCCTTGAAACTCATTGTGCTTGCTCCCTTGAGAGTGGAATGCCGTGCGCGTGCACGCGCGGGATGATTCAGGCCGCTTCGTAGCGCCGGCCGGTGCGGGGAGCGACCAGCTGTGGCTTGAAGCGGAAATAGTCGGGCAGGCCGTCACGATAGGCCGGATAGGCCTCTCCGGCGATCAGCGGCTGCAGATAGCGGCGGGCGGCCTCGGTGATGTGAAAGCCGTCCTCGCTGATGAACTCACGCGGCATCATGCGCTCGTTGTTGGCGACTGCTTCCAGCGACGCTTCGCCGATGCTCCAGCGGTAGGGGCTGTCGGATTCGCGGTCGATGGTCACCATGATGCCGCTGCGTCCGGCCACGGCTTTCTCTACGGCCGCGCGGCCGACTGCGTAGCTCTGTTCGAGGTCGGTGGCCGAGGCGATGTGGCGCGCCGCGCGCATCAGGTAGTCGGCTACGGCATGGTGATGCTTGTAGCCGAGCTCGGCTTTGATCATGTCGGCCAGTCGCGGCGCGACGCCGCCCAGCTGCTTGTGGCCGAAGGCGTCGGTGCCGCCGGCTTCGGCGAAGAGGCTGCCGTCCGGGTTGGTGATGCCCTCGGAGGCGACGATGGTGCACCAGCCGACGCGTTCGACGGTTTCGCGCACCTTGGCGAGAAAGCGCTCGGGATCGAAGGCGACCTCCGGAAAGAGCAGGATCTGCGGGCCGTCGTCGGCTTCGCGCGCGGCCAGGCCGCCGGCCGCGGCGGTCCAGCCGGCGTGGCGGCCCATCACCTCCAGGATGAAGACCTTGGTGGAGCTGCGCGCCATGGAGGCGATGTCCAGGCTGGCTTCGGCGATGGACACGGCGGTGTACTTGGCCACCGAGCCGAAGCCGGGGCAGCAGTCGGTCTCGGGCAGGTCGTTGTCCATGGTCTTGGGCACGTGAACCGCACGGATGGGGTAGCCCATGCGCTCACCGAGCTGGCTGATCTTGTCGCAGGTGTCGGCCGAGTCGCCGCCGCCGTTGTAGAAGAAGTAGCCGATATCGAAGGCCTTGAAGACCTCAATCAGGCGCTCGTACTCGGCGAGATTGCGGTCGAAGCCCTTGAGCTTGTGGCGGCAGGAGCCGAAGGCGCCGGCCGGCGTGCGCTTGAGCGCTTGCAGGTCATCGGCGCTCAGCGTGCTGGTATCGATCAGTTCCTCGTGCAGCGCACCGAGGATGCCGTTGGCGCCGGCGTAGACCGTGCCGATGGCCTCGGGATGCTCGCGGGCGGCCTCGATGACCCCGGCGGCGGAAGCGTTGATGACGGCGGTGACGCCGCCGGACTGCGCGTAGAAAGCGTTGCGTTGCTCGGCCATGCGGTAGACGTTCCGGGCGTGTCGGGTCGCGGCGATGGGGCGCTATGGTACAAAAAAGCGCTGCCTTACGACGCACTGCAACATTGACCTCGCCGCTAGCCGGCATTAACGTTGCGCCGCTCTACGGTCGCCCGCGTGGCGCTCGCCCCCGGGCCCCGGCCCACACGATCCCTCGAGTAACGCTTCACTATGAGCAAACGACTTGTTCTGCTGGGTGCGCCCGGCTCCGGGAAGGGTACCCAGGGTGCGCTGCTGATGGAGCGCCTCGGCATTCCCCAGGTTTCTACCGGCGATTTGCTGCGCGCGGCCGTGGCCGCCGGCAGCGAGCTCGGCCTTAAGGCCAAGGCGGCGATGGATGCCGGCGAGCTGGTGGCTGACGAGGTCGTCATCGGCATGATCCGCGAGCGGCTCAATGAGCCGGACGCCGCCAACGGCTACATTCTTGACGGCTTTCCGCGCAGCCGGCCCCAGGCCGAGGCGCTGGACGAGCTGTTGATCGCGTTGGGCAAGCCGCTGGATCGCGTTGTGCACCTGGAGGCCGACGAGGAAGAGATCGTCAAGCGTCTGCTGGAGCGCGGTCGTGCCGACGATACCGAGGAGACCATCCGCAATCGCATGAAGGTCTTCCGCGACCAGACGCATCCGCTGCTCAAGTATTACGAGGAGCGCGACCTGCTCGTCACCGTCAAGGGTGTCGGTGACATCGAGGACATCTACGGCCGCATCGAGCAGGCTGTTAACGCCTGAGGGCCTGCCTCAGGCGCTGTCGAGGGTGGCGAGCAGGGCCTCGCCCACCTGCTGACGGCGCCAGCCCTGCAGCGCCGGAATGGCGCTGCCCGCGCCCTCGCGCGCCAGCCGCTCCAGCCCGGCGCGCGCCGCCAGCAGGCTGGGCGGCACCCCCAGCGTCTCCGCGCGGCTGCGCACGGTCTGTCCGAGTTTCTTGACCAGCGCCTTGTGCGCGGCATCCGGGCGCAGATCTTCCACTAGTGGTTCGAGTTCTCTCGGCGCCTGTGCGATGCGCTCCAGCCAGGTCTTTCCCCAGTGATCCAGACTGCGCGGGGCGATGCCTTCGAGCGCACGCAGCTGCGCCTCGTCGGTGGGCATGGCGGCGGCAATGGCGAGCAGCGTCTCGTCGTCGAGCACCCAGCGGCGCGGGCGGTCGCTGGCCAGGGCGCGCTCCTCGCGCCAGTGCGCCAGCGCCGCCGCGGCGTGCTGAGAGTCCGGCGCCAGCCGGCCCAGTCCCTTCAGACGCTGCCAGGCGCCATCGGGGTTGGGCCGGTAACGGGCCGGTTCGCAGATCGATTCACAGTCTTCGCGCAGCCATTCGCTGCGTCCGGCGGCTTCCAGTGCGTCGCGCAACTCGGGGTACAGCCTGCCCAGTTGCCGCACGTCGTCGGCGGCGTAATCGAGTTGGGCCGGCTTCAGCGGTCGCGCCGACCAGTCCGTGCGCGACTGCGACTTGTCGAGCGTCACGCCCAGCCGCTGCTCGACCAGCGCGGCGTAGCTGATCTGATCGCCCAGGCCGAGCATGGCTGCGGCAACCTGTGTGTCGAACAGCGGCCGCGGGCAGTCGCCGGTGTGCTGGACGAAGATCTCCATGTCCTGCGAGGCCGAATGCATCACCTTGATACGCGCCGGCTCGGCCAGGAACGCCCACAGTGGCGCCATGTTCACCGTCAGTGCATCGACGCAGGCGACCTCCTCGGCGTTGCCGATCTGCACCAGGCAGAGCTGGGCGAAATAGGTGCGCTCGCGCACGAACTCGGTATCGACGGTCACCCAGTCCGAGCTCGACAGGCGCTGAAGCAGGGCGGTAAGGGCGGCGTCGTCGGCGATTAGCTGCGGCTGCATGGTGAGTAGAATACCGGGCATTCACTGCCGAGGCCCGGCCATTTCATGCTGCTCAACGTGCTGTCTACCGCCTGGCGCATCTGTATCTTCCGTGCCGGCCCCCAGGATCTCCCCGCCGCAACGCAGGCGGTGGCCCATGCGGTGATGCTGGCCGTGGTGGTTCAAGCCGTGCAGTTCCAGCTGACGCTGCCGCTGCTGGCGGCCATCGCGCAATCGGTGGTGGCGGTGGTGGTGGTCTGGGCCTTCACCACCGGCGTGCTGAACATGCGCGGCACGCCCGAGCGCGCGCCGCAGACAGCCAGCGCACTGCTGATGACCAACGCCATCTTCTCGCTGCTGCTGGTGCCCCTGCTGCTGCCGATGATTCCCGCCATGGAGGCCATCGCCAAGGATCCGGAAGCCCAGGTGGACGTGCCGGGGCTGGCGCTGGCCGGGACGGTGGCCCTGTCCGCCTGGAGCATTGCCGTCTCGGTCTGGATCTTCCGCAATGCGATGGAGGCCCGTAACGCGCTCGCCATCGCCTGCGCGCTGGGTCTGGCGCTGACGGTCTACATCGTCGCCGGCGGCGTCGGCATGCTGCTGGCCCCGCAGGGCTAGGCCACGGCCCCAGTGCACGTCCATATCCTCGGCATCTGCGGCACCTTCATGGCCGGCATCGCCGCGCTGGCGCGCGAGGCCGGTCACCGCGTTACCGGCTCAGATGCCAACGCTTGGCCGCCGATGTCGACGCAGCTGGAGGCGCTGGGTATCGAAGTCATGCCCGGCTACGAGGTGGCGCATCTGCGCGATCCGGAGCCCGACGCCATCATCGTCGGCAATGTCATGACGCGCGGCCACGACGTCGTCGAATGGCTGCTCTCCGAGGACAAGCCGCTGGTTTCCGGTCCGCAGTGGCTCGCCGAGCACGTGCTGCGCGGCCGCCACGTGCTGGCCGTGGCCGGCACCCACGGCAAGACCACGACCAGCGCCATGCTCGCCCACATCCTTCGCGCCTGCGGCCGCGACCCGGGCTGGCTGGTGGGCGGGTTGGCGGCGGATCTCGGCGTCTCGGCGGCGTTGGGCAGCGGCACGGAGTTCGTTATCGAGGCCGACGAGTACGACACGGCTTTCTTCGACAAGCGCTCCAAGTTCCTGCACTACCGGCCGCGCACGCTGGTGTTGAACAACCTCGAATACGACCATGCCGACATCTTCGACGATCTGCGTGCCATCGAGCGCCAGTTCTCGCACCTGCTGCGCACGGTGCCGGCCAATGGGCAGCTCATCGTCAACGGCGACGACGCCAGCTTGGCGCGCGTGCTGGAGGCCGGTTGCTGGACGCCCAGTATCGCCTTCGGCGCCGAGCAGCCCTGGCGCATCGACGACGACGGCCGGCTCTGGCAAGCGCAGCGCTGCATCGGCGAGCTAGCGCTGACTCAACCCGGCGAGCACAACCGCAGCAATGCCGTGGCGGCGGTAGCAGCGGCGGCCGATGTCGGCGTCGATCCGGAAGATGCGCTGGCCGCGCTGGCTGCTTTCCGCGGGGTGCGTCGGCGTATGGAGCTGCGCGGCCGCGCTCGCGGGGTGGCGGTCTACGACGACTTTGCGCATCACCCGACGGCGGTGGCCGCCACGCTGGCCGCCGCCAAAGGCCTGGACGCCGGGCGCATCATCGCGGTGCTGGAGCCGCGCTCGAATACCATGCGCATGGGCGCGCACGCCGCCGCGCTGGCGGATTCGCTGGCCGATGCCGACCATAGCTACGTCTATCTGCGGCCCGACATCGACTGGGATGCCGATGCCGCGCTGGCCTCGCTGGGGGAACGCGTCACCGTGCTGCGCGATCTCGACGCGATGGTTGCGCGTGTCAGCGCAGGCGCCGCCGATGGCGATGTGCTGCTGGTGATGAGCAACGGCGATTTCGGCGGCGTGCACGAGCGGCTGCTCGCGGCGCTGGGGGCCGCCGCCTAGGCCAATCGGGCGAAGGGCGACGCGTGCCTTTGCGGATTCTGCGCGCGGATTTCACCCCCGGTCACAACCAGTAACAGGCGGCAGCCCATGAGCAGCGACGATATCCGAGGCGCCGCCCGGGCCGATCCGAGGGCCGTTATCTAGCAGCTTGCCGAGCTGTGGTTCCGCGAGCCTATCGATTCCTGGAAAAGGGTCCAGGATAGAAGGGCCGGGAACCGGGAGACACGCCACACCGTATAAAATCGCGTTCCGACGCAGGCGCTGTCTCCTTCTGGGGTCGGCCGGATTTTTGAAAGGAAGGAGCTACGACATGACCGCGACGATCCACTCCGTTCAGGCAGAGAAAACCAGCGGCGCCCTGGCCCGCGAGGAGCAACTGGCATGGAAGCTGGCTGAGCTTGCGACCCGGGCGAAGGATGCCCCGCAGGACGCCGACGCGGTGGCGATGGCCAAGAACCGGATCATCGACAACGCCGCGATCGCCCTGGGTGCCGCGAATGAAATGGCGGTCAAGGTCGCGCGCGCCGACGCGCAGGCTTCCAAGGGCACCGGCAAGGCCACCATCTGGGGGCTGAAGGATCGCTTTGCGCCCGTGCCGGCTGCCTTTGCCAATGCAGTGGCCGTGCGCTTCCTGGACAACGACGACTGCTACCTGGCGGCGGAGTATTCGCACCCGGACGACAACATTTCCCCGATCATCGCGGTCGGCCAGCATCTGGCCGTGAACGGCGCCGACATCCTGCGCGGCATCGTGGTGGCCTACGAGGTGCACGTGGCGCTGGTCGGCACCGGCGACGGCACCGGCATCTGCCTGCACAAGCACAAGGTCGATCACATGACCCACATTGCCGCAGGCACGGCTGCGGGCATCGCTTCCATGTTGGAGCTGAGCACCGAGCAGGCCTATCACGCCATCAACTTCGCCGTGCACAACGCCATTTCCTCGCGCCAGTCCCGCAAGGGCGACATCGGTGCGCAGAAGGAATTCGTGCCCGGCTTCTCGGCGGAGATCGCCATCAAGGCCGTGAACCACGCCATGCATGGGCTCAAGGGGCCCAATCCGGTGTACGAAGGCGTCGACAGCATCATTCGTCGCTTCCTGAACGGCCGCGACGACGAGAACGCCGTCTACAAGATCGCGCTGGTGGAGGCGGGCGTCGATCCGCTGCGCAACATCCTGAAGACCTATCCCAAGCAGCACGCCTTCGAATACCAGGGTCAGGCGATCATCGACCTCGCGCTGCAGCTGCGGGATCAACTGCCGAAGAAGGGCGACGGCGTGGATCTCGACCGGATCGAGAAGATCGTGCTGGAGACCAGCCACCACACCCATCACGTGATCGGCACCGACGCGCAGGACCCGCAGAAGATCGACCCGGATTCGCCGCGCGGCACGCTGGATCACAGCATCATGTTCGCCATCGCGCGCTGCATTCAGACCGGCGAATTCCACAAGGACCGCGCCTACCAGATGACCCAGGCGGAAAAGGACGAGCTACGCGCGCTGATGGCCCGCATCGAAACGCAGTTCGACCAGCGCTGGGAAGACCTCTACCACGACCAGGACCCGAACGTGCAGGCCTACGGCGGCCGCATGATCGTGACGCTCGCCGATGGCTCCGAGGTGGCGGACGAGAAGACCCGCGCCAATGCCCACCCCGGTGGCGACACCCCGTGGCAGCGCCCCGACTACGAAGCCAAGCTCGCGGACTACACCAAGGATCTGGTCAGTGACGCCGAACGCACCCGCTTCATCGAGGCGGTCAATGGCATGGACGCGCTCTCGGGCGATGCGCTGGCCACGATCAACCTGCTCGTGGATGCCGGCCGCCTGGAGGCACCGGAGAGACGGGGAATCTACTAGCGGTCTAACGGCCGCTATCCGCCGCGCTCCGCCCGCCCCACTGTTCCGGGTGCAACATGGCGGTACACTTGTATGTGTGCACAGTTTTCCGCGCCATGATTCGCGCCGCATCGCAGCAGGGCCGCCAGGCACGTGTCGGCCGCGATACGAGCCAGATGGGGCAGCTGGTGTACCCATCTCATGTCAATGCGCGGCGCTGCCAGCGGCACTGGCGCGAGCAAAAGAGCATGTTCGAGGCGACGATCATGGCGCATGAGGTCCGGGGCGAGTTCGCACTGAAGGCTACACAGCAACAGCGTGAGCAGATCGTCCACCGTTGCGGCGACCACAAGCGGCTAGAGGCGACCTCGGTGCCCGATTCTCCCGACTTCTTCGTGGTCTAGCGCAAGCCGTGCCCAAGCAGACAAGGGGTATTGCTGACGCGCTGGCGCGCGGGCTCGGCAAGTTCGGGCTCGATCAGGCCCTGGCCGCTCCGCTGGCAGACTACATCGCGCTGCTGGCGCGCTGGAATCGCGCCTACAACCTGACCTCCGTGCGTGACCCCGAGCAGATGGTCACGCGCCATGTGCTCGACTGCCTGGCGGTACTGCCGGTTCTGGACGCGCTGGCGCTGCCCAAGGATCTGCGCCTGCTCGACGTCGGCGCCGGCGCCGGCCTGCCCGGCCTGCTGCTGGCGATGGCGCGGCCGGACTGGTCGGTGACGGTGCTCGATTCCAACGGCAAGAAGGCGCGCTTCATGCGCTTCGCTGCGCGCGATCTGGGGCTCGCCAATGTCGCCACCGTGCAGGAGCGCGCCGAGCGCTACCGTCCCGAGCGCCCCTTCACGGCCATCATCTCGCGCGCCTACAGTCAGCTGGCTGACTTTTTCGCTTCCACGCATGCGGCACTGGCTGCTGATGGCTACTGGCTGGCTATGAAGGGTAAGCTGGCCGATCCGGAAGTCGCCCAAGCCCGTAAACAGGGGGTGCGCATCATGCAGATCACAGCGCTGCAGGTTCCCGGCCTCGACGAGGCGCGCCACCTCGTGGTGGCGCGGCCCGCGGGGGCGGTATGACCCGCACGATCGCCGTCGCCAACCAGAAGGGCGGGGTGGGCAAGACCACCACCGCGGTCAATCTCGCGGCTTCGTTGGCCTCGGCCGGGCGGCGCGTGCTGCTGGTCGATCTCGACGCTCAGGGCAACGCCACCATGGGGGTCGGTGTCGACAAGGACGATTGCGAGCCCACCGTGCGTGATGTGCTGCTGGAGGAATGCGACGCCCGGCGCGCGACCATCCGCATCGACAAGCTGGCGCTGGATCTGCTGCCGGCCAACAGCGACCTCACCGAGGCCGAGGTGCGGCTGCGCGACCAGGCGGTGGGTGACTTCGCGCTGAAGTCGGCGCTGGCCGATATCCGCGACGACTATGAGTACATCTTCCTCGACTGCCCGCCGGCGCTGTCCAAGCTGACGGTCAACGCGCTGGTGGCCGCCGACGGCGTGCTGGTGCCCATGCAGTGCGAGTACTACGCGTTGGAAGGGCTGACGGCGCTGATGGATACCATCGAGCGTATCCGCAAGGTCATCAACCAGGATCTGGCCATCGACGGTCTGCTGCGCACGATGTTCGATCCGCGCAACAACCTTGCCAACGATGTCTCGGCGCAGCTCACCCAGCACTTCGGTGACCGCGTCTACCGCACCATCGTGCCGCGCAACGTGCGGCTGGCCGAGGCGCCCAGCCACGGCGTGCCGGCGCTCGTCTACGATGCCCAATCCACTGGCGCGCGCGCCTATCTGGCGCTGGCCGGCGAGATGTTGCGTCGTCATGGCTACAGCCGCAGCGCGGCCTGAGCTGCATAGACCAACAGGAAGTATGAGCACTAAGAAGAGAGGCCTCGGCCGCGGGCTGGATGCGCTGCTCGGTAGCACGCCCGAAGGTCACCAGGATGTCGAGCAGCTGTCCGAGGACGCGCGTGCCGCGCTGAAGAGCGTGCGCCTGGACGCGCTGCGCCCCGGGCGTCACCAGCCGCGTCAACACTTCGATGAAGACGCGCTGGCGCAGCTCGCCGAGTCGATCCGCACCCAGGGCATCATCCAGCCGCTGCTGGTGCGGCCGCAGGGGCAGGGCCGCTTCGAGATCATCGCCGGCGAGCGTCGCTGGCGCGCGGCCAAGGCCGCGGGTCTGCCGGAAGTGCCGGTCATCGTGCGCGAGATTGACGAGCAGGGCGCCATGGCTGTGGCGCTGGTCGAGAACATTCAGCGCGCGGATCTCAACCCGCTGGAGGAGGGCGACGCCATCCGGCGTCTGATCCAGGAATGCGAGCTGACCCACGCCCAGGCCGCCGAGGCCGTGGGACGCTCGCGCGCTGCGATCAGTAATCTGCTGCGGCTATTCGATCTGCCGGCCGAAGTACAGCAGATGCTGCGCGACGGCGAACTCAGTTTCGGGCACGCCCGCGCGCTGCTGGGTGCGGCTGAGGAGCGGCGCATGCCGCTGGCCGAGCAGGTCATCCGCCGCGGCCTGTCGGTGCGCCAGACCGAGGCGCTGGTCGCCAGCGGTGACAAGCCGGCGCGCAGCCCGGCGCCGGCGCCGGATCCGGCTATTGACGGACTGGCCGACAGCCTGGCCGAGCAGGTTGGGCTGCCGGTGTCGATCAGGGCCTCCGACAAGGGGCGTGGCCGGGTTACAATCAATTTTCGTGATCGCGCCGAGCTGGAAGCATTGCTGGAGCGGTTGTCACGCTGAGTTGGCGCGGTTTTGCTGCGCTGCGGCACAAATTCGTTGACCCGCGCCTATCCGTCCGGGTAGACTGCGCGCCGCGATTTTCGCGGTGGAAGCCGAGTGCTTCCGTCTCGCGCCGGAAGAGATGATCGACGCCATGCAGAGTTGGGGGCAGTTGTCGATTCCGGTGCGGCTGGTGGCCGCACAGGCCGTAGTGGGAAGCCTCCTCGCCCTGATATGGGGTATCGGCGGGGGCGCCCACAGCGGCTTGGCTGCGCTGACCGGGGCGGCGATCGCAGTGGCGGGCAATGGCTTCTTCGCGGCGCGGATGTTTCTGCGGCCGCGGGATGACGCTGCAGGGATGCTGCGCGGCTTTCTGGCTGCCGAAGCCCTGAAGATTGCACTGGTGCTGGCGCTGCTGGTTATCGCCATGCGCTGGTTCGCGACGGCCTACCTGCCGGTGATCGCGAGCTTTGCCGCAACGTCGTTGGTATTTTTGTGGGCGCTCCGCTGGGGTGACCCGGAACATCCGAAAGATCAGGGAGCTTGACGCAAGCGATGGCAGCCCAGGCAGACGCGCCGACCTCCGAAAGCTACATCTCCCACCATCTGACGCACTGGACGGTGGGCGAGGGCTTCTGGACGCTCAACCTCGACACGATCCTCTTTTCGATCCTGCTCGGCGTGGGCTTCCTCTACTTTTTCCGCCGCGCGGCCCTCGCGGCGACGACCGACAAGCCCAGCGGCTTCCTCTCCTTTCTGGAACTGCTGGTCAACTTCGTCGACAACGCCGTGCGCGAGTCCTTCCCGGGCAAGTCGCAGCTGATCGCGCCACTGGCGCTGACCATCTTCGTCTGGGTGCTGCTGTGGAATATCATGGACATCATCCCGGTAGACCTGTTCCCGGCAATCTTCGCCGCCGGCGGCGTCGAGTACCTCAAGATCGTGCCCTCGGCCGACATGAGCGCGACCTTCGCGCTGTCGCTGAGCGTCTTCCTGCTGATCCTCTACTACAGCGTCGCCGGTAAGGGTTTCGGCGGCTTCATCAAGGAGATGCTGACCCATCCCTTCGGTGTATGGCTGCTGCCCTTCAACATCATTCTTAATGTGGTCGAGCTGCTCGCCAAGCCGCTGTCGCTGGCGCTGCGACTCTTCGGCAACCTCTATGCGGGCGAGCTGATCTTCATCCTCATCGCGCTGTTCACGCTGGGCAACTCGATGTCCGAGATGCTGACCAGCGTCGGTGGCTGGGCGTCGATCCTCGGCCACATGGCGCTGCAGTTCGCCTGGGCGGTTTTCCATATCCTGGTCATTCCGCTGCAGGCCTTCATCTTCATGACGCTGACGATCGTCTATCTCGGCATGGCTTACGAAAGCCACGACGAGCACTGACGGTCGGCCGGCACCCTTTCCCCTTCGTCCACTTCGACATCACACCCTGGAGATCACAATGGAACTCATCATCGGCAACACCGCGCTCGCCATCGGCCTGATCTTCGGCCTGGCCGCGCTTGGCACCGGCATCGGCTTCGGCCTGCTCGGCGGCAAGTTCCTCGAGGGTGCGGCGCGTCAGCCCGAGATGGCCGGCATGCTGCAGACCCGCATGTTCATCATCGCCGGCCTGCTCGACGCGGTTGCGATCATCGGCGTCGCCATGGCGCTGCTCATGCTCTTCGCGAATCCGCTGCTCGGCCAGATGGGCTAAGCGCTATCCGCGTGCGAGCTGTAATCCGATCCAGCAACACGGAGGCTTAGGCCGTGGGAGTTAATGCGACGCTGATTGTCCAGATGATCACCTTTGCGGTGTTCGTCTGGTTCACACTCAAGTTCGTGTGGCCGCCGATCCATAAGGCCATGAGCGAGCGCGAGGCGCGTATCGCCGACGGTCTGGCTGCCGCTGACAAGGGACAGAAGGCTCTCGCCGAGGCGCAGACCAAGCGCGACGAGGAGCTGGCACAGGCCCGTGCGCAGGCGCAGGAGATTCTGTCCGCCGCCAACCGTCAGGCGAGCCAGATCGTCGAGGACGCGCAGTCCAAGGCGCGCACCGAAGCCGAGCGCATCCGCAAGTCGGCCGAGGAAGAGGCCGAGCGCGAGGCGGAAAAGGCCCGTGAGGCGCTGCGCAAGCGCGTCGGCGAGCTTGCCGTGCTGGGCGCGGCGCGCGTGGTCAAGCGTGAGATCGACGCTTCCAAGCACGCCGAAGTGCTCGACGAAGTCGCCGGTCAGCTCTAGGGCCCTGCCATGAGCGACTCCGCCACTTCCGCCCGCCCCTACGCCCGCGCCGTCTTCGAACTGGCGCGCGATGCCGGCACGCTGGCCGCTTGGCGCGAGCGCCTGCAAGCGCTCGCGACGCTGGCCGGCATGGCCGATGCGCGCGCACTTTTTGGCATGCCGGGCGTGGCACGACAGCAGCTCACCGATGTCGTTAGCGAAGCCGCCGGCATTGATGACGGCGCCGGCCGCAACTTCGTGCGCCTGCTCGCCGTCAACCGCCGCCTGGGGCTATTGCCCGCCATCTTCGAAGCTTTCGAGGCGCTGCGTCGCGAGCACGAGGGCACGGCCGAAGTCACCGTGACCACGGCCACCGAAGTGGACGAGTCGCAGCGCGCCAAGCTGGTCGAAGCCATCGAGCGCCACCTGAGCCTCCGCGCCGACGTCCGCTGGGATGTCGACGCCGAGCTGCTCGCCGGCGCCCGCATCCGTGCCGGCGACCAGGTCATCGACGCGACCGCCAGCAGCCAGCTGGATCAGCTGCGTCACGCGCTGACCGCCTAAACCGCATTTATCCGAGGATTCCCAAACCATGCAACTCAATCCATCCGAGATCAGTGACCTGATCAAGGCGCGCATCGAGAACTTCGAAGCCTCGGCGGAAGCGCGCAACACCGGCACGATCGTCTCGCTGCAGGACGGCATCGTCCGCATCCACGGCCTCTCCGAAGCCGTGCTCGGCGAGATGCTCGAGTTCCCGGGTGTCGACGGCGAGGCCACCTACGGGCTGGCGCTGAACCTGGAGCGCGATTCGGTGGGCGCCGTGGTGCTCGGCGACTACAAGCACCTCTCGGAAGGCGACACCGTCAAGTCGACGCAGCGCATTCTCGAGGTGCCGGTGGGCGAATCGCTGCTCGGCCGCGTCGTCGACGCGCTGGGTCGTCCGATCGACGGCAAGGGCGCCATCGACGCCACCGAGACGGCGCCGGTCGAGAAGGTCGCCCCGGGCGTGATCTGGCGCCAGAGCGTCGATCAGCCGGTGCAGACCGGCTACAAGGCGGTCGACTCGATGGTCCCCGTCGGTCGTGGCCAGCGCGAGCTGATCATCGGCGACCGCCAGACCGGCAAGACCGCGATGGCGATCGACACGATCATCAACCAGAAAGACTCCGGCGTTAAGTGCATCTACGTCGCCATCGGGCAGAAGAACAGCTCGATCGCCAACGTCGTGCGCAAGCTGGAAGAGCACGGTGCGATGGACCACACCATCGTGGTCGCCGCCGCCGCCGCCGAGTCGCCCGCGCTGCAGTTCATCGCGCCCTACGCCGGCTGCTCGATGGGCGAGTACTTCATGGATCACGGCCAGGACGCGCTGATCATCTATGACGACCTCTCCAAGCAGGCCGTCGCCTACCGTCAGGTGTCGCTGCTGCTGCGCCGCCCGCCGGGCCGCGAAGCCTTCCCGGGCGACGTCTTCTATCTCCATTCCCGTTTGCTGGAGCGCGCCGCGCGCGTGTCGGCGGACTACGTCGAGAAGATCTCCGACGGCAAGATCACCGGCAAGACCGGCTCGCTGACGGCACTGCCGATCATCGAAACCCAAGCGGGCGACGTCTCCGCCTTCGTGCCGACCAACGTGATCTCCATCACCGACGGCCAGATCTTCCTCGAGACCGACCTCTTCAACGCCGGCATCCGTCCGGCCATGAACGCCGGCATCTCGGTGTCGCGCGTCGGTGGCTCGGCGCAGACCAAGGTCATCAAGAAGCTCGGCGGCGGTGTCCGCCTGGCGCTGGCGCAGTACCGCGAGCTCGCGGCCTTCGCCCAGTTCGCCTCGGACCTCGATCCGGCGACGCGTGCCCAGCTCGATCGCGGTCAGCGCGTCACCGAGCTGATGAAGCAGAAGGAATACTCGCCGCTGTCGGTGGGCCTAATGGCCAGCTCGCTCTTCGCCGTCGAAGAGGGCTATCTCGACAAGGTCGACGTCGAGAAGATCCTGGCCTGGGAAGCCGGTCTGCATCAGTTCCTCAGCAACAGCCACAGCGATCTCATCGCCAAGCTCAACGAGGGCGACTGGAACGACGAGCTGAAGTCGGAGCTCACCAAGGCCATGGACGCCTACGTCCAGCAGGCCTCGGTCTGAGCCATTCTCCGATGAAGCTCCCCCTTCCCATGGAGGCCCGCTAAGTGTCCGCAGCCAAGGAAATCCGCGGCAAGATCAAGAGCGTCCAGAACACGCAGAAGATCACGCGTGCGATGGAAAAAGTCGCCATGTCGAAGATGCGCAAGGCGCAGGAGCGCATGGCGCAGGCGCGGCCCTACGCGCAGAAGATGATGGAGACGATGCAGCGCGTGGCGGCGGTCTCCTCCGACTACACGCATCCGCTGATGGCGGAGCGCGACGTCAAGCGCGTGACCTATCTGCTGATCACCTCCGACCGCGGCCTCTGTGGCGGTCTGAACGTCAACATCTTCCGCCGCGTGCTGGGCGAGATGAAGGAGCATCGAGACAACGGCGTCGAGGTGAACTTCGCGCTGATCGGCAGCAAGGGCGTCGGCTACTTCCGTCGCATCGGCGGCAAGGTGCTGGCCTCGACCAGCGGCCTGGGCGACAAGCCCACTGTCGCGGAGATGCTCGGCGTCATCAACGCGGTCACCGAGGCTTACGAAGCCGGCGAGACCGATCGCGTGTATCTGGTGTCCTCGGAGTTCGTCAACACGATGACCCAGAAGCCGACGCGCGTGCAGCTGCTGCCGGCCAAGGCGCCGGAAGAAGCGGAGACCACCGAGGGCGGTTACGGCTGGGATTATCTCTACGAGCCGAGTGCCCCCGAGCTGCTGGACACGGTCGTGCAGCGCTACGTCGAGTCCATCGTTTACGAGGCGGTCATCGAGAACGTGGCCAGCGAGCAGTCGGCACGCATGGTGGCGATGAAGGCGGCGACGGATAACGCCGGCAAGATCATCGACGACCTGCAGCTCGCCTACAACAAGGCGCGTCAGGCCAACATCACCAAGGAGCTGGCCGAAATCGTCGGCGGCGCCGCGGCGATCGAATAGTCGATCCCGCCCACCCAAACGCAACAGTCAAGCTACAGGACGAATCAAGATGAGCTCTGGAAAGGTCGTACAGGTCATCGGCGCGGTCATCGACGTAGAGTTTCCGCGCGACGCCATCCCGAATATCTTCGACGCACTGCTGGTCGATGAGGCGGGTCTGACGCTGGAAGTCCAGCAGCAGCTCGGCGACGGCATCGTGCGCTGCATCGCCATGGGCGTCAGCGAGGGCATCAAGCGCGGGCTCTCCGTCTCGAACAGCGGCAAGGGCATTTCGGTGCCGGTCGGCAAGAAGACGCTTGGCCGCATCATGAACGTGCTCGGCGAGCCGCAGGACGAGCTGGGCGAGGTCGCCTCGGAGGACCGCTGGGAGATCCATCGCGCGCCGCCGAGCTACGAGGACCAGTCCGGCGCCACCGAGCTGCTGGAAACGGGCATCAAGGTCATCGACCTGCTCTGCCCCTTTGCCAAGGGCGGCAAGGTCGGCCTCTTCGGCGGTGCCGGTGTCGGCAAGACCGTCAACATGCTCGAGCTCATCAACAACATCGCCAAGGCACATTCCGGTCTGTCGGTCTTTGCCGGCGTCGGTGAGCGTACGCGTGAGGGCAACGACTTCTATCACGAGATGTCGGAAGCCGGCGTCATCAAGCTCGACAACATGGAAGAGTCGAAGGTGGCGATGGTCTACGGCCAGATGAACGAGCCGCCGGGCAACCGCCTGCGCGTGGCGCTCACCGGCCTGACCATGGCCGAGTACTTCCGCGACGAAGGCCGCGACGTGCTGTTCTTCGTCGACAACATCTATCGCTACACGCTGGCCGGCACTGAGGTCTCCGCGCTGCTCGGCCGCATGCCGTCGGCGGTGGGCTACCAGCCGACGCTGGCCGAGGAAATGGGCCTGCTGCAGGAGCGCATTACCTCCACCAAGACCGGCTCGATCACCTCGATCCAGGCCGTATACGTGCCGGCCGACGACCTCACCGACCCGTCGCCCGCGACCACTTTTGCGCACCTCGACGCCACCGTCGTGCTGTCGCGCGATATCGCGAGCCTTGGCATCTACCCGGCCGTGGATCCACTGGACTCGACCTCGCGCCAGCTCGACCCGAACGTCATCGGCGAGGAGCACTACCAGTGCACCCGCGACGTGCAGGGTGTGCTGCAGCGCTACAAGGAGCTCAAGGACATCATCGCCATTCTGGGCATGGACGAGCTCTCCGAGGACGACAAGCTGGCCGTGTCGCGGGCGCGCAAGATCCAGCGCTTCCTGTCGCAGCCCTTCCACGTCGCCGAGGTCTTCACCGGTTCGCCGGGCGTCTACGTCTCGCTGGCCGAGACGATTCGCGCCTTCCGTGGCATCGTCGATGGCGAGTACGATCATCTTCCCGAGCAGGCCTTCTACATGGTCGGCACCATCGACGAAGCCATCGAGAAGGCCAAGAAGCTCGAAGCCAAGGCCGCCTGAGGCCCCCGGAGAACGCTAGCTCATGGCAGAGATTCAGCTCGACATCGTCGCCACCGAAGGCGAGATCCACTCCGGCAAGGCCGTGATGGTGGTAGTGCCGGCGGCGCAGGGCGAGGTCGGCATCGCGCCGCGCCACGCGCCGCTGCTGACCGCGATCAAGCCCGGCGAGATGCGTGTGGAAACGCCCGAAGGCGAGCATCTGCGCTTCTTCGTGGGCGGCGGCGTACTGGAGGTCCAGCCCGATCGCGTCACCGTGCTTGCCGACACCGCTCTGCGCGGCGAGGATGCCGACGAGGCAGCGGCCGCTGAAGCCAAGAAGGCGGCTGAGAAGGCGATGGAGGGGGCTTCCGAGGAATCGGATCTCGCCCGCGCTCAGGCCGAACTGGTCGAGGCTACTGCGCGTCTGGAGTTCGTGCGCAAGCTGAAGGAAGGCCACTAGCGCCACGCGCGCCGGCGCGCCCGCTCGTCGTAAGATCTGTCGCATGAGCCGCGCGCTGCACATCGTCGTTCTGGCTGCCGGGCAGGGCACGCGCATGAAGAGTGCGCTGCCCAAGGTGCTGCATCCCGTTGGTGGCCGTCCCATGCTGGAGCGTGTGCTCGACACCGCCGAGGCCTTGGGCGCCGTGGAGTGCCACGTCGTGCATGGCCACGGCGGTGAGCGCGTCCGGCAGGCCACCGCCGAGCGCGAGCGGCTGCCGCTGCGCTGGGTCGAGCAGACCGAGCAGCTCGGTACCGCACACGCTGTCATGCAGGCCATGCCGGCCATTCCCGATGACGCACAGGTACTTGTTATGTACGGCGACGTGCCGCTGGTCAGCGCCGCCACGCTCGGCGCGTTGCTGGAGGCGGCCGGCGAGCACGGTGCGCTGCTGGGTACGCGCCTGGTCGATCCCAGCGGATATGGACGATTGCTGCGCGACGCGGCAGGCAGGCTGGCCGCCATCGTCGAGGACAAGGAAGCCACCCCCGAGCAACGCGCCATTGACGAAATCAATACCGGTTTCGTCTGTGCGCCGGCGGATGATCTTCGTGCCTGGCTGGCACGGGTCGATAACGCCAACGCCAAGGGTGAGTACTACCTCACCGATATCGTCGCCATGGCCGCGGAAGCCGGGCAGCCGCTGGCCGTGGTGACGGCCGGCGAGGCTGCCGAAGTCGAGGGCGTCAACGACCGCGTCCAGCTTTCCCGCGCCGAGCGTGTCTTCCAGAAGCGCGCCGCCGAAAGCCTGATGCACGCCGGCGCCACGCTGGAGGACCCGGCGCGTTTCGATCTGCGCGGCAGCCTGGAAGTTGGCAGCGATGTCGTCATTGCGCCGGATGTCATCGTCGAGGGCCGGGTGCGGCTCGGTGACGGCGTGCGCATCGGCCCCTTCTGTCGGATCAAGGACAGCGAGATTGCTGCGGGCGCGCGCGTCGAGCCGCATTGCGACATCGAGGGCGCAGTCATCGGCGAGGGTGCCGTCGTCGGACCCTACGCGCGGCTGCGCAACGGCACCGAGCTGGGCGCCGGCAGCCGCGTCGGCAACTTTGTCGAGATCAAGCAGGCGCAGCTCGGCCCCGGCGCCAAGGCCAACCACCTGAGCTATCTCGGCGACGCCACGGTGGGCGCCGGCGCCAACATCGGCGCCGGCACGATCACCTGCAACTACGACGGCGCCAACAAGCACCGAACCGAGATCGGCGCCGATGCCTTCATCGGCAGCAACAGCGCGCTGGTTGCACCCGTGCGCGTCGGCGATCGCGCCACCATTGCCGCCGGCTCGGTACTGACGCGCGATGCGCCGGACGACGCCCTGACCGTGGCACGATCGCGCGAGCAGAAGTCCATCGTCGGCTGGAAGCGCCCCACCAAGGGCGACGCCGGCAAGCAGCGGAAGTAGGCCAGCGGCGCGCTGCCGGCGCGCCCGGTGCACTCAAGGAGACGCTCAGATGTGCGGCATTGTCGGCGCCACGGCGCAGCGGGATATCCGGGAAGTGCTTATCGAGGGGCTGCGACGGCTGGAGTATCGCGGCTATGATTCGGCCGGTTTCGCGGTCGTCGACGCGGAACATCAGCTGCGGCTAGTGCGCGCACAGGGCAAGGTCGAGGCGCTGGTGCAGGCCGCGCAGAGTGCCGGCCATGACGGCCGCTGCGGCATTGCGCATACGCGTTGGGCCACCCACGGTGCGCCGGCCGAGCACAACGCGCATCCGCATGTCTCCGGCGATGTGGCAGTGGTGCATAACGGCATCATCGAGAATCACGCCGCGCTGAAGCAGGAACTAGTCGCCGCAGGCTACGCCTTTCTCAGCGACACGGACACCGAGGTCGTTGCGCATCTGTTGCACCGCGAACTGGCTGGCGCCGACGATTTGCTCGGCGCGCTGCAAGCCGCAGTCGCACAGCTGACTGGCGCCTTCGCGCTGGCCGTCTGCAGCGCGCGCGCGCCGGACCGGCTCGTGATCGCGCGCAAAGGCTCGCCGTTGGCCATCGGCGTCGGCATCGGTGAGCATTTCTGCGCCTCCGACGCGCTGGCACTGCTGCCGGTAACCAACCGCTTCGTCTACCTCGAGGAAGGCGATATCGCCGAGCTGTCGCCGCAGGGCTACCGCGTGCTGCACGACGGACAGGACGTCGTGCGACCCGTGCATCAGTCGACGCAATCGGCCGCGGCGGTGGAGAAGGGCGAGTATCGCCACTTCATGCTCAAGGAAATCCACGAGCAACCCACCGCCATCGCACACACTCTGGAAGGCCGCATCGGCGACGGCCGCGTGCTCGACGCCATCCTGGGTCCGGATACCGGTCGCATTCTCGACAGCGTGCAGCGCGTGCACATCGTCGCCTGCGGCACCTCGGCCCACGCCGGCCAGGTCGCTGCCTACTGGTTCGAGCAGATCGCACGCGTGCCCTGCCGCGTCGAGCTGGCCAGCGAGTTCCGTTACCGCGAGCCGCTGATCGAGCCCGGCACGCTCTTCATCACCATCTCGCAGTCCGGCGAGACGGCCGATACGCTGGAAGCGCTGCGCCACGCGCGCGACTTTGAGCTGGCCGGCGCGCTGGCCATCTGCAATGCGCCGGAATCCAGCCTGGTGCGCGAGTCCGACCTGGTGCTGATGACCCACGCCGGCCCCGAGCGCAGCGTCGCCTCGACCAAGGCCTTCACCACCCAGCTCACCGCGCTGGCGCTGGTCATGCTGCTGATGGCGCGTCGCCGCGGTATGGATGCTGCTACGGAAGCCGATCTGGTCGCGCAGCTCGAAGCTACGCCGCGCGCGGTCGAGGAGGTGCTGGAAAACGACGAGGCCATCCGGCAGCTTGCCGAGCGACTGGTGGACAAGCATCACGCACTCTTCCTGGGCCGCAACACGCTGTTTCCCGTGGCCCTCGAGGGCGCGCTCAAGCTCAAGGAAATCTCCTACATCCACGCCGAGGCCTACGCTGCAGGGGAGCTCAAGCACGGGCCGCTGGCGCTGGTCGACGAGGAAATGCCTGTCATTGCGGTCGCGCCCGACACCGGCCTGCTGGAGAAGCTGCGCTCGAATCTGCAGGAAGTCCGCGCTCGCGGCGGGCGTCTCATCGTCTTCGCTGACGCCGCCGGCGGTTTCGAGCGCGACGCCTATACCGAGATGATGGCCATGCCCGTGGCTGGCAGCCTGAATCATCCGCTGATCTACACCATCCCCCTGCAGCTGCTTGCGTATCACGTCGCGGTGCTCAAGGGCACCGACGTCGATCAGCCACGCAATCTGGCCAAGTCGGTGACGGTCGAATAGCGGACGGCTTCGCGCATCACGCCAACGACCACGATCGGTTGCGGCCGTGGTGCCATCGTTCAGCGGTCGCGCTTTTCAGCATCATCCGATGCATCGCGTTCCGCCTCCCGGTCCTCCGCGCGGAGGTTGATCGGGTAGCTATCGGCCGGCCCCACGAAGGGCTGGATCAGCATGCGATCCAGCCGCTCCCAGCGCGGGCTCCGGAACAGGTTGAGGCCGATGGTCATATTGTCGTGACCATCGCGCGGCTGGTCTTGATAGGAGCCGAGCAGTCGATCCCACCAGGAGAGGTTGAAGCCGAAGTTGGAGTTTGTTTCGTTCGGGTGCCAGGAGTGGTGCACGCGGTGGAAATCGGGGGTGACGATGAAAAGCCGCAGTATTCGGTCGATGGGCTTCGGCAGGCTCACGTTGGAATGATTGAACAGGGCGGTCGAGCTCAGGACGATCTCGAAGAGCAGCACGGCGACGGCCGGCGCGCCGATCATCACGATGCCGCCCGCCTTGATGCCGAAGGAGAGCAGGATCTCCAGCGGATGGAAGCGCAGGCCCGTGGTCAGGTCGAAGTCGAGATCGGCGTGGTGCATGCGATGCAGGCGCCACAGCGCAGGCACGGCGTGGAACATGACGTGCTGTGCCCAGACCAGTAAATCCAGGAAGACGATCGACAGGATCACGATCATCCAGGCAGGCAGGTCCACCACCTGCAGCGGTCCCCAGGATCGGCTCTCGACGAGAAGGCCGATTCCCACCAGTCCGGCCGGGAAGAGCAGCCGCGTCAGCAGCGTATCGACAACGACGATGCCCCAGTTGTTCGCCCAGCGGTATGCCTTGCCGACCTGGAGCTTTCGGCGTGGACGCAGGATCTCCCAGGCAGCCATCGGCGCAAGCACGCCGAGCAGCACGCCCAGCCGGACCAAAGGCTCCAGCTCCAGTAACCATTCCACCCTGGTGAATCTCCCGGTCGCTGTGGATAACTAGATCAGACAATACGATCGTAGCGCGTCCTGGCCGAGCCACGACCTAGCGCGGGAGTCGGGTTGCGGCTGTCGAAATGCGTAAACTTTGCGCGGACGTGGGTGCCGCCGGTATTGCACGCCATGCACTCGACAAGGGATCGCTAATGGAAGAAAGCAAGAAGGCGGGAGGTTCGGTCCGCCAGAAAGTCAGTGCGCTGCTGGGCACTTGCCGACGCCACGACGACGGCAGCCTGACCGCCGAGGTCAGTGAAGACTGGCTGCAGGGCCGCAGCGCCTACGGCGGCATTCAGGCCGCACTGGCCGTCGAAGCGATGCTGCCGCACAGCGACGGGTTGCCCATGCGTACCCTGCAGGCCACCCTGTGCTCGCCGGTGCCGGCCGGCACGATGCGTATCGAGGCACGGCTGCTGCGCGCCGGCGGCAATACCCGGCAGGTCGAGGCGCGCATCACCGACGGCGAGGCGGTGCTGGCGCTCTTCGTCGGTATTTTCGGGCGCGCGCGGGAGTCCGAGGTTGCGCACGATTTCGTTCAGCCGGATATCGACAGTGGCGCAGGTCACGCGATGCCCTTTCTCGAGGGCATGCCAGCCTTCCTGAAGCAGTTCTCCGCCCGCATCCTCAAGGGGCACTTCCCAGGCTCCGGCACGCCGGATACCGAGCACGTCTATCGCATCAGTCTGCACGACGACGCCGAGCGCACCGGCCTGCCACAGTTGCTGGCGATGACCGACTTCCCGCCGCCGGTGGGGCTGAGCTGGCTGAAGCGCTTCACGCCTGGCAGCACGATGACCTGGATGCTCAATTTCACCGGGCACCGTTTTGATGATCAGCCGCTTGCCGACTGGGTCATTGACGTCAAGCTCGACGCCGCCCACGACGGGTATACCCAGCAGACCGTGACGCTTTTCGCTCCGGATGGCTACGCGGTGGCCCGCGGCACGCAGTGCATGGTGATCTTCGGCTAGCGTCTCCTTATGCTCTGTCGGTCGAGTTCTGCAGGTAGAGCATTCTCGCGGCCATCGCGAGCAGGCCGACGCTGCCCGTGCCGACGATGAGAGCGAGCCAGGGCAGGGGGCGCATGCCCAGGGCGCGGGCGCGCGGCACGATCAGCGCCCAGGCCGTGCCGATGGCCAGCAGCAGGTCGAACCAGATCTGATTGGCCCACAGATCCCTGGAATGGGCCTCCCACAGCGCGACGGGGCCTTCGCTGGCGACGGTGATCAGGGAGAAGCCGAGCAGCGCTGCAGACAGCGCTGCCGGCAGCAGCCAGATTCGTTGCGCGCTTTCACAGTCGCGCAGTGCAATTGTGATGGCGGCGATGGCGAAGAGCAGGGCAGCAAGGACGGCGAGCAGCTCGGTGGGCATCATGGGGTGTCCTGGTTCGGGGTTGACGAATTCGATTAGGCGGATGGCACACGCCCCCCGCAATGACCTCCGAGGTCATCGGAGCCACGGGCGCGTCGTGCCACACTGCATGCCATGGAAGCTGTTTCCGACCATCCGCCCTTCGGCATGCTGTTGCGCCGTGCCCGCGCGATGCGCCGGCTGTCGCAGCTCGATCTCGCGCTGCAGGCCGAGGTCTCGCAGCGGCATCTGAGCTGTCTGGAGTCCGGCCGCTCGCGGCCCAGCCGCGAAATGGTCCTGCAGCTCGCCGTGGCGCTGGATCTGAGCATGCGCGAGCGCAATCGCCTGCTGCATGCGGCCGGCTTCGTGGGCGAGTACGCACAGCGCAGCATCGAGGCCGCCGACATGCGGCCGGTGCGCGAGGCGCTGCAGCACATGCTGCGCCAGCAGGAACCCTATCCCGGTGTCGTCGTCGATCGCGCCTGGAATCTGCTGGAGGCCAACCGTGCCATGCAGGCGCTGCTGGGACTGGCCGGCGATGTCGATGCCATGTGGCAGCGCGTCTGCGGCGACGGCCCACGCAACATCCTGCAGCTGACGCTGCATCCGGAGGGGCTGGCCTCGATGATCGTCAATCTCGACGATCTGGCGCCGCTGGTGCTGGCGCGCACCGCGCGCGAGGCGCTGGAGTATCCCGAAGTCCAGCCCGTGCTCGACGCCGTGCTGGCCTATCCCGAGCTGCCGCGAGCCTATCGCCGCATCGATCTGCAGGACGCGCGCCTGCCGGTGGTGCCCACGCATCTGCGATTGGGCGGAACCGATCTGCGCCTGTTCACGATGCTGGCGAGCTTCGGCACGCCCCTGGATGTGACGACCGACGAACTGCGGCTGGAGCTCTTCTTCCCGGCCGACGCCGAAAGTCAGGCCCTGCTGGAAGGTCTCGCTGCCAGCACCGCCGCCAGATAGAGCGCGCCGAAGATCGCGGCGCCACCGACCAGGCCGTGCGATAGCCAGCCCGTGAAGTGATAGTGCGGGTCCTCGTGAAAGGCCCAATGCAGCCCGGCGTGGATGACCATGAAGGCAGCCAGGCCGAAGCGGGTGTTGCGGCGCACGGCTGACGAGCGATGCGCCAGCGCCCAGAGCATCACCGCGAACAGCGGTACGTGGGCCAGCACGAAGACGGGATAGCCGTTCGCGTCATCCAGCCAACGCAGCAGTGGCAGCACCTGCCATTCGGCGTGCTTCACCGCGTCGAGCTCGTGGCTGAGCAGCAGCGCGAGGCCGATGGCAAAGAGGGGCTCGCGCGTGCGCGTTGCGGCGACATTCAGGGTCATATTCGTTTCCGGATGGCTGGCTGACCCCAGTCTTCGGCGTGCCGCCCGTCACGACAATGACCTCCGAGGTCAATCAACGCGGCGCGTTGTACCAGACCGGCGAGCCCCAGCCGCGCTCCTCCACCGTCTGGAAGACCGGGCTGCCGGCAAAGCGCGGGCCGTCCGGTGTTTCCGCCTCGGTAATGCGGCAACAGCCCTCGAAGCCCTGCAGTCCGGTCGCCTCCGGGAAGATGCCGTTGTCCGGGTTCAGCAGCCCGCAGTCCACGTCCTTCGTCAGGCAGAGGTGGGTGTTGTAGCGGCAGCTGGGCACGACCAGCGCGCGCAGGTAGTAGAAGGCGTGATGGTTGGGATCGAACGCCGGGTCCTGCCAGATCCCGGCCAGTTGCGCCGGGTGGTCGCCGGCGAAGACGGCGCAGGAATCCCGCGCCGGTTCGCGCACGGTGTCGCCGGTTTCGGCGATCGTGAAAACGCGGATGCGCTGCTCGCCGCTGGCGTCGACCCAGCCCTTGACGATCTGCAGCGCCTGCAGCGGATGCCCCTCCGGATCCTGCATGGCCCAGGCCGCGATGCGCGGCGCGTCGCCCGTGCGCGGCGGCAGGTCGGCGCCCATGGCGACGCCCGGCAGTTCGGCGAAGGCATCGGGGTCCTGACCCTCGGCCAGGCGCTGGGCGATGTCGGCGGGGAAGCTCTCCCATCCGGCGAGCATGCGCATGCGCAGGCGCGGGCCGGAGGTGCCCCAGGTCTCGCCGCGACGGATGGCCTGCCAGAGCGCGTCGCGCGTGTTCTGCGGCGCCCAGACGCCGGCAAGCCCGCCCGGGTTGAAGGGGCGGGAAACATCGGCGAAGAGCCGGCCTGGGCAGTTGTCGGGATCGGCGGGGTCGGCATTGTCGAGCGCGCCGGCTTCCAGGCACTGCCACTCGCCGAGCTGTTCGGCCGGCTCGTCGTCGAGAATGCCGCCGTGGCCGGTAAAGCCTTCCTCGCGCACATTCCCGGGCGTGCCGTTGTGGTTGTCGGTGGACGCGCTCAGCCCCATGCGGTAGGGGTTGATGCCGTCGAGCCGGTCCTGGATGGCCAGGCCCTGCGTCAGCGCATCGACCAGATAGTCGCCGGAGGTCGTGCAGTTCTCTGGGGCCGACCCATCCGGGGCGACCGTGTCGCAGTTCTGCACGAGATAGAGCGAATCGCGATGCTGGCAGAAGGCCGGATCGTCGTCGGCCCCGGTACAGAAGTCCGCGCACTCGGCCGGGTCGTCGATGCTGCCGGTGCAGACCGTCTTGAAGTTCTCGAAGTCGCAGCGGCTCTCCTCGCCCTGCAGCAGATCCGAGGTCACGCCCACCGCGCACTCGGAGTTGCCCTTGTGCTGACTGACCTCGAAGCCGCGCTCGAGGCGGCCGCGCAGCTCGGCGTCGGCGTGGCTCAGCGGCTGGTTGTCGCGCGCCGGTGGCAGGCCGGTGGCCGGGTCGATGGGCCGGAAGAAGCGGCCGTCGCTGGTGTTCGGGTTGTGTGCGATGGTGAAGACCTCGCAGCCGTCGACATCGACGCATTCGGCCTGCAGGTGGTCGAAGAGCGCCCACTCGATGTTGGCGTTGTCCTGCGCAAAGCTGCTCAGCACCCCTACCGCGCTGAAGACATTGTCCGGCACCGTGTCATTGCGGAAGAAGATATTCCGGTGCAGCGCCTGCCCGAAGGCGTTGGGTGTGTACTCGTAGGCGTGCATCGTCGAGAAGCGGCAGGGCGCGTATTCCTCGTTGTTGATGCGCTGGGTGTCGCGCCAGGCCGAGCGCGTGGTCGGCAGTTCGGCGGTCACGCCCTGCAACAGCGCCAGCAGCGCGTTGGTGTCGCCGGCCACGAAGCTGCGCACATTGGCGCGGATCTGGTTGCCGAGCAGGACGCAGGCGGGGTTCGAGTCGGCCGGCGCGTTGCCGAAGGCCGTGCAGAGGTTGAAGAAGTTGCCCAGCGATTCGGCGTGGTCGGTGACCGCGGCGAAGTCCAGCGGACGGTCCAGCTGTACGCTGCGCGCCGGCGTATCCGGGTCGTCGCCGGCGGGCAGGCTGATGGCTTCGCCCTGGGCGAAGCGCAGCGCCTCGCGCGGGCCGTTGAGCGAATTGAAGAAGAAGGCGTCGATGGACAGATTGGTGTGCGTGTGCAGATCGCCGAAGTAGGCGTTGCGGTGACCGGCGCGGAAGTCCGTGCACGGGTCCTCCGGTACCGGTACGTCGACGATCGGTTCCTCCGCTGGTGCTTCCGCGCCTGGTGCGTTGCCACCGCAGGCGGCGAGCAGGAGCAGAGGGAGCAGGAGCAGCAGCGGCTTGATGGGCATGGCGGGTGTCCTCACAGACCGACGACGGGTTGCAGGCGGTCGAGCAGCCAGAAGGCGGCGACGGCGCCGATGGCGGTGGTTGCCAGCCGCGTGACGCGGGCCAGCAGGGTGGTGGCGTGCAGCAGTCGCGCGCCCAGCACGAGCAGCGCGATGACGCCGAGCTGGCCGGCTTCGACGCCGAGGTTGAAGAGCAGCAGTGCGCGCCATTGCGCGTCCGGCGGCAGGCCGATCTCGGCGAGCGCACCGGCGAAGCCGAAGCCGTGCAGCAGCCCGAAGCCGAAGGCCACGAGCCAGGGAAAGCGCTGCGTCAGCGTCGCCGGCGGCGCACCCGGCCGCAGCCGTGCCAGCTCGACGGCCAGCAGCAGAATCGACAGCGAAATGACGGCCTCGACGGCCCCCCTGGGCAGAGTGATGTCTCCTATCGTCGCCAGCCCCAGCGTGAGGCTGTGCGCGACCGTGAAGGCCGTCACCGTCGCCAGCAGTGCGCCGGCGCCGCGGCCGGTGGCGGCGATGAGCAGCATCAGCCCGAGCACGAAGAGCAGATGGTCCGGCCCGAGCAGGATGTGCTCGACGCCGATGCCGAAGTAGGCGTCCAGCCCGACGGCTTCCTTGCCGCCGGCGAGCGCCAGGCCGGGAGCGAGGCGATCCACGCGCGTGTACTCCGTGTCACCGTTGGCGCGGCTGATGTGCAGCATCGCTTCGGGCCGCTGGCGGTCCAGACCTTCGACGGTCAGGCGGGTCTCGGTGAGCGGCCGGCTGCACTCCAGCTGCCAGCGGCGCAGAACGGCCGTCGCCGTGCGCTCGACTTGCGGTGCGGCGGTACGGGCGCAGTCGGGCTGGAAGCGCAGTCCGATGGGCGCCACCAGCTCGCCCCCGCGCAGCGGATCCTTGGTCGCCACACTCAGCCGATGGGTATCCTGCAACTGCAGCTGCACGCTGGCCACGGGTAGCTCGTGCGCAGCCGCAGGCGGGGCTAGCACCATGAAGCTCAGAAGGAGGGCGCGCCAGGTCATTGCCGATCTGCTCGCTCGACCCGGAAGCCTTCGCGAAGCGTCTCGATGGCTTCGGCATTGGCGCGCTCGCGCTGATGGCTGCGGTAGTCGGCGCGCAGCCGCTCGCCGGCCGATTCCACGGTCGCCGCCTGGAAGGGCGTGCGTTCGGTCACGCGCAGCAGATGCCAGCCCAGTCGCGTAGCCACCGGACCACTCCAGCGATGGCGCTCCAGGGCGCCGAGCTCGGTGGCGAAACCGCTACCGAAGTCGCGCGCGAGCTGCTGTGGCGTGGCGTCGTCGACGCGCGCGCCGCCGGGGAAGGGATCGCCCATTCCGTTGGTGGCTGACGCGCCGTCGCGCAGGAGCGCGAGCGCGGCGCGGGCGCGCGCCTCGGCGTTGCTGCCGCGCGCGATGAAGACGTGGTCGAAGCTGACGCGGGGCGGCGTCCCGAAGCGTTCCGGGTGCTTGGCCAGCCAGGCTGCCGCCTCGGCCTGGCTCGGCTCGGTCAGGGGCGTGGCGTCCTCGATGAGATAGCGCATCTTGCGCACGAGCTGGCGGCGGATCAGCGGGTCGTTGCGATGCAGACCCAGCTCGCGCGCGCGGCGGTAGAGGGCCTCCTCGGTGACCCAGTCCGCCACCAGGGTGTCCAGTTCACCTGCGTCGGGCGCGCGCCCTTCACGGGCGGCGAAATCCGCGCGCAGGCTGCCCAGCCGCGCCTCGGAGACGGCAATGGTGTCGGCTTCGGCCCCCACCCCCATCCGGTCGACGGCGAATATCAGCGCGCCGAGCAGCAGGAAGACGAGCAGCGGTTCTCGGGTCAGGCGGCGGATTCCGGCGTGCGCGGCATCCTCAGAAGGCATAGGTCAGCACGGCGGTGAAATGATCGCGGTCCTGCCGAAGGTTGCGATCGCCGGCGCCGGCATAGACGGTCTGCTCCATCGTCAGCGTCGTATTCGGCGTGAAGCGCGTGGCGAAGCCTGCGGTGATCTCGATGCGGTCGGCAACGAAGTTCTGGATGGGCGAGGCCGAGGTCCCGTGCACGTCGTGATCGAAGCGCAGGCGCGGGAAGATGCTCCAGCCGAACAGCGCGTTGAGATAGCTGGGCTCCAGCAGCAGGCGATAGCCCCAGGCGAAGTCGTCGGCGAAGATGTTCGGGTTGGCCTGTTCGGGGTTGGCCCGACGCGTGTCCGGCTCGCCGCCGCTGCCGCTGCCGTCCGCGCCGGGGCTGAAGTGCGTGTTGGTGGCGCCGGCCCCCTCGATCTGCAGCTCGCTCAGTGGCGGCAGGTCGAAGATGCCGGTGGCGCCGGCCTCGACCAGCAGCAGGATCTGGTCGGCGCGGATGTAGTTGCTGCTGGAGAAGACGCGGATCGCGGTGAAGCTCGCCTGCCCGACCTGCAGCCGCTCGTAGCCGTTGAAGCGTTGGCCGCCTTCGAGCGGCTGGTCGCGGTAGCGGGTCTGCAGGTAGTCGGGTACGGCCGCGCGCGCCCCGGGGATCGTCAGCACGGCACCGGTGTCGGTCGCCACGCCGATGTCCTCGGCCGGGAAGGCAGGATTCAGACCCGCGAAGACGACGTCGCGCGTGTGGACCTGCACGGGCTGGTTCGGGCTGTAGGCGATCTCGCCGGCCACCGACCAGCTGCCGATGTTGGTGGTGCCGCTGACGCCGAAGAGGCGGATGTCCTCCGGGTAGTCGACGAAGGGCTGGAACGTGTCCACCGGGGTCGGTTCGCCGCCGATCTCCGGGGTTCCGGGCACGGCCGCTGCGAGTTCCTCCAGCAGGGTGCCGTTGACGACGTTGAGGCTGCCGTTGAAGCCGCCGCAGGCAATCAGCGCCTGCGCGAAGCGCGTCTCGTCGATGACGCCGTCCAGCCCGCCCGGCAGCGTCCCGACGAGCTGCGGCAGCAGGCCGGCCAGACCCTGCGGGTCGACGGCATCGAGATCGCGAAGACAGCTTTCCTCCGCCGCGAAGCCGCTGAGATAGGGCAGGCGGCTGTGATAGTTCATGCCGTAGGCGGTCAGCTCGGTCCCACCGTTGAGCCAGTCGGCGTAGTACTCGGCGCGCAGGCCGAACTGGCCCGAGTCGCGCGGGTAGCCGAAGCGCTCGTCGCGCAGATAGGTGGTGCGTGTGGCGCTGGAGAAGGTCCCCGCCAGGCCGGCCGGCCGGAACTGCCGGTTCGGGTCCTCCGGGTACTGGCCGATCCCGAGGGTGATGTGGGTTGGGCCGCGGCCGGCGCCGGCGCCATCGCTGATCGACAGCAGAGAGCCGGCGACATCGGGTTCGGATGGCTCCCAATCGAGCTGATAGAAGCCACCGAGCACGAGGGTGCGGCTGAGCTCCCAGTCGGCCGTGAACAGCGGTACTGGCACGAAGGCGTTGCGCAGACGCGTGCCGGGCTGGCGCAGCAGCTGCGCGCTGACCGGGTTGACCTGGTTCAGGCTCGAGAAGACCAGGAAGGTGCTCTCGCCCCAGCGCAGCGTCTGCTGCCCGATGGCCAGGCCCAGCGGCTTGCCGAACAGCTGCACCGGGAAACTGACGAAGGCTTCCAGAAGCCGGAAGCGGCTGCCCAGGTCGGCTTCCAGATCGTGGCGCCGCGGCACGTGCCTTGGCTGATAGAGCGTGTTCTGGTTGAAAGTGTCGAAGTTGCTGTTGACCGGGTCGAAGAAGGCCAGTCCGGAGACGCGGGCCGCCAGCCGGCCCCAGTCGAGTGTCAGGACGGGTTCGTACTGCGCGGTGGCGTAGGCGATGTCGCCCTGCGCGTAGTTGAGGTTGCCGTCGTCGCCGTTGACGTTGTAGCCGCCGCGGGCATCGACCAGACGCTGGTTGGGCTCCGGGTCGCCGGCGAGCGAGATACAGTCGTCGGCGTCGCAGAGCGTCTCCTGACCGGGCACATTGAGCTTGGCGAGCAGCCGTTCGTCGCGGTCGCTGGTGCGCCAGGTGGCGCCGAGGGCGACGCGTCCCTGCAGGCGGAACTCTGCCTCGCCGAGCCGCCAGTCCACGGCCGGTGCCGCGCCGGACACAGCCAGCAGCCCTGTTCCGAGTAGCAGCCGGACGCTCCAACGGCGCGCGGCGATCTCCCCCAATTGCCTCATTGTGTCTCCTCCGGCCGTTTCCCGGCACATGTGCGGCCAAGCCGCCATTCCCCTTGCCAGCACTATTCCGGAAATTGGACGTTATGTAAACGCGCAGTAGCATAGGCGCACGCCCTATATTTGACAACATGTAAAAAATAATTGCAAGCTACCGATTCCGCGGTACCAGTAGGGCGGAGACCCGCGCCGAGGCCGCTTTCGGAGACGAGGGATGACGGGGACGTTCGGGGGCAAGCTCTGTGTCATCACGGGCGGTTCCAGCGGCATCGGCTACAGCATTGCCGAGCGGCTGGCGGCGCAGGGTGCGCGCCTGCTGCTGGTGGCGCGCGATCCGGTCGCACTCGAGCGTGCGGCGCAGTCGCTGCGCACTCGGGGGGCAGCCGAGGTGGCGGTGCTCGCAGCCGATGTCACGCAGGAAGCCGATCGCGCGCGGCTGGTGCCGGCGGTAGCGGCGATGGGCGAGGCGGCCGATCTCGTCGTCACCAGCGCCGGCATCGTCAGCGCCGGGTTGCTGGAAGAGACGCCGCTGGCCGAATGGCAACGTCTGCACGCGCTCAACGTCCTCGGTCTGGTGGGCGTGCTGCAGACGCTGTTGCCGGCGATGCGCGCCCGCGCCGAGGCCGGTGGGGGCGGCGGCCACATCCTCAACATTGCCTCGGCCGCCGGTCTGGTCGGCTTCCCCGGCATGAGCGCCTACGGCGCCACCAAGGCGGCGGTGGTGGCGCTCAGCGAGAGTCTGCGCGCCGAGCTGTCCGCCCTGGGTATCGGTGTGACGGCGGTCTGCCCGGGTTTCGTGCAGACGCCCATTGCGGACAAGCTGGCGCTCTTCGGCCGCATGGACAGCCCGCGCACGCGCAAGGGCATCGCGCGGTGGTTCGCGCGCAATAAGCTCACACCCGAGACGGTAGCGCGCCGCGCGTTGGCGGCCGCGGCTGCCGACCGTCCGCTGCTGGTGGTGGGCCGCGACGCGCGCGCCGGCTATCTCGGCAAGCGCTGGGCGCCGGCGCTGTTCCGTCGCTCGCTGGCGCGTGCCGGCGCCGCGGCGAATCGCTGATATAGGGAGAACCCGCATGATCAAGAAGCTGCTCATCGGCATCCTGGGGCTGGCGCTGATCGCCGGGATCGGCCTTCACTTCTTCGGCGACCAGCTGCTGCGCGGCGTCATGAAGCGCCAGGCCATGGCTGCGCTCGCGGGCGAGGGTCTGGCGAAAATGGCCGGCGGCCTCAACGTCGCGCTCTGCGGCGCCGGCGCACCCCTGCCCGACCCCGGCCGCGCCGGCCCCTGTGTGCTGGTACAGGCCGGCGAGACGTTGCTGGTGGTGGATGTCGGCTCGGGCAGCCCGCGCAACCTCGGGCCGATGCAGGTGCCGGCCGGCGCCATCGACGCGCTGCTGCTGACGCACTTCCATTCCGATCACATCGACGGCCTCGGCGAGTTGATGCTGCAGCGCTGGGCCGGCGGCGGGCGCGACGCGCCGCTGCCCGTGATCGCGCCCGAGGGCGTGACCCCCATCGTCGACGGCTTCAACGCCGCCTACGCCCACGACTTCGGCTACCGCGTCGCGCATCACGGGACGGCGGTCGTGCCGCCGTCGGGAGCCGGCGCCACTGCGCAGCCCTTCGCGATGCCGGAGGCGGCGGGTCGCGAGGTCTACGCGGCCGACGGGCTGCGCGTGATGGCCTTTCCGGTGAGCCACGATCCGGTCGAGCCGGCGGTGGGCTACCGCTTCGACTACCGCGGCCGCTCGGTGGTGATCAGCGGCGACACCACGGCTTCGCCGACGGTGGCGGCCTTCGCCGAGGGCGTCGATGTACTGCTGCACGAGGCGCTACATCCGGGGCTGGTCGGTGTGCTTACCGAGGCCGCCGAGGCGGCCGGCAACGCCCGTTTCGCGACCATCACGCGCGACATCCTCGACTACCACACCAGCCCGGTGGAGGCCGCCGAGATCGCGCAGCAGGCCGGTGTCGGTGCGCTGGTCTACTACCACATCGTTCCGCAGCTGCCGAGCCGGATGCTGGAGAGCCTGTTCCTCGAAGGCGTCGCCGATGCCTACGACGGGCGGGTAGAGGTTGGTGCCGACGGGCTATGGGTGCATCTGCCGGCCGAAGACGATGGGATCCTCTTTGATTCGCTGATTGCCTTCTGATTCGTGATGCTTGTCGATGCTGCAAATGAATCCCGCAGGGCGCGCCGCTTTTTTGCACGGCGATCACCCGATGGCGACGCCGCGAAGCGGCGAGCCAGTGCGATCCGTGCCCTTTTAGGGTGGCCGAGGCGGGCGTCGCGCGCAGGAGTCGCGAGGCAAGGATGCCGAGCGAGCGCGACCAGGCCAGGGATGGCCTGTTCGCGCGTGCTCCGAGCACGGCGCCCGCCTCGGGTACCTGCTTCGGCGAAGCTGGAGCAGGCCACCCGGCGGGCACCATGGCTTTGGGTACTTTGGCCGGAACCAAAGTACCCCGCGCCAGTCGCGCGGCTGCATCTGATAGCGCTGTCGCTACGAGGCGCGGAACCCGCGAGCGAAACGGTTCTTAGGCCATCCTCTGCGAGCCGCTTCGCGGAGCAAGAGGGCGGGACGCTCCCCAATGGAGCCAAGCATCAAGGCATGAACAACCTCCGGTAACAGCATGAAAAACACCTATCGCCTCTACGGTTGGCATCTCTCCTACTTCAGCGGCAAGGCGCGCGCCTATCTGCGCTACAAGGGCATCCCCTTCGACGATGTGGCGGTGAACGCCTGGACGCTGCTGAAGCGCTTCCCGAAGAAGACGGGCGCCACGGCCATGCCGGTGGTGGTGACGCCCGAGGGCGAATGGTTGCAGGACACTACCGCGATCATCGAGCAGCTGGAGCGTCGCCACCCCGAGCTCCCCGTCATGCCGGACACTCCGGTGCAGCAGATGGCGGCGATGATGATCGAGCTGTGGGCCGACGAGTACTGGATTCCGCCGGCGATGCACTACCGCTGGTCCTATCCCGAGAACGAGCGGCTCTTCCTCACCGAAGCCGGTCGCGCGCTGCTGCCTTGGGCGCCGGCCTTCATCGGCCGGCGTGTGGCGCAGCGCTCGGCGAGATTGCTGAAGAGCTATCTGCCCGGCGTCGGTGTCACCCCTGCACAGCAGCCGATCATGGAAGCCTGGACCGAGGCCATGCTCGACGCGCTTGAGGCGCATTTCACGCGCCACGACTATCTTCTAGGTGGGCGGCCGACGCTTGCGGATTTCGCGCTGGCCGGCCCGCTCTATGCGCATCTCGGCCGCGACCCGTGGCCGAAGCGCGAACTGATCGCTCCTCGCCCGGAGCTGGCGGCCTGGATCGCGCGTGCGCACGGCGGCGAAGCCGGCAGTGGCGCGTTGCTCGCCGATGACGCGCTGCCGGAAACATTGGCACCGGTCGTCGCCTCCGTCTTCCGGGAGCTTCTACCCATGCTCGAGGGCATTCGCGACCAGGTGGCTGCGTACGCTGAACGGCCGCCTATAGAGCGCGGGCGCTTGCCGCGCATGATGGAAGCGGTGCGTTTCCCGATGGGCGAGACCAGCTTTGAACGCGGCGCCATGCCCTACGCGCTGTGGATGATGCAACGGGTACAGGCGGCCTATCGCAGCCTCGACGACACCGCCCGCGGGCAGGTCGATGCGTGGCTGGCGAGCCAGGGTGCGGCCGATGCGCTGTCGCGCGACTGGGGCCCGCCGTTGCAGCGCAAGGGCTTGCGCGCCGAGCTGGCGTAATGAGCGGGCGCGCGCCGTATACCGTCTACAAGATGGACATCTCCTACTTCAGCGGCAAGCTGGAGTGCTATCTGCGCGCCAAGGGAATCGCCTACGAGCCGGTGGAGGTCGACGCGCGCGCCTTTGCGCGGATCCATGCCGCCACCGGGGTGAAGAAGGTGCCGGCCGTCGCGCTGCACGACGGCCGCTGGCTCTTCGACACCACGCCGACCATCGCCTGGCTGGAAGTCCAGCACCCGACGCCCTGCTTCCAGCCGGCGGATCCGGCGCTAGCCTTTGTCTCTGCGCTGATCGAGGATTACGCCGACGAATGGCTGTGGCGCCCGGCGATGTGGTGGCGTTGGGAGCCGATGCCCTCGCGCCTGGCGCTGGGCCGGCGCATCGCCGAGAGCGTCGACCTGCCGGGCGTACCGAAGGCAGCCTTTGCGCGCTTCTTCGCCTGGCGCCAGCGCCGTACCTGGTTGTGGGGCGATGGTATGGATCGCGGCAATGCCCAGGTCGTGCGCGATCTCTATCTTGAGGAGCTGGATCTGCTGGAGGCGGTGCTCCGGCGCCAGCCCTTCCTGCTCGGCGATACGCCGAGCGTCGCCGACTTCGGTTACTGCGGGCCGATGTTCCGGCACTTCGGCAACGACCCGGACCCGGCCGAGGTCATGCGCCGGCGCGCGCCGGCAGTCGCCGAATGGCTGGCGCGCTTGTGGAAGACACCGCAACCGGAACACTCGCCGCGCTGGCAGTGGCCCGATGCGCCGGAATGGCAGCGGTTGTGGGCGCGCATCGCCGGCGACTACCTACCCTATCTGCACGCCAATGCGCTGGCCTTCCGCGATGGGCGGCGGCGCTTCGATTGGCAGGGAGCGAGCATTGCTCTTCGCGGCACCGTCACGCATCACTATCGCGTTGCCTGCCGCCATGCGCTGCAGCAGCGCTTCGCCGCGCTCGATGTCGATGCGCGCGAGCGCGTCGAAAGGCTGTTCGCGCCGCACGGCGGTTTGGGGGCATTGCACGCCGACGGGGCGATCGATCCCGGCACGGCGGCGACATCCCCGCTGCCGGTGACGGCCGGCCGGCACCGCCAGTCGCTGCGCGTGGCCTTGCTCGGCCAACCGCGGAACTGAGCGCGCTAGCTTTCGGGCGTCCGCGTCAGACGATCGAGCAGCGCATTGAAGATGGCCGTGCCGCGTTCGCGGCTGAGGTCGCCGTCGCGTACCAGCTGGCGCATGCCCCAGAAGGCCATGACCATCATCCAGCTGCCGGCGCGGGCGTCCTCGCCTTCAAGACCGAGCTCGCTCTCCATCGAGGGCTGCCAGGTTTCCGCGACCAGCTGGCGAATGCCGCGGCGGATGCGCTCCAACTCGGGCGTAGCGCCGGCCGTTCCGGCTATGAGCTGCCAGAGCGCGTCACCGCGGCCCGGTGGCAGATCCAGCGTCACCGCCTCGGCGCTTTCGGCCGCTTCGCGCAGATTGCCCGGGTGTGCCGCGATGGAGGCGCGCGTGCCCTCGATGGTGTCGTTGAAGATGTGCCACGCCGTCTTGGCGATCAGCGTCTCGAGATTCGGGAAGTAGTGATAGACGAGCTGCCGGCTGACACCGGCAGCCGTCGCCAGCGCGCTCATGCTGAGCGCCGTCCAGCCCTGTGCCTCGACGACGCCGGCGGCAACGTCGAGCAGCATCTGCTTGCGCTCACCGCGGCGAAGATAGGAGCGCTTGCGGCCCGCGCCGGCGGCGGCCCGCGCGGATTCTGAGGATTGGCGTGGCATGGCGCGAGCTTAAGGGGCGGAACAGCGCGCTGTCGACACGGGCCGCTCCCGGCGACGTCCGAATTGGGCAGAATGTAAGAAAACACGAGGAGGCGAGCATGTTCACTGCCATCGCGCGCGCTGCGCTGATGCTGTCCGCGGCGCTGTTGCTGAGCGCTTGCGGCAACGGAAGCGCCGTTACTGCTGGCGACGGCGCGCCTGTCGCCTCGGCACCGCCCGACGGCACCGAGCCGCGCGCCGGTCTCGGCTGCAGCTGGTTGGCGGTATCGGACATCGAGACGACGAATGTCGCCTTTCCGGATGCCGGCGCGCGCTACTGGCTCGCGCTGGTGCCGAACATTCCGGGCACCCGGCTGCGCATCGACGGGCGCTATCCGGATGCGCGCTACTTCTCCTTCAACGTCTACGACCCGCTGCTGCGCCCCATCGACGCCATTGCCGACGTCGAGATCGCCCCCGATGAGGCCGGCCGCAACCCATTCCGCAATCCCGACGCGGGACCCGGTGCGGGCTATACGGCCTTCGTCGAATTCACCGGACGGCCCGATCAGCCGGCGCCGAACAGCATCTATTCCGGCCAGGTCGATCTCGGCCCGGGGCTGCCCAATCCGCTGACGGCCATGCTCTACCGCACCTATGTGCCGGCCGACTTCGAGGACTTCAAGGGCGGTGTCGGACTGCCTCAGCTTGCGCTGGAGACCACGGATGGCAGCAACGAGCTGTTGCCGCTGGGCGCTTGCGAGGAGGCGCCGCTGCCCAATGCCTTCGGGCTCTTGCCGGGCGTGCCGCTCAACGATCTCATCGTCGGCGCCGACTACCCAGATGCCGTGGATCAGGCCCTCGGGCTGAATCTGCCGCTGGCGACCTCTCCGCCCAGCACGCGCGTCTTCTACGGGCTGCCCGATACCGCGCTGGCCGTCCTGGGCAACCTGCTGCCGGCCGAGCTGCCGCTGACGGATGCGCTCCCCGAGCAGACCGCAGGAGGCGGCGGCTTTCTCAGCAATGTGCACAACGCCTACACCTCCACGGGCTTCGATCGTGCCTTCGGCGATATCTATCTGCTGCGCGCCCGTGCGCCCACCTTTCCCGGCGATGCGCGGGCGGCGAGCAGCGGTGCGCGGCCCAACCTGCGTTACTGGTCGGTCTGTCAGAACGAGTTCGCCACCCAGCGTTTCGTCGATTGCGTCATCGACCGCGACGCGCCACTCGACGCGGAAGGCTTCTTCACCGTGGCGGTGTCGGATGCCGCCGACCGGCCCGGGAACGCGGTGGCCGATGCCGGTATCGCCTGGCTGCCCTGGGGCGGCATCTACAAGGACGGCATCCTGATCTACCGGCACATGCTGCCCGCCGACGATTTCGCCGAGGCCATCCACAACGTGCCGCGCGGGACCGATCCGGACGCGGTGATGGGCGACTACTTCCCGCAGGCGACCTACTGCAGCCGCGCGACCTTCGAGGCCGCCGGGGGCGATGCCGCAGAGATATTCGCGGCTTGCGCCGCCGAACAGGCCGAACGCGCGCCCGGCGGCCTGCTCGGGCCGGTCCTGAATGCCAGCGGCGCGGCGGGGCGCTGAGGCTCAGCCGAAGAGGCGGAGCACGAACCAGTAGACACCGATGCCGGCGGCCATGCTGCTGGCAGCAGCCGCAGCCGGCAGGCGCGCGCGGCGCAGCAGCAGAAGCAGCGGCCAGATGGCGGTGAGCATCAGCAGCTGGCCCGCCTCGACGCCCAGATTGAAGCCGAGCAGGGCGGGCAGCAGCAGCGCCGGCCCCAGATCCAGCGCCGTGAGCTCACCGGCGAAGCCGAAGCCGTGGAAGAGTCCGAAGGCTGCGGTCAGCGCCAGCCGCAGGGGCAGCCCCGGCGCGTCGCGCGCCAGAAGCGCCGTGTAGCACAGCCCGGCCAGCGCCAGGCCGGCCACCACCGTCGGCGCCATCACCGGCGACAGCGCGGCCAGCCCCAGCAGCCCCGTCGCGGCGGCGAGCGCGAAGCCGCGGCTGCGTGTGTCCAGACGCACGCCGTTCTCCAGCGCTATCAGCACGATGGACAGCGCGATGAAGGCCTCGATGGCCGGCGCGGCGGGGCGGGCGATGTCGAGCACGGCCAGCGCCAGCGTGGCGCTGTGACCGAGGGTGAAGCCGGTGGCCAGCACGACCACCTCCTTCAGCGAGCGCGCCAGTACCACCAGCACGAGCAGGAAGAGCAGATGATCCCAGCCGGTGAGGATGTGGCTGACGCCATGGGCGACGAAGGCACCGAAGCTGCCGGGTGCGGTGCTTGCGCTGGCCTGCCACCGCCACTCTGGCTGGCGCGGGCTCAGCACGGCGCTTACCGGTTCTTCGCCGTTGGCTTGCAGGCGGGCGAAGTGGGTATGCGCGATGGCACTACCCGCGAAGAGGCCACTCGCCAGCATGCGCGGCGGCGACGCGCAATCGACGCGCCAGTGGTGGATGAGATTGCCGTCGCGCACCTCGGGTGGCAGGCGGGCGCTCGATGCACAGACGCCTTCGGCGTCGTGCACGCGCAGCGCCGCCATCAACGCTTCGCCGGCGCGGGCGCGGCCTGTCGGGGTCTCCGGCCGGATGCCCATGCGCGTGATCTCCAGCAGCGGGATGACCACCCGCGCCTCGACGCTGCTGCCGGTGACCTCCCAGAAGCCGTGCGAGACGCTGCGCGTGTGGGCCTCGGCCGCGCCGGCCAGCAGGCTCAGCAGCAGCGCGCCGGCGAGCCGCCTAGTCCGGGTCATCGCTGCGCTGCACCGGGTAGCGCTCGCGCAGCGCAGCCAGCCGCTCGGCCATCAGCGCCTCGGCGCGATCGCGGACGATGGCCTGACGCAGGCTGTCGGCGATGTCGGCAAAGGCCGGCTCCGGGGCCGGCTGGCGCGCCTCCAGGCGCAGCAGCAGATGGGTGCCGGCCTCGGTGACGATCTGCTTCGGCTTGCCGGTTTCGAGCCGCGTCGCGGCTTCGGCGGCGCTGGCGCCGACGTAGTCGCGCAGTTTGGCGGCCGGCAGCGGGCCGTCGGGCAGGGGCAGGCGCGTGCCCCCCTCGCGCCGCGCGACCGTGGCCATGTCGCTGCCCTCGGACAGCGCTTCGGAAGCAGCCCGTGCGCTCGCCTCGTCGGGGAAGCGCAACGCATCCAGCTGCAGCAGATCGGGGCCGGCAAAGCGCGCGCGGTTGTCGGCGTAGTAGGCGCGCAGCGTTGCCTCAAGGACCGGCTCCGACTCGGCCTCGGCGCGCAGGCTGTCCAGTACCTCGTCGACCAGCGTGTCGCGCAGCCGCGGCACGCGCTCGACCAGGCCGAGATCGCGCCCGTGGGCGACGAGCAGGGCCTCGTTGACCAGCTGCTCGCGCACGCGCCGCCGGTCCGCCGCGGTCAATGGCCCGCGCTTGTCGGCGGCGACAGCGCGCAGTGCGGCTTCGTAGTCGGTGCGCGTGATGTCCTGGCCGGCGGCGCGCGCTATGAGGTCCTCGGGGAGCGGGGCTGGCGCTTGCTCCCGGATCAGGCCCATCATGGCGATGGCCAGGCCGGTGATCAGCCCGACGATCAGCCAGCGTGTCATGCGGGGGCTGTTCGTGCTTGCGGTCATCGCGCTGCGCGGAAGCAGGACGGCGACATGGCCTTAGAATATGACATGATGTAAAAAATATAGAACAAAACGGGGAGGTGCGCGATGCGGGGATTCATTATTGCGCTGCTGGTCGTGGGGGCGCTGCTGGGCGGCGCGTTCGGCTTCATCGCCATCGACAGTCGCGGCGAGCCCGAACAGGCCGGCACCATCACGGCAGCGCAGCACGTCGGCGTGGCGGAGGCCGAAGCCCGGCAGCGATCAGCGCGCGAGACGCTGGATGCGCCGGCTACCAAACAGATCCTCTTCGGCGACGTGCACGCGCACACCACCTTCTCGATGGACGCCTTCGCCTGGAGCCTGCCCGTGCTGGGTGGCGAGGGTGTCCACCCGCCGGCCGACGCCTGCGATTACGCGCGCTTCGTCGCGCAGCTCGACTTCTGGGCGCACACCGACCACGCCGAGAGCCTGACGCCGCGGCACTGGCAGCTGATCCGCGACACAGTGCGCGCCTGCAATGCCGCCGCCGGTGACCCGGCGAACCCCGATCTAGTGACCTTCCTCGGCTGGGAATGGACGCAGATGGGCAATACTGCCGAGACGCACTACGGCCACCGCAACATCTTCCTGCTGCACGACGACGAAGACCGTACGCCGACCCGGCCGATCGCTGCCGCCGGTGTCGCCTTCGACGCCATGCGCCAGGACAGTCTCTCCGCCTTCGAGAAGTACATCGGGCCCTATCTGGTGAGCCCCGGCAGCCGGCAGCGGCAGTTCGACCAGCGCCGCAAGTCCGCCGAGCTGCGCGCGGTGTCGCCCTGTGAAGACGGCGTGCCGGTACGTGAGCTGCCCGCCGACTGCATGGAGCTGGCCGCTACGCCGGAGGTGCTGCTGGCGAAGCTGGCCGACTGGGATCTCCCGGTGCAGGTGGTGCCGCACGGCACCACCTGGGGCTTCTACACCCCGCCGGCCTATGACTGGGACAAGCAGATCGTGCCCGAGCACGCCGACGCCGAGCGCCAGAAGCTCATCGAGGTCTATTCCGGCCACGGCAACGCCGAGCCCTACCGCGATTGGCGTGCCGCCACGCGCGTCGCTGACGGCGAGCTGGCCTGTCCGGAGGCTACCGATGATTATCTGCCGAGCTGCCGCCGCGCCGGGCAGATCGTGCGCAGCCGTTGCGATGCCCCAGAATCGGCCGAATGCGAGGCCGAAGTCACCCGCGCGCAGAAGCGCTACGTGCAGGCCGGCCGTGCCGGGCATCTGGTCGTACCGGGCACAGACGCGGCCGACTGGCTGGACGCCGGTCAGTGCCGCGACTGCTTCCAGCCCCCGCTGAATCACCGGCCGGGTGGCTCCGTGCAGTACATCCTCGCCAAGCGCAACTTCGACGAATCTGATGAGGACGGCGACCCCTTCGGGCTGCGCTTCGGCTTCGTCGGCTCCAGCGACGACCACAACGCGCGCCCCGGCCATGGCTTCAAGGAGGTCGACCGCCAAAGCGTCACCGACACCTACGGCGCGCACAATCCGCTGGCGCAGAAGGTCTTCGTCGACGCCGCGCGTACCGACGCGGCCGAGGGCGGCTCGCGCGCCTTCGACCCGGGCAACGCCGCCTACAACTTCCTGCAGGTCAACGAGTCCGAGCGCCAGGCTTCCTTCTTCTACACGGGCGGGCTGATGGCCGTGCACAGCATCGGGCGCGACCGCGAGGCGATCTGGGACGCCATCAACCGGCGCGAGGTCTACGCCACGTCGGGACCGCGCATCCTGCTCTGGTTCGACTTGATCGAGGCGGATGCGCGCCAGCCGATGGGCAGCATCCTGCGACGCGGAGATGTTCCCGAGTTCGAGGTGCGCGCGCTCGGTGCCTTCGAGCAGCGCGACGGCTGCCCGGAGGATGTCGTGGCGCGCCTCGGCGCCGAGCGATTGCAGAAGCTGTCGGGGGGCGAGTGCTACCACCCCGGCGACACCAGGTACCCCATCACCGCCATCGAGGTCGTGCGCATTCGGCCACAGACCGACCCCGACGAACCCGTCGGCGAGCTGATCGAGGACCCGTGGAAGGTGCTGGACTGCCCCGGCGACGGCACGGGCTGCACCGTGCGCTTCAGCGACCCGGAATATGCGGAGGCCGGCCGCGAGACGATCTACTACGTGCGCGCGCTGCAGGCCGAGCAGGCCACCATCAACGCCGCCAACCTGCGCTGCGAGACAAATGCCGCGGGCGAATGCGTGGCGGTCGACCCCTGCTACGGCGACCCGCGCACGCCCGCCGAGGACGACTGCCTGGCGCCTGCCGCCCAGCGCGCCTGGTCCTCGCCCATCTATCTGCGCCCCTCGAACTGAGCCTTTTCGAAGAAGGAGACGGCATGACCGCGCCCTACCGCCTCATCGGCAGCACGCCCTCGCCCTATTCCAACAAGCTGCGCGCGCTGCTGCGTTACCGGCGCATTTCCCACGTCTGGGTGCCGCGCACGGTGGCGGTGGAGGCCGAGATCGCGCACGTCAAGCCGCAGATCGTGCCGATGCTGCGCTTCCCGGAGGAGACCGACTACCGCGTCGACTCGACACCGCTTGCGCACGCGCTGGAGGCGCGCCACGGCGCGCGCTCGGTGGTGCCGGCCGATTCCGCCGACGCCTTTCTCTGTCATCTGATCGAGGACTTCGCCGACGAGTGGGTCACGAAGATCATGTTCCACTACCGCTGGTACTACGCGGCCGACGCCGACTTCGCGCAGGCCTGGATCGTCGACGAACACCAGCCGGGCGCCGACGCCAACCGCCGTGCGCAGGCCATGGCCTATATGCGTGAGCGCCAGCAGGGGCGCATGGCGCTGGTGGGCTGCACGTCCGACAACGCGCCGATCATCGAGGAAAGCTTTGCCGATCTGCTCGCGGCGCTGGAGCCGCATCTCAACGGCGCCGCCTTCCTCTTCGGCAGCCGGCCGTCGCTGGCCGACTTCGCGCTCTACGGCCAGCTCAAGATGCTGGCCACCGATCCGACGCCGCAGGCGGTCCTGCGCGAAAAGGCGCCGCGACTGGACGTCTGGCTGCGCGCGATGGACGATGCCTCCGGCGTGGAAGGCGACTGGCGTGAGTCCGGGGCAAAGCCCGCCCCAGCCATCGCTGCGCTGCTGGGTTTGGTGGGCCGCGACTATCTGCCCTTCCTGGCGGCCAATGCCCGTGCCTGGGAGGCCGGCGAGGAGGAAATGGCCGTGCAGCTGCGCGGGCGACGCTACGCGCAGGCGCCCTTCCGCTATCAGGTGAAGTGCCTGAGCGCGCTGCGCGAGGCCTTCGCCGGCCTGGATGCAGGCAGCCGCCAGCGCATCGCGCCCTGGCTGGAGACCGCGGGCTGCCTCGAGGCCATCGACGCGCAGGGGGTGTCGGCATGAGCGCGCTAAGGACAAGGCTGCGCGCGGCCGTCGCCCAGCGGCTCGTGCAAGGCCCCGGCCCGCTGCAGCGGCTGCGTGCGCGCGGCCTCGATCCGCTGCTGGGCCGGCCGCCGACGCTGGAGCTGTACTACGAGCCCGGCGACCCGCATTCACATCTGGCCGCGCGGTGTCTGCCACGACTGGCTGAGCGCGTGCGCTTGCCGCTGACGGTGCGCGTGGTTGGCGAGCCGGAGGCCGAGCTCTACCCGGAAGCCGACAAGCAGCGCGGCTTCGCCTTGCGCGATGCCGAGCGCATTGCGCTGGCCTACGGTCTGGACTTTCCGGAGGCGGCCACTATGCCGCCGCCACAAGCCTGCTTCGAGGCTGCCCGTCTGCTCGCCGGCATTGCTGAGCCGCGCGCCTTCGCCGAGCGCGAGGCGGTGGTAGCGGACGCCCTCTTCCGCGGCCAGCCGCTGCCAACTGGCGAACGGCTGGGTGAGGCAGAGACCCAGCGCCTGCTAGCCGCCAACGGCCAGCGCCGCGCGCGGCTCGGCCACTATCTGCCCGGCATGTGGCAGCTCGCCGGCGACTGGTTCTGGGGTGTGGATCGCATGGCGCCGCTGGAAGCGGCCTTGTGCGCCCGCGGCGCCCTCGAAGGCGAGGCACCGTTGCTGGGCTTCGACGCGACAAAAGCCCGCCTGCCTGCGCCGCCGCAAGGCGAGGCGCCCATCGAGTTCTTCTTCAGCTTCCGTAGCCCCTATTCCTATCTGGCGGCAGAGGCGCTTCGTGAGGCGCTGCCACGGCTGGGCGCGCCGCTGGCCGTGCGGCCGGTGTTGCCCATGGCCATGCGCGGCATGAAGGTGCCATCGCGCAAGCGGCTCTACATAGTGCGCGACGTCAAGCGCGAGGCCGATCGCCTGGGCCTGCCCTTCGGTCGCATCGCCGATCCCATTGGCGCAGGCGCCGAACGCTGCCTGACCGTCTTCCAGCTCGCCAAGGGGGTCGAGCAGCAGCTCGATTTCCTGGTGTCGGCCAGCCGCGCGGTCTGGGCCGAGGCCATCGACGTGGCCACCGACGACGGCCTGCGTCAGGTCTGCGAGCGGGCGGGGATCGCCTGGACACGCGTGGCCGAAAAGCTCGCCGCCGGCATGGACCTGGAGGCCGCCGAGATCAATCGCAGCGCCCTCTTCGAGGCCGGGCTGTGGGGCGTACCCAGCTATCGCTGGGGCGATTTCAGTACCTGGGGGCGTGATCGTTTCTGGATGGTGGAGGCGCTGGCGCAGCGTTGAATCTGAGGCGCCCTCAGTGCAGCCGAGTGGCGGCATCCTCGCGTCCGGCGATGGGTAGGTTGAGATAGCTCTGGAAGAAGCCGGCGTGCCGTTCGGGGCGCAGCAGCAGCTGCATGCACTGTTCGGCCCAGGGGCCGGCTTCGCCGTCGAGCTGGCCGCCGAGTTGCTGGAAGGTGCGGCTGAGGCTGAAGCGGGCCTTCTCGGCGTCGCCGTAGCGCTCGAAGCTGTCAGCCAGGTAGATGCCGGACAGCGTCAGCCGGGTCACGGCCTCGCGCGCGGCGACGCGTTCCCGACCCAGCGCCTCGCTCATCAGTTCGAAGGCGCAGCCGATGTAGGGGATGGCCTGGCGCAGGCTGTCCAGCGCGTAGTGCAGGCCGCCGTTGCTCATCCATTCGAACCACAGTGTCAGAAGCTGATCGGCGTCGTGGTCGCGGATCAGGCTCTCGCGGTGATGGCGGCAGAGGAAATACATGGGCAAGGCTCCATAGGACGGAACCTCACAATAATGAGAACGATTTCTATTTGCAATAACTAGCCGATGGGTACCGGCGTGACGGCGTCGGTGCCGTCGACCAGCGCGATGTCGCGGTAGCGACAGGCGCCTACGCCGCGCTGGAAGAGCGAGTTCGCGATCAGCCATACGCTCACCACGCGCTCCGGCGGCGTGCCGCCGATGGCCGCGTGGTAGTCGGCGAGCAGATGGCGCTCCTCGCTCAGCCATTGGCCGAGCTCCTTCGGGTCGTTGCGGATAACCCAGTGCGTCTCGCGCTGGTCCCACCAACTCAGCGGGCATTGGAAGACGGTGTCGATGGCCAGCCCGGAACTCCACATATAGGTCAGATCCAGGCCGTTGTCGAACTCGACGGCGATGGAGAGATAGTCGTGGGTCGGTTGGGTGTGCTCGGGCAGCGTCGAGGGCAGCTGTTCGGCTAGCCATTGCCAGCGCAGGCGCAGGTTATCGTCCAGCGGCAGCGACACCGGATGCTGGAGGATGCCGACGTCGGCTTCGGTATGGCAGCAGAGCGCCTCGGGTGCCTCGTCGCATGGACCATAGATGCGCCCTTCGCCAAGGCGCCACAGGTAGCGCCAGTTGCCCGGGGGTGTGGCGCGCTCGGGGCGGGCTGCCGCGACGGCGAAGAGTCTCTGCTCGTGTGCCAGTGCCGCGCGCAAGCCGGTCTCGGCATCGCGGCGCCAGACCACCACTGCCGCGAGCAGCTTTCCGCTGACCTTGGCGCGCGGCACTTCAGGGCCGAACTCGCCTTCCTTTGTGGCGAACTCGCCGGGTATGGTGGCGATCAGCTCAATCCGGGTGTCGTGATCGAGCTTCAGGCTATGGCCGTTCTCGGCAATCTTGTGCGCGTCGCCGCCGTCCATTCGGTACCAAAGCGCGGCCTTCGGGCCGGCGCCGATGCGGAGCAGGCGCGACAGGCGCGCTTCGCCCGCGGCGAGCAGTGTGACTTCGCTACCTGCGGGCAGAGTGGTTACCGTCGTCCAGCGCGCGCTGCCGGCGGGCAGCTCCGCCCAGTGCAGTGCGTGCACCTCGTCGCCGAGCTTCTCGACGGCCTTGCTCAGACGCTGACGGAACGCGCCGGGGGCGGGTTGGGTGTTGTGGACACGTCGCAATCGTCGCCGCAGCTGCTGGCGAGCCAGCCGCAGCATCGTGGGCAGGGCCGGCGGGGCAGGTCGTGTGGCGGCGGAGTCGGGTGTTCGCGGTGGCATTCCCCGAGACTGCGGGAACGCCGCCAGGTCGGCAAGCCTTACTAGTGCTCGGCGAAGGCGCGCTCGAAGACGTAGTCGCCCGGATCGCCGATGTGCTGCGAGGCGCGGAAGCCACGCTCGTCGAGGATCGTGCGGAACTCGTCGAGCATGGCCGGGCTGCCGCAGAGCATGATGCGATCCTCGGACGGGTCGAGCGGCGGCAGGCCGAACTCCTCGGGAATCGTGCCGTCGGTCAGCAGCTGCGTGAGGCGACCCTGGTGCTGGAAGTCCTCGCGCGTGACGGTGGGGAAGTAACGGAACTGCTCGCGGATGGTTTCGCCGAGCAGTTCGTGCTGCGGCAGTTCGTTCTCCAGATACTCGCGGTAGGCGAGATCGGCGACGCGGCGCGTGCCGTGGCAGAGGATCACGGTGTCGAAGCGCTCGTAAGTGCGCGGGTCCTTGATGATGGCGAGATAGGGCGCCAGCCCCGTACCGGTGGCCAGCAGGTAGAGGCGCTTGCCAGGGTGCAGGTCGTCGATCAGCAGTGTGCCCGTGGGCTTCTTGCTCAGCAGGACTTCGTCGCCCGGCTGAAGATGCTGCAGGCGCGAAGTCAGCGGGCCGTCGGGCACCTTGATGCTGAAGAACTCCAGCGTTTCCTCCCAGTTGGCGCTGGCTACCGAGTAGGCGCGCATCAGCGGCTTGCCGTCCACCTGCAGGCCGACCATGATGAACTGGCCGTTTTCGAAGCGCAGGCTCGGGTCGCGGGTTGTCGTGAAGCTGAACAGGCCCTCGCTCCAGTGTTGGACGCTCAGAACACGCTCGTTAAGAAACTTTTGCATCAGTGAATCCTGGTGGTGATTCCGTTTGGATCTATTATATGGGAATGGCTCGCAAGTAAATCCCCCAAAGCGCCGATGGCATGATCTAATGCCGCTGCGCGCGAAAGCCTCCGGCGCGGCCATGTGCGTCAGATGCCGTCGCCATGGGCCTCGGAGGCTGCTGTGGCACCTTCCTGCTTGTTGCACCGCATCATATTGGACTAAGAACATGTCTGAATGTTCTCGACATGCCAGGCGATTGGCGCGCCGGCGGGCTACCTGAGGCGCGTATGCGGCGCCTGCATGCCATCCGCCATGTCGCTTTCGAGGATCTCGGCGTTATTGCCGAGGTCGCGCGAGGGCTCGGCTTCGCGCACAGCTATCACCGCGCGCCGGCGCTCGCGGCCTCTGCTTTTCCCTGGCTGACACCGGAGCCGGTGGTGCTGCTCGGCGGTCCCATCGGTGTCGGCGACAGCGAGGCGCATCCCTGTGTTGCCGAATCCATCAACGGGCTGCGCCCACGATTGGCGGCCGGGCTGCCGACGCTGGGTATCTGTCTGGGCGCGCAGCTCATGGCTGCGGCGCTGGACGCGCCGGTGCGCGAAAGCGGCGCACAGCACATTGGCTGGTGGCCGCTGCAGCTTGTCGAAGGCGGCGGCCCGCTGGCAGCCATCGGTGCGCAGTCGGTGCTGCACTGGCATGGGGATACCTTCGCGTTGCCGAAAGGCGCGCGTGCGCTCGCGACCACCGAGGCGATCCCCTGCCAGGCCTTCGATCTGCCGGGCAAGCCGGTGCTTGCGCTGCAATTCCATCTGGAGGTGCCGGCGTCGGCCATAGAGGACTGGCTGATTGGCCACCACGGTCAGCTGCAGCGCGAAGGCATCGACACGTGCGCCTTGCGCGCCGAGACGCAGCGCTGGGCGCCGGCTGCCGAGTGCGCGGCGCGCAAGGTTTTCGGCGACTGGCTGCGGGCGGCGTCGTGAGTGAGCTGCTTCTGGTCGTGGTCTGCATCGGCGCCGGCGCCCTGGTGGTGCGCCTGCCGCATCCGCCGGGTCTGGTCGCGGGATTGAACTGGTGGGTGATGAACATTGCGCTGCCGCCGCTGATCGTGCTGAAGGTCACGGCGCTGAGCTGGACCGTGGAACTGCTCTGGCCGGCGGCGGCGATGTGGCTGGTCTTCTTCGGTGCCTGGCTGACGATGGTGGGCATGGGTCGGCTCTGCGGCTGGACGCGTGGCGAGACTGGTGCGCTGGTGCTGACTTGCGGTTTGGGCAACACCGCCTTCGTCGGTTATCCCTTGATCGAGGCGCTTCGTGGCGATGAGGCTCTGGGCGTGGCCGTGGTCGCGGATCAGCTCGGCACCTTCCTGCTGCTGTCGACCTTCGGGCTGGTCGTGGCGGCCTGGTACGCCGGCACGCGCGTGGCGCCGGCGGCCATTGCACGACGCGTGCTGTTTTTTCCGGCCTTTATCGCGCTCGCACTGGCAGTCGTATTGCGTGCATTGGCGCTGGATATTCCCGAACTGCTGATACCGGTGCTGGCGCGGCTCGGAGACACACTGACGCCGCTGGCACTGTTCTCGGTAGGCCTGCAGCTGCAGTTGCGCGCCTCCTGGGGCGATGTCGGGCGTATGGCGGCCGGTTTGAGCTGGAAGATGCTGGCGGCGCCGGCGCTGGTCTGGGCCGTGCTGGCCTGGCGCGGCGTGAGCGCGCCGGTAGCCGATGTCGCCGTGTTGCAGGCGGCGATGGCGCCGATGATCACCGCCGGCATTCTCGCGCAACAGCACGGCCTGGCGCCGGCGTTGGCCAATCGCATCGTCGGCGTCGGCATCGTTCTGTCGCTGGCCAGCGTGCCGCTTATCAACGCGTTGCTGTGAGCATCGTGGAGTACTAGTAGCCGGCGCGGGGGAACGAACCTTCGCGAAGCGCCCGCGCTGAGGGTCTGGCGCTGCAGCCGGCACTCCGGGGTGTGCAGGCCAGGGTGCGCGATCCCGGCACCAATGGAATCAAGCAGGCCGAAGGGCCCGATCAGTGCCAACGCGTGCGATTACCGCCACGCGGGCGGCGCTTCAGGCCAGCTGCGCAGGGATAACTGATGCCGCCAATTGCAGCTCGCCGGCTTTTCCGGCTGCCCTCGGCATCCCCCCCCCGAGCCCGAGCATCCAAGTCAGTGGCATGGCGTGAGTTCGGAGGGTGTCAGCAATCCTGGTCAGTCGCCGCTTCCTCTCGCGACTAGGATTTGACAAGAAGCTGGACGTATCCGATACAAAGCGGAAAAGTTTCGACGAAACCCTAACACCGTCGGTACATTTCGCAACGAACGATTTGGTCAGACAGAGCCCGCAGTCATGACGGAAGAAGAGCTTCAGCATCCCCAGCACCCCATTCAAGTCGCCGCGCGCCGGAGTGGTTTGTCGACGCATGTCATCCGCGCCTGGGAGAAGCGCTACCAGGCGGTAGCGCCCAAGCGTTCCGGTACCTCGCGGCGGCTGTACTCCGACGCCGAGATCAATCGCCTGAGCCTGCTGCGTCGCGTCACCGAGGCCGGCTGGCGCATCGGTGACGTGGCCGATCTGCCCGACGAGAAGCTGTCGCAGCTGCTCAAGGATGAGGGTATTCCGAGTACGCGCAGCGTCGCGCAGCCGCCGGAGCTGGAGGCGCCCACGGTCGAGCAATTGGTGAAGCTGTCCATGGACGCGGTGGCGCGACTGGACGGGCCCGGCTTCGTGCAGGTCATGGAGCGTGCGACGGCGGTGCAGTCGACGCCGGTGGTCATGGAGGAAGTCATTCAGCCACTGATGACGGCCATCGGCGAGCGCTGGCGCATGGGGCGCATGCGCGCCTGCCACGAGCATTTTGCCTCGGCGCACCTGCGCTCCTTTCTCGGTGAGGTGCTGGCGCAGGCTTCCACGCTCAGCGATGGGCCTGCCCTGCTCGTGACCACACCGTCGTCGCAGACGCACGAGCTGGGCGCTCTGATGGCGGCGGTGATCGCCGCGCGCGCCGGCTGGCGGGTGATGTATCTCGGCCCCATGTTGCCGGCCGACGAGATCGCCTTCGCCGCCGATCTGACGCGGGCACGGGCGGTGGCGCTGTCCATTGCCTACCCGGCCGACGACACGCGCTTGCCGGCCCAGTTGCTGCGGCTGCGCGCGCAGCTCCAGCCCGGCGTGCCGATATTTGCTGGTGGAGCGGCCGCCAGTGGCTACAAACGTGCGCTGGAGCAGATCGGCGCAGTACTGCCTGACACGTTGGCCGATTTCGACCGCGACCTGGAGGCGCTGCGTCGCGCCGGCGACTGACGGGAGCCGGTGTCAGTGGCCGCGCGCATCGCGCGCGCGGCGTGCGAAAGTGCGCAGGAAGTCCATCTGATCGGCGAGGATGCGTCGATTCTGCAGGATCAGGTATTCGGCCAGATTCGGCGTAAAGGGTACCGCCAGCAGCTTCATGCCGGCCTGTTCGGGCGTGCGATCGTCCTTGGCCTGATTGCAGCGCCGGCAGGCGGTGACGCAGTTCTCCCAGACGTTGTCGCCGCCGCGCGAGACGGGCACGACGTGGTCGCGCGTCAGCTGGCCGGGCGGGAACTGCCTGCCGCAATACAGGCAGAGATTCTCGTCCCGCTGGAAGAGGGTGCGATTGTTGAGCAGCGGTATGCCGCGCTCGAAGCGGTGCGAGCGGTCGGCGACCGCGACGATGGAACCGATCTCGAGGCGCGACTGCACGCCCTCGGCATTGATGCCGCCGCGAATGACAAAACGCTCCTCACCCGTCTCCCAGCAAACGCGGTTGCGGGCATAGAGCGTGGCGGCCGTCTGCCAGTCGATCCAGCCGACCGGCAAGCCGCCGACATCGAGTTTCAGTATCGATGGTAACGACATGGCGTGGGGCCTCTATCTACTCCGCATCCTAGCCGATAACGGTGCCGCACGGGCAACTACGCAGCGCTGTTCAGATTCTGCCCGCACAACATGGCAGAAAGCTGACAGGCTCCTGCATAAGGACGACTGTCATTGCGTGGCGCGCCGCATAGACTCACCCGATAGTCCGGACCCCAAAGAAATGAGCCATTTACGCAAAGCTACTATCGCCGCGCTGGCGGCTGTTGTCCTCGCCGCTTGCGGCGGCAGTGACGTACCCGGCGTTGGTGAGTCCTTGGACAGCACTGCCGTGCGCTGCGTGCTGGACAACCCGCTGAGTGAAGTCGGAGCGGGGCGCGACGCGCCCGGCGCGCCGCTGGACGTCTCGCCGCCGGCGCCGGTCGGCGAGGCCGACGGCGCCTGCCGCGAGAACGCGCGCTTCCGCGTCGGTCGCGGCCTGCAGGACATCACCGGCCCGGCGGCGAACAAGAGTGGTGCCGGCTGGGAGGACCCGACGCAGGTCATGCGCGGCATTCATCAGCGCCAGTTCGCACGCGCTTTCGTCTTCGCTTCACCCTGCAACGGCAAGCGCGCGGTCTTCGTCTCGGCCGATATCGGCCTGATGTGGGGCTCGCTGCGCAGCGGCGTGCTCGACGCCCTGGCCGCCGATGCCGAGCTGGCCGCGCACTACGGTGCCGAGAACGTCATGCTCTCGGCCACACACACGCACAACGGCCCGGCCGGCTACGCGCACGTCGAGGCCGGCAATGCGCTGCATCTCGGCTATGACGCGCTGGTGCACGAGACCATCGTCGACGGCATCGTGGCAGCCATCGGCCGTGCGCACGACGACATCGAAGCGCATCCGGAGCCCGCGCCCATCCACCTGGCCGACGGTGCGCTGCGCGATACCAACATCAACCGCTCCAAGCCCGCCTATGCGCGCAACAGCGCGGCCGAGCGCGCTGCCTTCGTCAACCAGCGCGGCGAGGAGGTCGACGTCAACAAGCGCATGCTGCAGCTCAACCTGCACCGCGCCGACGGCGCACCTGCCGGCATCATCAACTGGTTCGCGGTGCATCCGACCATCGTCGGACCGGAAGCCGATCTCGTCAGCCCGGACATGAAGGGTTTCGCAGCGCTGGGCTTCGAGCGTCTGATGGGGGCCGGTCCCGCCGTGCCGGATGCCGAGGCGCCCTTCGTTGCGGCCTTCGCCCAGGCTGATTCGGGCGATGCCTCGCCCAACATCTTCATCGAGGAATTCCCGCATCCGGACCCGGCGCGCGGTGGCGGCGAGACCGTGTACGAGTCGACCGCCATCTCCGGCACCAAGCATCTGGCGCGCGCCATAGAGCTGTGGGAGGCCGGCGGCGCGCCGCTGCGCGGGCCGGTCGACTACCGCTTTACGCACGTGCGCATGAACGATGTTGCCGTCACCGACGAGGCGGTGCTCGCGGCGCTGGAACACCCGCCCGAACTCGACAGCGCCGACAAGCGCACCTGCAACGCTGCTCTCGGTGTCTCCTTCCCGGCCGGTGCCGAGGATGGGCCGGGGCCGATCAGTGATGAGGGCCTGTCGTGCGATGCCGACCCGGCTCTGCTGGAAGCCGTCGCCGAGGATTTCGCCGGCCTGACAGAGCTGGCGCTGCCGCTGGAGACGGTGTCGGCGCTGCTGCTCTGCAACCTCGACCAGCTGCCGTTGCTGGGCATGGGCTGTCACGCCGAGAAGCCGGTGCTGCTGCCGCTCAACCTCGGCGAGTCTGCGGGTGGCCTGCCGGAGCGCATTCTTGAGCTTCTGGGGCCCAGCCTCAACTTCGAGACGCCGGTGGAGCCCTTCCAGATCTTGCGCGTCGGCAATCTGGCCATCCTCGGGCTGCCCTGGGAAGTGACCACCATGTCCGGGCGTCGCCTGCGCCGGCTGATGCTGGAAACACTGGCCCCGGTCGGCGTCGACAGCGTCGTCGTCGCCGGGCTGGTCAATGACTACACGCACTATCTGACGACCCGCGCTGAATACGCCAGTCAGCAGTACGAGGGGGCCTCAACGGTCTACGGCCCCTGGAGCCTCGCTGCCGTGCAGCAGGAGACGCGCCGGCTGGCGCTGTCGATGCGCGACGGTGACGATATCGCGGCCGGGCCGGATTTCCCGCGCCCGGTGCCGGTGCTGCGCCGGCCGTCTTATGTGGCCTCCGATCTGCCGGCGGGTGAGGGTTTCGGCAGCGTGGTGGCCGACGTTCCCGAGGTGGCCGGGCGCGGAGAGATCGTGCGCGCCCGCTTCCAGGCCGGACATCCGCGCAACGAGTTGCGGCTGGGCGGCAGCTATGTCCTTGTCGAGCGCGAGGCCGCCGACGGCAGTTGGGAAACCGTTGCGCGTGATCGCGACCCGGAGCTGCGCTTCCGCTGGGAGCCCGCAGCTGCGGTGCCGCTACCACTGGACGTGCCACCGACGGGGCCGTCGACGCTGGAAGCGGTCTGGCATGTACCGGCGGATGCTCCGGCGGGGCGCTACCGGCTCCGCCACAGTGGTGTAGCGGAGCCGGGCGGGGCCTACGAGGGGGTGTCTTCTGCTTTCCGGCTGGAGGGTGAGGCGGCGGCCTGCCCCTGAGGACGGGTGCCGCGGGCCGAATCTGGAGCGGGTGAAGGGAATCGAACCCTCGTCGTAAGTCGGGTAGGAGGGCGACCTCGCGGTCGCCCTCCCCCCTAAGAACCCAGCGTGCACGTTTCCGCGCACTGGGCTCAAGCAGCCACTAACCCAGCTCTTTGAGAAGGGCGGCGGCGTGAGAACCTTCCGGTTCCCCGTTCAGCGCATCGGTGCTTTCGCCGTTCCAGCGCGAGTGCACCTGCCGATGGCAAGTGGGGTGGAGTAGCAGCAGGTTGGACGTATCGTCCGTGCCGCCATCGACCCGCCGGACCTTGTGATGTAGATGCCATCCAGTGTCCGGAGTGATCGGTGCGCGACAGATGGGGCAGCGCCCCTCCTGCTGTTTCCACAACCACTGCAGTTTCCCTTTGCCGCGCAGAGTTTGGCCCATCCTCCAGCCGAGTCGGCTGAGCAGATAAGACTCCCATTGCGGCAGGTAGGGGTTGGCCTCAGCTTTGATCTTCTTGTGCATTCGGTAATGGAATGCGGACAGAAGAACAAGCTGACGGTCATCGACGGCGAACCTCCAGTCACGGCCGTGGATGGTCGAGAAATACCGCTTCTTGATCCATCTGCGGCCCTTATTGGGGTGTCGCCGCTTCGCCCAGCGCCATAAGGCGTACCAGATCTGGTGATCCAGCTGCCGGAACGTGTCGCGAACTGCTACGGGTTGATGGTACTGAGCCCAGCCCCGGAGGATCTGGTTCAGCCGGGAGATTAAATCTTCCTGCTTAGCCGTCCGCATAGTTCGTGCTGAGTCCCGAACCTTGCCGTAGAACACTGCGCGATTGCGCTTGGCGGGCACGACCGTCAGTCCCTCGCGGAGCCATCGGGCATGCCAACCTAGGAAGTCGAAACCCTCTTCGACGTGTGTCACGCGGGTCTTTTCCTTCGAGAGCGTAAGGCCGCGCTCAGCCAGAAAGGACTCGATGACCGGGGTGACGTCACGCTCCAATAGCTCTCGCGAACTACCGGTGACGATGAAGTCATCCGCGTATCGGACCAGCCGCACTTTCAGCTTTCTAGACTTGAAGCGCTCCCGGAGGAGTGGTTCCAGACCGTCCAGCGTCAGATTGGCCAGCGTGGGCGAGATGATCCCGCCCTGTGGGGTTCCAGCTTCGGTGGGGAAGAGGCATCCCTTTTCGACAAATCCCGCCTTCAGCCACTTTCGGAGCATCTGCTTGTCCACAAGAACGTTGCGGATGAGCCAGTCGTGGCTGATGTTGTCGAAGCATCCCTTGATGTCGGCTTCCAGAACCCATTTCGGCGAGCATTCACGACTCAGCGCTGTCTTGCATTGCTGAATCGCGTCCGCTGTGGACCGATGGGGCCGAAAACCGTACGAGTTGAGATCCGCTGTGCTTTCCGAGACTGGGTCGAGCGCAAGCCAGTACAGCGCTTGCATTGCTCGGTCCTTCATCGTCGGAATGCCCAGAGGACGCTTCTTCCCGTTGCTCTTGGGAATGTGGACACGCCTCAGAGGTTGTGGCCGGTAACCATTGCGCCGGAGCGCACTGACTGCCTGCCACTTTGACGAAGGGGTAGACCAGGTTTCCCTGTCCACGCCCGGCGTCGCTTTACCGCGGTTCTCGGTAACTCGACGGACCGCTACAGCCTTACCTGCCGTTGAGTTGGTCAGCAACCGTTGGAGCCGTTTTGCACTCCGCCAATCGCCGGCCGATGCCGCCTTCGCTATACGAGTCTGTAACCTCCTGACCGTGCGGAAACACTGAGCCCAGTCAATATCGGACCAGCATTGCCATTCGGTGGAGGCGACATCGCAAGCGGAATCCACTGCGTCCATATCAACCTCCTTTGGTGACATGGAGCGGGTGAAGGGAATCGAACCCTCGTCATCTGGTTGGGAACCAGAAGCTCTACCATTGAGCTACACCCGCCCGAGACCCCTGAAGGAGACGGACACACTGCGCCCCTGAGGGGAAGTGTATTCGCCCCTCAGGGAGGTGGGTACAGACCTATCTAGCGATAGGCCACCACGTGGAAGTGGGCACGCCTTTCGGCGGGGGTCATCATTTCAACCCCGTATCCCGACCATTACAGCCGGGCATTCGCTTTCTCCACGATCCTTTACCCACTGCGGATGCATCGTATCTTACGACACGACTTGTTCCCAAGGGAACACCGCATTGGGCTTACCGTGTTCCGTACAGGAAACAGGGTGGTTAGGGTTCCGTCTTTTCGCCGGCGGTACTCATGTCAGCGTGTGCCGACCAAGCAACAGCACAACCGACCGCTCCCGGTGGCAAGCAGCAAGCCGCCTGCTCCGGTGAATGGATCGAACGCACGGCGCAGATCCATGTAGCTTCACGACGTTTAACGACGGTTCACTTGCGTTAACCCTGCAACCCAGCCTAGCACCGAATCGATTGCGCCAATCGATGCACGCCAACCCCTCGCGGGGTAGGCGCCCCCGTGGGGAGTTACGTTGTCAGAACGCTTAGCACCGGACCGTTACCAGTCCCGCACCGTTCCTAGGCTACCGGTGGCTGAACACCGGGTTGGGCAGGTCATCTGGCGATGGCCATCCAACAATTTCCTGCACGGCTTACGCCGCTGATGTGTTCTAGGCGACCTCGCTTAGAACCCTTCAAGGCTGCTTCATCAGTCTTCGGCTTTCGCCTCGTGCTGATAGGTCAGCTACCTCGCGACTCACGTCGCACGCTTGGGAAGCTTCTGCTCTACCATTGAGCTACACCCGCCAACACAGCTTGATTGTAACGCGGTGCCGCTTGGCCGCAGTCACTAAGTTCGCGCTTCCTGCGCTCATCAAGTGACCCAGGCTGGGCCATCCCTGGCCCAGCCGCCGAAGGCAATGCCTTCGGCCCATTGAGCTACACCCGCCTATCGCGTCAGATTGTAACGCGGTGCCGCTTCGCCGCGGTCACTAAGCTCGGCCATCCGGGCCTCGCCAAGTGACCCTGGCCGAGCCTTCCTGGCTCGCCCGTCGATCGCTTCGCGATCGACCCATTGAGCTACACCCGCCAATACAGCCTGATTGTAACGCGGTGCCGCTTGGCCGCAGTCACTAAATTCGCGCTTCCTGCGCTCATTAAGTGACCCGGGCTGGGCCATCCCTGGCCCAGCCGCCGAAGGCAATGCCTTCGGCCCATTGAGCTACGCCCACGAACGCTCTGATCGTAGCCACTCGCGCGCAGCGCGCGAAGGGGTGGCCCGTCAAGGGCCGCCTGCGGAAGGGCTGCCGGCGGCTGGCGGTGCTCGGTTATCATGCCCGGCTGGCCGAAACCCGGGTGCATCGATGACTGCAGGCAGGATTTCCATCACGCTCAATGGCGAATCGCACGAGGCGAGCGCGGGCATTTCCGTCGCCAGGCTGCTCGACGAGCTCGGCCAGGGCGAGCAGCGCGTGGTTGTCGAGCACAACGGCGCCATCCTGCCGCGCACGCAGTACGAGGCCACCCGGGTCGCCGAAGGCGATCAGTTCGAGATCGTGCGCGCCATCGGTGGCGGCGCCGCCGAGCCCGAGGATCCGCTGATCGTCGGCGGCCGCCGCTTCGGCTCGCGGCTGCTGGTGGGCACAGGCAAGTACCGCGACGCGCAGCAGACGCGCTCAGCAATCGACGCCTCCGGCGCGGAGATCGTTACCGTGGCGCTGCGCCGCACGAACATCGGCCAATCGCCCGACGAGCCGAATCTGCTCGACACATTGCCGCCGGATGTCTTCACCATCCTGCCCAACACGGCGGGCTGCTACACGGCCGACGAGGCTGTGCGCACCTGCCGATTGGCGCGCGAATTGCTTGATGGTCATTCTCTGGTGAAGCTGGAGGTGATCGGTGATCGCACCACGCTGTATCCCGATGTTCCGGCCACGCTCGCCGCCGCCGAGACGCTGGTCGCCGAGGGTTTCGAGGTGATGGCCTACACCAGCGACGATCCCGTGATGTGCAAGCGCCTGGAGGAGGCCGGCTGCGTGGCGGTGATGCCGCTTGCGGCGCCCATCGGCTCCGGCCTGGGCATCCAGAACCGCTACAACCTGATGACCATCATCGAGCAGGCCACCGTGCCGATCCTGGTCGACGCCGGTGTCGGCACGGCTTCGGACGCCGCCGTCGCCATGGAGCTGGGCTGCCATGGGGTGCTGATGAACACGGCCATCGCCGAGGCGCGCGACCCGGTGCGCATGGCGCGTGCGATGAAGCTTGGTGTGGAAGCCGGCCGCGAGGCCTTCCTGGCCGGCCGCATGGCGCGCCGGCGCTTCGCCTCGGCCTCCTCGCCCGAGGAGGGCGTGTCGCGGTGAGCCAGAACGCGCCCGAGGCCAGCGCCGTGCTGCATCCGCGGCGCGTGCGCAGCTTCGTGCTGCGCGAGGGCCGCATCACCCCCGCGCAGGCGCAGGCGCTGGAGCGCCTGTGGCCGCAATACGGCGTCGGGCTGGACAGCGCCGGTGACGTGCAGGCGCGTTTTGTGCGGCCGGCGCCCCTGGTGCTCGAGATCGGCTTCGGCAACGGCGAGGCCACGCTCTGGCGTGCCCAGCGCGACCCCGAGCGCAACTACCTGGGCATCGAGGTGCACCGCCCGGGCGTCGGGCGCCTGATGCGGCGCGCCGAGGCCGAAGGCGTCGACAATCTGCGCGTGGCGCGCTGTGACGGCGTGGAGTTCCTTGCCGCCATGCCAGCGCAGAGCATAGACACTTGCATCATCGAGTTTCCCGACCCCTGGACAAAGAAGCGCCACCACAAGCGCCGGCTGATCCGGCCCGATTTCCTGACGCTGCTCACCGGCAAGCTGATGCACGGCGGGCGTCTGCAGCTGGCGACCGACTGGGCGGACTACGCCGAGCATATGCTGGCGGTTTGCGGCGAAGCGCCCGGACTGGCCAACGCCGCCGGCGATGGCTACGCCCCGCGCCCCGACTCGCGGCCACCTACGCATTTCGAGCAGCGCGGCATCGCGCGCGGGCACGACGTCTTCGATCTGGATTTCCGCCGTGTCTGAGCGCCATCCGGTCATCGCTGTTACCGGCTCAAGCGGCGCCGGTACCAGCACCTTCACGCAGGCTTTCGAGCGCGTGTCGCACCAGCTCGGGATCAACATGGCTTTCGTCGAGGGCGACGCCTTCCACGCCTACGACCGCGATCAGATGGCCGCCGCCGTGTCGCGCGCGCGCATCCGCGGCGAGAATTTCTCGCACTTCGGGCCGCAGGCCAATCTGCTCGACAAGCTGGAGGCGCTGTTCGCGAGCTACGGCCGCGACGGCAGCGGCCAGATCCGGCACTACCTGCATACGGACTCCGAAGCCATCAGCGCCGGGCAGGCCGTGGGCACCTTCACGCCGTGGGAGCCGCTGCCGCCGGATACCGACATGCTGGTATACGAGGGTTTGCACGGTGGCGTGGTGACCAAGGAGCTGGACATTGCCCAGCACGTCGATCTGCTCATCGGCGTGGCGCCCATCGTCAACCTGGAATGGATCCAGAAGATCCGTCGCGACACCGGCGAGCGCGGCCACGATCCGGAGGAGGTCACGCGCACCATCCTCCGGCGCATGCCGGACTATGTGCACTACATCTCGCCGCAGTTCTCGCGCACCGACATCAACTTCCAGCGCGTGCCGCTGGTGGATGTCGCCAATCCTTTCATGACGCCCGAGATCCCCAGCGCCGAGGAGAGCGTGATCGTGGTGCGCTTCGCGCCGCAGGGACGCGCGCGCGCCGATTTCAGCGACTGGCTGTCGCGCATTCCCGGCGCCTTCATGAGTCGGGCGGATACCATCGTCGTGCCGGGGCCTCAGCAACCCCTGGCTATCGAGCTCATTCTGCGTCCGGCGGTCGAGCAGCTGGCCGCCCGGCGCGCCCGCATATTGGGAGCAGCTTCGTGGAATATCGTCGACTAGGCCACAGCGATCTGGAAGTCAGTCATATCTGCCTCGGCACCATGACCTGGGGCGAGCAGAACGGCGAGGCGGAAGCCTTCGAGCAGATCGACTACGCGCTGGATCAGGGCATCAACTTCATAGACGTCGCCGAAATGTATCCGGTGCCCCCTAAAGCCGAGACGCAGGGCGCCACCGAAAGCATCGTCGGCAACTGGCTGGCGCGCAGCGGCCGGCGCGAGGAGGTCGTGCTGGCGTCCAAGGTCACCGGCAAGTCCGCCATGGACTGGATCCGCGGCGGCCCGCGGCTGACCCGGCAGCAGATCGTCGAGGCCTGCGAGCACAGCCTGCAACGTTTGCAGACCGACTTCATCGATCTCTACCAGGTGCACTGGCCGGACCGTGCCACCAATTTCTTCGGCAAGCTCGGCTATCAGCACCGCACCGACGAGGACGCCGCCGAGATCGACGAGACCCTGGGCGCGCTCGCCGAGCTGGTCGAGGCCGGCAAGGTGCGCTACGTCGGCATCTCCAACGAGACGCCCTGGGGGTTGGCGGAGTATCTGCGCCTGGCCGAGCGCCACGACTGGCCGCGGGTGGTGTCGGTACAGAACCCCTACAGCCTGCTCAATCGCAGCTACGAGATCGGCCTGGCCGAGTTCGCCTATCGTAGCGACGTCGGTCTGTTGGCCTACTCGCCGCTGGCCTTCGGCGTGCTGTCGGGCAAGTACCTCGGCGGGCAGAAGCCCGATGGCGCGCGCCTGACGCTCTTCGAACGCTTTTCGCGCTACAGCGGCGAGATCGCCGAGGCCGCCACCCGCGACTATGTCGAGCTGGCGAAGAGCCACGGTCTGGACCCGGCGCAGATGGCGCTGGCTTATGTGAACAGCCGCGGTTTCGTGGTCAGCAACATCATCGGCGCCACCAGCATGGAGCAACTCAGGACCAACATCGCCAGCGCCGATGTCAGCCTGTCCGGCAAGGTGCTGAAGGGCATCGAGGCGATTCATCAGCGCTATCCGAATCCCTGTCCCTGAGCGGGGTTCGAGGCGTTTTCGCTTGGCAGTACCGGACGCAAGCCCATCCGCTTGAAGCGGATTCTGGCTTTTCGGCTCGATTTCCGGCCGATTCAGCCGCTTGTCGGCGTGCCGGGGGCGGCCGTCTTGTCAGCCAAGCGCACCGGGTCTATAACCGGAAGCATGCAGCTTGAACGGCATCGCCCTCGGTGCCGACGGGAGGCAAGCATGGCCGACTGGATGCGTGAGCTGGAAATCGGGCACTGGTACGACATGGGCCATGGCCCGATCGAGGTCATCGGTATCGACGTCGATAACGAGGTCGTCCTGATCCAGCACTTCGACGGCGAGTTGGAGGAATTCGACTTCGACGCTTGGATGGAGCTGCGAGCACAGCCCATCGCGCCGCCCGAGGACTGGACCAACGCCATGGGGTGCACGCGCGAGGACGTCGATGACGGCGTCGCCGACGTGCCGCGCGCCGGTCGCTGGGACAGCCCGCTCGATCGCCTGGATCAGAACATCCACTGAGCGTTGCAAAGTAACGCGGCGCTTTTAGAGCCACAGATTACACAGATGGGTACTGATTATTAAGGGGCTCTGTAGGCGGCGATTTCCTCGCCGCCATACAGACAGCCATCTTGAGAATCTGTGCAATCTGTGGCTAAAGCGCGCCTTCATCCGTGGCTTTAGCCGTCAGCGTGACGCGCCAGTACCACAGCGCCAGCAGGATGGCCGGGATGCCCAGCGCGGCCGAGGTCAGGAACATGCCGGCGTAGCCGATGATGTCCACCAGCCAACCCGAGAAGCCGCCGGCGAACTGGCCGGGCAGGGTCATCAGCGAGCTGAACAGCGCGTACTGCGTGGCCGTATAACCGGCGCGCGTCAGCGAGGACAGGAAGGCGATGAAGACCGCGATCGCCATGCCGCCGGAAAGATTGTCGGCGACGATGGCCGCTACCAGCCCGTAGATCTCGGCGCCCAGGCCCGCCAGCCAGACGAAGACGAGGTTCGTGATCGGCGCCAACAGCGCCGTGGCCACCAGCATGCGCGGAATGCCGAAGCGTGCCACCAGCAGCCCGCCGACGGCGGCGCCGGCCAGCGTCACCGCCAGCCCGAAGGCGGCAGCGACGTTGGCGATCTCGCTCTTGGAGAAACCCAGCTCCAGATAGAAGGGATTGGCCATCACCCCCATGAAGATGTCGCTGATGCGGAAAGTGCCGATGAGCAGCAGCAGCAGAACGGCCTGCCAGCGCCAGCGCGTGAAGAACTCGGCGAAGGGGCAGACCACCGCGCCGATGAACCACGCCTGCAGGTCGCGCCAGGCGCCGCGGCTGCGCGTCGTCTCCAGGAAGGCGAGCACGCGCGATTCCGTTTCCTCGGTGCCGCTGTCTCGCGCGACCTTCGGCTCACGCACGGCCAGCGTGGTGACGATTCCGACCAGCGTCAGCACCGCCATGCCAGCGTAAGCTCCCGACCAGCTGCCGATATCGGCCAGATGCAGCGCGCCCGCGCCGGCGGCGAGTAACGCCACGCGATAGCCGAAGACGTAAGTCGCTGCCATCGCGCCCTGCAGATCGTCGCCGACGGCCTCGATGCGGTAGGCGTCTACCGCCACATCCTGCGAGGCCGAAGCGAAGGCCGCGAGCACGGCCCAGGCCGCCACCCAGCCCAATGCCTCGGTGGGATCGGTGAGGCTGATGCCCAGCAGCGCGCCGGCGATGGTCAGCTGCGCGGCCAGCATCCAGGCGCGGCGCTTGCCGAGCCAGCGTGTCAGCAGCGGGATCGACAGGCGGTCAACCAGCGGCGCCCAGAAGATCTTCAGGCTGTGCGCCAGCCCCACCCAGGACAGGAAGCCGATGGCCGTGCGGGCGACGCCCAGATCCGACAGCCAGGCCGAGAAGGTGCCGCCCACCAGCAGCAGCGGTAGTCCGGCCGAGAAGCCGAGCAGCGTCATCGTCGCCACGCGCGGGTGCGCGTAGACACCCAGCGCCGCGCGCCAGCCGCGATGCGGCGCGCCGCTTTCGCTCAAGTCGCTGGCTCCGGCGGCCAGTCGTAGTCGGCGATCAGCGGCGCATGGTCGGAGAGGTTGTCGGCGGTATGCACATGCATGGCCTGTAGCGTCTTTGCCACGCCGGGAGTGGCGATTTGGTAGTCGATACGCCAGCCCACGTTCTTGGCGCGGGCCTGACCGCGCTGCGACCACCAGGTGTAGGCCTCGCCTTCGGCCTCCGGGTGCAGGGAGCGGAAGGTGTCGACCCAGCCCAGCTCGTCGAAGACGGTGTCGAGCCAGGCGCGCTCTTCCGGCAGGAAGCCCGAATTCTTGCGGTTGCCGCGCCAGTTCTTCAGGTCGCGCTCGGTATGCGCGATATTGACGTCGCCGCAGACGATGTACTCGCGTCCGGAGGCGTGCCACTCGCGCAGGATGGGTGTGAGCCATTCGAGGATGCGAATCTTCTCGTCCTGGCGCTCGGACTTCGCCGAGCCGGAGGGCAGGTACATGCTCACCACCGAGAGATTGCCGTAGCGCGCCTCCAGATAGCGGCCCTCGTCGTCGAAGGTGGCGTCACCGAGCTGATCGAAGATCGCGTCGGGCTCGCGCGCGAGGTAGAAGCCGACGCCGCTGTAGCCGGGCCGGCTGGCCGGATTGAGAAGCACACGCCAGCCGTCCGGATGGGCATCCGGATGCGCGTCGAGCTGCTCGCGCGTGATGCGCGTTTCCTGCAGGCAGACGACGTCGGCACCCGAGGCCGGTAGCCAGTCGAAGAATCCCTTGCGCGCGGCAGCGCGCAGGCCGTTGCAGTTGAGAGTGACGATGCGCACGGAGCTTTTTCGCGACAATGGCGGCCCGGCAGTGTAGCCACTCTCTTGCGACGACGGCCTCATGAAGCCCTATCAGATCGATTTCATCCGTCTGGCGCTGGATGCCGGCGTGCTTCGCTTCGGCGAATTCGCGCTCAAATCCGGTCGCAGCAGCCCCTATTTCTTCAACATCGGCGCCATTGCCGGTGGCGGCGCCATGGCGCGGCTGGCTGAGGCCTATGCCGCGGCCTACCGTGACGCCGGTCTGGACGCTGACCTGCTCTTTGGCCCGGCCTACAAGGGCATCCCGCTGGCCGCGACCATGGCCACCGCGCTGGCCGGGCAGGGGCTCGATCTCGGCTATGCCTACAACCGCAAAGAAGCCAAGGATCACGGTGAAGGCGGCACCCTGGTGGGTGCCGATCCGGCTGGCAAGCGCGTCGTCATCGTCGACGACGTGCTCACCGCCGGCACGGCGTTGCGCCAGTCGGTGGCGCTGCTGCGCGAGGCCGGTGCCGAGCCGGTGGCGGCGATGATCGCCCTCGACCGGCAGGAGCGCGGCGCCGGCGTGGCCTCGGCGGTGGAAGAGGCCGAAGCCGAACTCGGCCTGCGCGTCGTGCCGCTGGTGACCGTCGCCGAGGTCATGACGCATCTGGCCGACGCCGGCATCGCGCCCGAGGCGCTGACGGCGATGCGCGACTACCAGGCGCGCTACGGCACGGCGACCGCTTGAGGGCCACAGCCTGGGCATGCCTCGTGCAAGATATGAGGCCATGACGAAACCTCCCGAGGAATCCGGCCCGGCGGGCAATCTCTACAGCCTCGGCGAGGAGATCGCGCACAGCGTCACGCATGGCCTGGGCGTGCTGGCTTCCATCGTCGGGCTCTGCGTGCTGGTCGCCTTCGCGGCGCTGAATGGCGGCACAGTGGACATCGTCGCCAGCGCCGTCTTCGGCGGCACGCTGATCCTGCTCTACACCGCAAGCACGCTTTATCACAGCATCCCGTTGCCGGCGACGAAATCGGTGCTGCGCGTGATCGACCACGCCTCGATCTATCTGCTGATCGCCGGCACCTATACCCCCTTCACGCTGATTACGCTGGCCGGTCCCTGGGGCTGGTCCCTGTTCGCGACCGTCTGGAGCCTGGCTGCGCTCGGGGTGGGCTTCAAGCTGTTCACCACAGGCCGCTTCGAGAAGCTGTCCCTGCTGATCTATATCGCCATGGGTTGGTGCGGCGTGGTTGCGGCCGTACCGCTGCTGGAAGCGCTGCCGCCTGCCGGTCTCTGGCTGCTGGTCGGCGGCGGGCTCGCCTATACCGGCGGCGTGGTGTTCTACGCCATGGAGAGCCTGCGCTATCACCACGCCATCTGGCATCTCTTCGTGCTCGCCGGCAGCGTGCTGCACTACTTCGCCGTGCTGTTCTACGTGCTACCGCAGGGCTAGCGTTTTCCAGCGCGCTGTCAATCAGGCAGCGACCGCAAGTCTTCTCTGGATTCAGATCACAGGGAAATCACTGCCGTACACTTGCTGCGGCGTTTCTTCGGCTTCGGCTCAGGTAACCGTGGCGCTACCCCGGCGGACCAAGTAGTGGTGGAGGGCGCCCACGAAATGGATGCCGATCAGGGCCGGCAGTATCCAGTTGCCCGTGATCTTGTGAATTTCCTCGACCGGCTCGTGGATCGCCGAGAGACTGCTCAGCGGGATGTAGAACTGGAACCAGCCGAATACGTCCATTCCCTCGCCTTCGGTGAACAGGTAGAGCGGTCCGGATACGACCTGCACGAGTATCGCTATCAGCAGTAGCCGGTGGACCAGGCCGCCCACGCGCCGCTCAAGCACGCCTGCCTCGGGTTTTGGCGGAAAACCCTGCAGTATCCGGAAACCCACCCGCCAGAGCACCACGATCAGGACGAAGAAGCCGAGCGCGATGTGGACCTCCATCACGTAGTTCTCTATGGCATCTGTTGGCGCCTTATCCGCCATCAGTCCCAGGGTGAGCATGATGAAGGTGAGGATCGCCGCGATCCAGTGATTGAGAATCGAAAGTCCCGAGTAGCGAGCTGGTGTATCCATGACCGGTCAGCGCCCCTGCTTCAGTTGCTGACAGGGTACTCGCGCGGGTTGAGGGGTGCAGGTTAGAGAGAGGATGGATGTTAGTTAATGAGACGCATTACTGATAGGATCAGGATCGTGTCGCTGCGTTGCGATTGCCTTCTCCTGACCGAGTGCCCTGGCGTCGATGGTGGTGTGCCGGAAGCGAAGGTCACCGCGATGCCATGCACTCTTTCCTCCACCGGGAGTGATCGTCCATGAAGTCGAAGTTCAGCCTGGCTCTGTTTGCCCTCCTTCTGCCCACCTTCGTTCTACATGCGAGCGGTGGAGAAATCGGAGGCCGCTACACCTTCTCCTGGCCCTTCGAGGCGGATGACGCCATGCAGCCGCGCGGTGGCAGCACGAAGGGGCCGCCGGTCGATCTGCTGCAGGAGCCGAGTGCCGACTTCCGGCGCCTGCAGGCCGAGGACCTGTCGGCCTTCGAGCGCGACCGGCGCGCCATTCTGGCCATGGCGGGTCCCTACCGCGTCAGCTTCGATTTCCTGGAGGTGGTGGGCTATCAGGCCGGCTACGAGCCGCCCGCGCCCTACCAGAGCTGGGCCACCGAGCACGTCTACGTAGTCGCCGACGAGGGTGAGCATATCGCCCTGCAGCACATCCTCGTCATGTCCTTCGTCGACGACGACGGCGAGCTGCAGGGACCCTTCGTGCAGAAGCACTGGCGTCAGGATTGGCGCTACGAGGCCGAGGCCGCACACGTTTACCGCGGCGCCAACACCTGGCGGCGGGAGACCGTCGACAAGGATGCGCGCGAGGGTCGCTGGCTGCAGACCGTCTGGCAGGTCGACGACTCGCCGCGCTACGCGGCCTGGGGGCGCTGGCGTCACGAGCCGGAATTCTCGGCGTGGAAGGGCGACGAAACCTGGCGGCCGCTGCCGCGGCGCGAGTATTCGGTACGCGACGACTACGACGCGCTGGTGGGCACCAATCGGCACGTCGTGCTGCCCACCGGCTGGGTGCAGGAGGAGCACAACGAGAAGGTCGTGGTCGGTGCGCTGGGCGAGATCGAGAAACGCGTGGCAAGGGAATACGGCATCGCGCGCTACGAGCGCATCACCGACTATGACTTTTCCGACGGTGACGCCTACTGGCAGGCCACCGCGGAATTCTGGAAGCTGGTGCGTGGCTACTGGGATGAGCTGCTCGCCGAGCGCGGGCGCATTCACCTCAAGTCGCGCGTCGATCAGGCCGGGCTGTTCCGGCCGTTGTTCCGGCGCGCGCAGGCCATCGCTGACGGGGAACGCGAATTCGAGGCCGAGGCCGACGCCGCCTTCGTGCGCGAGACGGTCGACGGCTATCTGGCCGACGGCCCCGAGAAGGGGGCCGGCTACTGAAGCTGCTCCCCTTAAGGGTGCCCACAAAACGTAGCGAGCGAAGGCAGATTGGCTTTGCCCGGAGCGCAGAGCGCGCGGTGTATTGATCAATACATGAGCATCTTGAGCACCGGACAGAGCCAAGGTGCCGAGCGCAGTAGTTTTGTGAGCACCCGCTCAGGGCTTGATCAGGGTGCCGACCCCCTCGTCGGTGAACAGTTCCAGCAGCACGGCGTGCTCGACGCGGCCATCGACGATGTGCGCAGCGCGCACGCCCGATTTCACGGCATCCAGGGCACAGGCGATCTTCGGCAGCATGCCGCCGTGGATGGTGCCGTCGGCGATCAGCCGGTCGACTTCCTCGGTCTTCAGGCCGGTGAGCAGCTCGCCGTCGGCGCTCAGCACGCCGCGGATGTTCGACAGCAGCATCAGCTTCTCGGCCTTGAGTACGGAGGCGATCTTGCCGGCGACGGTGTCGGCATTGATGTTGTAGGACGCGCCGTCCTCGCCCACGCCTACCGGCGCGATGACCGGGATGAAACCGCCGGCCTCCAGATGCGTGATGACGGCCGGATCGATGGCCTCGACTTCCCCGACCTGGCCGATGTCCTCCTCGCTCGGCATCTTGCGCGCGCGGATCAGGCCGCCGTCCTTGCCGGTCAGCCCGACGGCGCGGCCGCCCTGCTGATTGATGGCCGCGACCAGCGCCTTGTTGACGTGGCCGCCGAGCATCATCTCGACGATCTCCATGGTCTCGGCGTCGGTGACGCGTAGGCCGTTGACGAAGCGCGAGGCGATGCCCAGCCGCTCCAGATGCTGGCCGATCTGCGGGCCGCCGCCGTGCACGACGACGGGATGCATGCCGACCAGCTTCATCAGCGTGATGTCGCGCGCGAAGGAGGTCGCCTGCTGCGGGTTCTCCATGGCGTTGCCGCCGTACTTGACCACGACCGTGGCGCCGGCGAAGCGCCGGATGTAGGGCAGCGCCTCGGTGAGAACGCGGGCGACCTGCATGGCCGCATCGGCATTCAGTGCCATCACTGCCTCCCCGAGGATCCGAAGCCGCCGTCGCCGCGCAGGCTGTCGCCGAAGGCTTCGACCTGGCGGAAATGCGCCTGCACGACGGGGACGATGACGAGCTGCGCGACGCGCTCGCCCGGCTCGATGGTGAATTCGGCGTTGCCGCGGTTCCAGCAGGAGACCATCAGCTCGCCCTGGTAGTCGGAGTCGATCAGCCCGACGAGATTGCCCAGCACGATGCCGTGCTTGTGACCCAGCCCCGAGCGCGGCAGGATCATCGCCGCCAGGCCGGGGTCCTTGATGTGGATCGACAGGCCGGTGTGCAGCAGCTCGGTGGTGCCGGGCGGCAGCGTCAGCGGTGCGTCGAGAATCGCGCGCAGATCACAGCCGGCCGATCCGGCGGTGGCGGGCTCGGGAATGGTGGCGCGCGCGTCAAGCACGCGGATTTCGATCTCGGTCATGGCTTGTTGTGCTTGTTGTAGGCCTCGGCGACGGCGGCGACCAGACGCTCGGCCAGCTCGGTCTTGGCGCCGCTGCCCAGCGGCTGCTCGCCCGCGGCGGTGTAGAGGGTGAGGGTGTTGTCGTCGCGGTCGAAGGCGCGGCCGTCGCCGACGAGGTTGCCGGCCACCATCTGCAGGCCCTTGCGCTCGAGCTTGTCGCGGGCGTTGTCGGCAAGGTTTTCGGTCTCGGCGGCGAAGCCGACCATGAACAGCTCAGGTTGCTCGGCGCGCAGGCGCTGCAGGATGTCCTCGGTGCGCGCCAGCGCCAGTGACAGCGACTCGTCGTGCTTCTTGATCTTCTGCGCGCGGGTGTCAGCCGGGCGGTAGTCGGCCACGGCCGCGCAGCCGACGAAGAGATCGGCGCCGGCGGCGTGGCGGCTGGCGGCCTCGGCCATGTCGGCGGCCGATTCCACATCCACGCGCGTCACGCCGGGCGGTGTCTCCAGGGTCACCGGCCCGGCGATCAGCGTCACATTCGCGCCGGCCCGCGCCAGCGCGCTCGCCACCGCGAAGCCCATGCGGCCGGAGGAGCGGTTGGTCAGCACGCGCACCGGGTCGACGGCCTCGCGCGTCGGCCCGGCTGTGATGACGGCGTGCCGGCCGGCGAGCGGGCCGCTGCCGGCACCGAGCAGCTGGCCGATGGCCTGGATGATCGCGGTGGGCTCGCTCATGCGCCCTTCGCCGATTTCGCCGCAGGCCTGGTCGCCGGCATCGGGGCCGACCACGGTGGCGCCGCGCTGCTTCAGTGTGGCGAGATTGGCCTGCGTCGCCGGATGCGCCCACATCAGCCGGTTCATGGCCGGCGCCAGCAGCAGCGGCCGGTCGCTGGCCAGACAGAGCGTCGACAGCAGGTCCGTGGTCATGCCGGACGCGAGCCGCGCCATGACGTTGGCCGAGGCCGGGGCGATGACAACGGCGTCCGGCCAGCGCGCCAGCTCGATGTGGCCCATGGCGGCCTCGGCATTCTCGTCCCAGAGGCTCTGCCGCACCGGATGGCCGGACAGCGCCTGCAGCGTCACGGGCGTGATGAAGCGCGCGCCGCCGGCGGTCAGCACGGCTTGTACCTGCGCGCCTGCTGCGCGCAGGCCACGCACGAGCTCGGCGGATTTGTAGGCCGCGATGCCGCCGCTGACCCCGAGCAGGATGCGACGACCGGCAAGACTGGGCTGCGACATGGCGCGATGGTAGCGCAGCGCGAGCGTGCGCCGGGTCTGGAGAAGCCACCCGGGGGCGCGCTAGCCTAGGTGTCAGGGTGTCGGGGGAGAGTCGGATGTCTATACGCGACTGGCCGGAAGGCGAGCGGCCGAGGGAGAAGTTGCTGGCGCTGGGTGCAGAAAAGCTGTCCGACGCCGAACTGCTGGCGGTGTTTCTGCGCACGGGGGTGGCCGGCGCCTCGGCCTTGGATCTGGCGCGCGAGCTGATCGCGCGTTTCAATGGGCTGCGCGGCTTGCTGGCTGCCGACCGCGCCAGCTTCTCCAGCGCGCGCGGGCTGGGCGACGCCAAATACGCGCAGCTGCAGGCTGTGGTCGAGCTGTCGCGGCGGCATATGGCTGAGGAAATGCAGCGCGGTGATGCGCTGGCCGACCCATTGCAGACGCGGCGCTATCTGCAGGCACGGCTTCGGGACGAGCCGCGCGAGCTCTTCGGTCTCCTGCTGCTCGACAACCGGCACCGTGTGCTGGCTTTCGAGGTGCTGGCCCGGGGCACCATCGACGCGGCGGCCGTCTATCCGCGCGAAGTCGTCAAGACCGCGCTGGCGCACAACGCCGCGGCGGTCATCCTGGCGCACAACCACCCCAGCGGCGTGGCCGAGCCCTCGGCGGCCGACCGCGACCTGACCGAGCGCCTGATCGCCGCGCTACGCACCGTCGAGATCCGCGTCCTGGACCACTTTGTGGTGGGCGATGACTGCGTCAGTTTCGCTGAACGCGGCTGGCTTTGAGTGCGCGCAATCTTGTCAGGAATCCGGGCTTCTGCTATAAAGCCGCGCTCTTTCGTCAGCGGACCCACCGGTCCGCCCTGATCCGAGGTTTCCATGTCCCGAGTCTGCCAAGTTACCGGCAAGCGTCCGATCGTCGGCAACAACGTCTCGCACGCCAACAACCACACGCGTCGGCGCTTCCTGCCCAATCTGCATACGCATCGCTTCTGGGTCGAAGCCGAGAAGCGCTTCGTCAAGCTGCGCGTTTCCAGCAAGGGTATGCGCATGATCGACAAGAGCGGCATCGAGTCGGTGCTGTCCGACATCCGCGCACGCGGCGAGAAGGTCTAAGCCATGGCCGCCAAGACCAAGAAGGATCGCGAGAAGATCCGCCTGGTGTCCACCGCCGGCACCGGCTTCTTCTACACGACGACCAAGAACAAGAAGAACACGCCGGACAAGTTTGAATTCCGCAAGTACGACCCGGTAGTCCGCAAGCACGTCGCCTTCAAGGAAGCCAAGATTAAGTAGCGCAGCGAGCAGCGTGGAGGGGCCCCAGCGGAGCTGGGGATCTAGCGTCGCGAGTCTGCGCCCCACAAGTTGGCGAAACAGTTGTGCGAGCGGTGGGGATCTTAGCGTCGCGAGTGGCTACCCCCTAGAGGCAAAGCGTTGAAGGGGTACGGAGTTCTCGAATTGGGCCCCAGCGAAGCTGGGGATCTAGCGTTGCGAGTCTGCGCCCCACAAGGTGGCGAACAGTTTTGCGAGCGGTGGGGATCTTAGCGTCGCAAGTGCCCACCCCTGGCGGCGAAGCATTGAAGGGAGCGGCGCTGTCGGCCAAGGCTCCCGGAACGCTGGACTGACCCGGATGGAGTTGTCGGCCTCCGGGGCGCTTGGCAACACCACGATGCGATCGCAGAGTCGCACGCAGTCCAAAATCCCCCGACTTGATCACCGCCAATGCAGGTTCTGCGGCCCGGCGCTGCCTTGCATGGTTCCGGAGCGGTCAAGCACGAGCGGTCCGGCATCGAAATGACACCTCGTGGTCTTGAGATCGCAATCTGGCCCGCCTAGGCTTCGCCACCGCTGACCGCTGCTGCTATCGGAGGGTGCTGTACGTGGATGTTGCTGCAATCACCGACGCGCTCATCAGCGCGGGCCATCTGCTGCATCAGCGCGGTTGGGTCCCGGCCAGCGGCGGCAATTTCTCGGCCCGCATCGGATCGGACCGCTTCCTGATGACGGCCAGCGGCTGCCACAAGGGCGAATTAACGCCAGCTGACTTCCTGGTCGTGGACGGCGAGGGCACGCCGCAACAAGCGCATCGCCCCAGCTCTGCCGAGACTCTGCTGCACTGCGCGGTCTACCGGCATTTCCCGGCGGTCGGTGCGGTCCTGCACACACATTCTGTGCCCGCGACGCTACTGTCGCGGGCTTTCGACGACATTCAGCTCGCGGATTACGAGCTGTTGAAGATTCTGGAAGGCATCACCACACATAAAACGAGCGTCGCGATACCGGTTTTCGACAACGACCAGAACATTGCGCGTCTGGCCGCGGTCGTAGAGCAGGCCTTCGCCGATGGTTGCGGACACCAGGGATTCCTGATCCGTGGCCACGGCCTCTACGCTTGGGGGCAGGACGTCCCGCAAGCCCGGTATCGCGTCGAAGCGCTCGAATTCCTGTTCGACTGCCAATGGCAGTCCCAACCGGGGAGACACCGCAGTTCATGACCAGTCTTGCCATCTTTTCCGAACACAATCCACACCGCGCCGAGCGCACGCTGCGGGATCCGCAGGCCATCCAGCGCGAGCTGGACAGCATCGGCGTGCTCTACGAGCGCTGGGAAGCGACCCAGCCGTTGGACGCCGATTCGTCGCAGGACGAGATCATCGAGGCCTACCGCGAGCCCATTGACGGCCTGATGAAGCGCTTCGGTTTCCGCACGATGGATGTCATCGCGCTGACGGCCGACCACCCGCAGAAGCAGGCGCTGCGCGACAAGTTCCTGCACGAGCACACGCATGACGATTTCGAGGTGCGTTTCTTCGTGGAGGGCGAGGGGCTGTTCTACCTGCGCGTGAATGGACGCGTCTTTGCCGTGTACTGCACCCGCGGCGATCTGATCTCGGTGCCGGCCGGCATGACGCACTGGTTCGACATGGGCGCGGAGCCCCATCTCAAGGCCATCCGCCTGTTCACTACGCCCGAAGGATGGGTCGCCAACTTCACCGGTAGCGATATCGCCGAGCGCTTTCCGCGCATGGATGACATCGAAGCGGCCGCTTGAGCAACGGTCAAGGCATACGCGCCCCCTGGGGGCAGCCAGCGTCGGGCAAAGGCAACCCGAAGCCAGCGCCGGAGCGCACATGATTCGAGCCATCCTTACGGACATTGAGGGCACCACGAGTTCGATCGCCTTCGTTCACGACACCCTCTTCCCTTACGCTCGCGAGCGGATGTACGCCTTTCTGCGCGCGCATACCGAGGAGCCCGAGGTGCTGGCGCACATGCAGGCGGTTGCGGAGGAGGCCGGCTGCGCGCCGGAGCCCGACGCGGTGGCCGCGGAACTCCTGGCCTGGATGGATGCCGACCGCAAGGCGACGTCGCTGAAGGCCATCCAGGGCATGATCTGGCAGCAGGGCTACGCCGAGGGCCGCCTGCACGGTCACGTCTATCCGGATACCCCCGAGTGGCTGCACGCCTGGCACACGCGTGGATTGGCGCTCTACGTCTATTCCTCGGGTTCGGTGGCGGCGCAGAAGCTGATCTTCGGCCACTCCGTGGCGGGCGATCTCTGCGGCTATTTCTCCGACTTCTTCGATACCCGAGTAGGGGGCAAGAAGGAGGTCGCTTCCTATGCGGCGATCTGCAGCCAGATCGGTCTGGCGGGCTCGGAGATTCTCTTTCTCTCCGATATCGGCGCGGAGCTGGACGCCGCCGCCGCCGCCGATATGCAGACCTGCCAGCTGTTGCGCGATACCAGCGCGGAGCCGGCCGATGCCCATCCGCAGGCGCGCGACTTCGCCGAGGTCAATGCGCGCTTCGCGCTGAGCTGAGTTCGCCTTCCGGTAGCAGCCTCACGTCGAGATCGTGGCCGAGCCAGTGGCGCGCCGCGCGTGTCATGCGGTTCCCATCGGTGCCCGTCGTGAAAAATCGGGAGCCTACCGGTCCGCCAGCCGGTGCGCGCATCGCGTGTGCGTCGAGCAGCCGGCCGGTCTGACGCGCCACTGCAGGTGCCGGGTCGATGAGCTGCATTTGTGCGCCGCACAGTGGTGCGATGAGGTGCTGCACAAGCGGATAGTGGGTGCAGGCCATGACCATGACATCGGCACCGGCATCGCGCGCGGGCGCGACGAAGCCGTCGAGCTGTGCGCGCAGCGCGTCGTCGTCGGCGCAGGCCTCGATGGCGTCGACCAGCCCGGGGCAGCCCTCGGCGATGATGCGCATGTCCTGGGCGTGGCGGGCCACCGTCGAGCGATAGAGCTCGCCGGTCAGCGTGGCCGGCGTCGCGAGCACGCCCGCGATGCGGCACCGGGACAGCGCCGCAGCCGGCTTGATGGCCGGTTCCATGCCGACAAAGGGCAGCTCCGGGTGCGCGCGGCGCAGATGCTGCAGGGCAGCGGCCGAGGCCGAGTTGCAGGCGACGACGATCAGCTTGCAGTCACGCGCGCGCAGCCAGTCGACCACGCGCAGCGCCAGCGTCAGGATCTCGGCGGCCGGCCGCGGGCCGTAGGGCACTTTCGCCTGGTCGGCGACGTAGATGCAGGGCTCGGCGGGCAGCTGTGCGGCGATCTCGCGCCAGACCGACAACCCGCCGATGCCGGAATCGAAGATGCCGATCGGCCGCGCGTCGCCGCTGACGCTCATCCGCCCAGTTGATCCGCCCAGGCTGCGGCGGGATCGCCGATGACGACGAAACCCGGATTGAGCAGCGTGTCGCGCTCGTTGTAGCGCATCGGTCCGAGGTCGGGCAGGCGCAGTACCCGCGCGCCGGCAATCTCGGCGACGCATTGTCCGGCGCCGGTATCCCATTCGCTGGTCGGGCCGGTGCGCGGATAGAGATCGGCAACGCCCTCCGCCACCAGGCAGAACTTCAACGAGCTGCCGGTGCTCACCGCCTCGTGCTCGGGCAGGCGCGCGAGCAGTGCCTCCAGCGCCTCGTCGCGATGCGAGCGGCTGACGACGAAGGCCGGTCGCTCGGGAGCGCTGCGCGTGGCGATCGGGCGCCGACCCTCGCTGTCCTCGCGAAAGGCGCCGATGCCGCGCGCGGCGATGTAGCTCGTGCCCAGAGCCGGGGCGTGCACGACGCCCAGTACCGGCTCGCCGTCCTCGATCAGCGCGATGTTCACCGTGAACTCGCCGTTGCGGTTGACGAACTCCTTGGTGCCGTCGAGCGGGTCGACCAGCCAGAAGTGCGACCAGCTGCGCCGGTCCTCGGCTTCGGCGTCGCTGCCTTCCTCGGAGAGGATGGGCAGACTCGGTTCCAGCGCGCGCAGGCCGGCGCCAATGATGCGGTGTGCCGTCAGATCAGCCTCGGTCAGCGGCGACTTGTCGGCCTTGTCTTCGACCTGGAAGTCGGTGTGATAGACGGAAAGAATGGCGTTGCCGGCATCGCGGGCGATGTCCTGGACGGCGTGCAGAAGCTGCTCGCTGATCATGGGTTAGCTCTTGTGGAACAGCCCGTATGATAGGGGGATGGCCGAGCCAATGCCCTGGCGGGACGTGGAGGAAGTGCTGCTCGACATGGACGGCACGCTGCTCGATCTCGCCTTCGATACCCATTTCTGGACACAGCTGTTGCCGCAGCGCTTCGGCGCGGCACGCGGCCTGACCGCGGCCGAGGCGATGGCCGAGCTGCAGCCCATCTTTGCGCGCACGCGCGGCAGCCTCGACTGGTACTGCACCGACTTCTGGAGCCGGCAGACCGGGCTGGATGTGGCGGCACTCAAGCGCGAGGTCGCGCACGGCGTGCAGCTTCTGCCCGAGACTACCGCGGTGCTGGAGCGGCTGTGCGAAGACCGCAAGCGGCTCTGGCTGGTGACCAACGCGCACCCCGAGACGCTGGCCATCAAGCTCGAGCGCGCGCCCATCGCCGACTACTTCGAGCGCATCGTCAGTTCCCATTCCTTGCGCGCACCCAAGGAGCAGCCCGCCTTTTGGCAGCGGCTGCACGGGCGGCACCCCTTCGAGCCAGATGCCGCACTCTTCGTGGATGACTCGATGCCCGTGCTGGAAGCGGCGCGTGATTTCGGGATCGCTCACGTGGTAGCTGCTGCCTGGCCGGACCGCAGCCAACCGCCGCGCACGCATGACGGCTTTCCGACCGTACGTACACTTGATGAGTTGTTTACTGCCGTCCAAAGCAAAGGACCCGCCTCCGGGGGAGACGGGTCCGTCTAAGCCAGCGCTGTGGTCTGCGCCTAGTAGAAGTTCGCCTCGATGCCGGCGAGGAAGGTCTGCGGCGCGCCCGGCCGTGGGCCTTCTGGCAGCCGCGAGGCGATGTATTCGCGGTCCAGCAGGTTGAAGGCGTTGGCGAAGACGCTGACCCGTTCAGTGAGCGCGTAGCGCGCCGTCAGGTCGATGACGAACTGGCTGTCGATCTTTCCACCGCGTGCATCCGGTACGACTTGTGGGTTGTTGGCATCTCCCCCAAGAATTACCTCCTCCTCGGTGTTCAGGGCAGTGGCGAAGGCCTCATCGACATAGAGGGCACGCAAGCTCAGTGACCAGCGTGCACCCTCCACTCCGGCCGTGGCGCTGATCTGGAAGTCAGGGATATAGGGCAGCTCGGCCCCGTCGCGGCCGCCGCTGAAGATCGATTCCGGGTCGCCGGCGGCGTTGGAGTCGTTCGCGATCTCGGCGCTGGTGTAGGTCGCGGCCAGGGAGAGCGGTGTGCCGAAGCGCCAGCCCAGCTGGCGGCCTGGGTCGTAGTTCAGTGCGTATTCCAGACCGTAGGTCTCGACCTCGCCCACCGAAGCCGTGTTGTCGGCCGTGCCGGAGGCGCCGGCGTTGTCCGGTACCAGCAGGTTGTCGAAGAGCGTGCCGAAGAGCACCAGCTCCTGCGCTATCCCGCCCGCTGTGCGGAAGCGGCCGCCAAGCTCCACGGAAACGCTTTCCTCGGCATCCTCGCCGGCAATGCCGTCGCCCGGCGAGGGAGGCGAGAAGCCTTGGTAGACACCGCCGAAGAGAGCGCTGCCAGCGCCGAGTGCGTAGTTGAAGCCGAGGCCTCCGGTGACGTAGCCCTCGTCGCCTTCACTGATATCCGGAGTGGCGCCGCGGAAGTCCTGCACGGTCCAGTCGATCTGCTCGAAGCGCACGCCCGGTGTCAGCGTCAGCGCGCCGATGCGCACCGCATTCTCGGCGTAGACGGCCGTGGCCTCGGCCTGCTGCTTGCGGTTGTCCTGCGAGCCGGGCGGGTTGAGGTCGAGCGATACGACCTGCCCCTGGGCGTTGACGTTGTAGGTCTTGTTGCGCTGAAAGCGGAACACCTCGTCCTCGTGTCGACGCACTCCGACACGAAGGGTGTGGCCGATGTCGCCGGTGGCGTAGTCCAGCTCGGCGCTAAATTCGGCGCCCTGGGCGTAGTACTCGCGGTTGTTGTCGCGGTAGCCCCAGGTGCCGGCCTGCTCGCCGCGTAGAGTGGCGAGATCGTTCCCGCCCTGCGCCAGTGCGGCGCTCAGGCTGTTGCCGTTGACCTGGCGGATCTTGTCCCAGTTGCGGGCAAAGTCCGTGCGATAGAGCTTGGCATCCAACGACAACGCTTCGGTCGGTGCTAACGAGTAGCGCAGGATGGCGCGCTCTTGCTGGGTGCGGATATTGTCGAACTGGGATGCGGCATAGCGAAGGTTCGGATTGCGAGCGAAGTCGGCGGTAGTTATGCCGAGATAAGTCTCGTCGGCATCAAGCTCGGAGCGCCCATAGGTCAGTTCCAGGCGTTGGTCGAGTGCGGTATCCGGCGCCCAAGCCAGCTTGATCATCGGCTCTACGCGCCGGAAGCCGGTGTCGCCGGCGTCCGGGCCGAGATCGCTGGCGGGGCCCTGCATTTCCTTGAAGCCGTCCGTCTGGCGGTGATAAAGCTCGACCAGATATCCGAATTCGCCGGCGGCGCCTTCGACGCTGTCACCGAACCAGAGCTGGTTGCGGAACTCGCTGTCTGTACCGAAGGCGCTGCGAAGGTAGCCCGAGCGCGTTTGCGGGATCGGTGTGGAGAGATAGTTGATGATGCCGCCGGTGGTGCGCGGTCCGAAGCGCACTTGGCTAGAGCCCTTGACAACCTCAACCCCGGACATGCGCCCAACAGTTGGCGAGTAATAAGCCGCGGGCGCAGCATAAGGGGCAGGCGCCATCAGCACGCCGTCCTCCATGATCGTGACCTTGGAGCTGCGTCCCGGATCCGCGCCGCGGATGCTGATGTTGGGGAAGAGCCCGTAGCCGTCTTCCTCGCGAACGTAGACGCCGGGCGTTTCGCGCAGGATGCGGTTGATGTCGTCGTAGCCTTGGCGAGTGATGTCCTGGCGGTCGATATAGCTGGCCGAGCCGGGCAATTCGGTGGCTGCTTCCTTGGACCCGATCACCGAGACGTCGCCTAGGCGGGTGGCCTCGTCGGCGAGCGCTTGGCCTGAAAGCGTCATGGTCGCCGCTACGAAGGCGGCTGAGGTCGTGTATCTCACTGCATGCATCTCCCTTGTGGCAATCGCGGGGCCCGGCTTTCAGTCGGCCGAGGATGCAGAGAGCATAGCAAAACTAAATGGGAATGATTAGCATAAGTAGTCAATCGCCCCGGGAGTTCGGCGCGCGCGGGCTCAGCGCCGGGCGCTCCCGCGCTGCCCGCGGCCGCCCGCGCCGCTGCGCCGTCGGCCGCCGCCGCCGCGCTGCTCGCCTTCGGCGCGCGGCGGTCGCGGCAGCGGCGGTTTCATGTCCTGCGCCATCCAGCTGTCGGCGTCGGGTAGTTGCGGGATCTTGATGCCGGCGTAGGCCTCGATCTCGGGCAGGGAGTAGACCCATTCCTCGCAGCACAGAGAAATGGCATCGCCTTCGGCGCCGGCGCGGGCGGTGCGGCCGATGCGGTGCACGTAGTCCTCGGCGTCTTGCGGCAGGTCGTAGTTGATGACGTGCGAGACGCCCTCAATGTGCAGACCGCGCGCGGCCACGTCGGTGGCTACCAGCACCGCCAGCTCGCCGCTGCGGAAGCGCGCGAGCAGCTGCTCGCGTTTCTTCTGTGGCACGTCGCCGGAGAGCGTGCGCGCCTCGATGTCGTTGCCCCGGAGCGTGCGCTCGACGATGTCGGCGGCGCGCTTGGTGTTGACGAAGATCATCGTGCGCGTGGCACCGGTGTGCCGGAGGACGCCGACCAGCATGGGCAGCTTGTCCTCGTTGCCGACGTGCACCAGGGACTGGCGCACGCGATCAGCAGTGACCTGCTCGGGCTCGATCTCCACCTTGGTCGGGTTGTTCATGTGCTCGTAGGCCAGCTCGAGCACGCGGTGAGACAGCGTCGCCGAGAACAGATAGTTGCGGCGCTGGGTCGGCTCCGGGCAGCGGCGCAGGATGAAGCGGATGTCGCTGATGAAGCCGAGGTCGAACATGCGGTCGGCTTCGTCGAGCACCGCGACCTGCACATGCTTGAGCGTGAAGATCTTCTGCTTGAAGTAGTCGATGAGCCGGCCGGGGGTGCCGATCAGCACGTCGACGCCGGCGGCAACCTGCTCGCGCTGTGAATCGTAACCCGTGCCGCCGTAGACCAGTCCCAGCCGCAGGCCAGTCTCCCGGGCCAGTGGCTCCGCGTCGGCGTGGATCTGGATGACCAGCTCGCGCGTTGGCGCGACGATCACTGCGCGAGGTTGGCCGTCGGGGCCAGTCGGCTCGGTGCGCAGCAGATGGTCGAAGGTGGCCAGCAGGAAGGCGACAGTCTTGCCGGTACCGGTCTGCGCCTGGCCGGCGATGTCGCGGCCTTCCAGCGCCAGCGGCAACGCCTTGGCCTGGATGGGCGTGCAGTGCGAGAAGCCCAGCGCGGCTATGTTGCGCTGCAGGATGTCGGTCAGCGGCAGTTGCGCGAAGGCGGTCTGCGCCTTGTCGGAAGGTGCGGACATGAGCGGTTTTGGATCGATTGGAGCTATCGCAAGCATACTCCGCGTGCATGTCGTGCGCCGATTCCGGATCGGCGGGCTTGCAAAACGTCGCAGGCTCAGATTCAATGTAGTCAAAGGCTGCCGGCGCGACGCGTTTGCCGCGCGATTCCAGCGCAGTCTTTCCCCACCGTTGCCACATAACCGCCTGCCCTAGACGAGGGTCGTGCGCGGCGCGGACAGCATGCTCATTTTTTTCCTTTTTACAAGGAGCATCCCTCATGAGCGAGAACGTTACCGCCGTATCGGCGGACAGCTTCGACACGGAAGTCCTGCAATCGGACAAGCCCGTGCTGGTCGATTTCTGGGCGGAATGGTGCGGCCCCTGCCGCATGATTGCCCCGGTGCTCGAGCAGATCGCGGACGAAAAACAGGATCAGCTCAAGATCGTCAAGCTGAATGTCGACGACAATCAGGAGATCGCGCAGCGTTTCTCCGTGCGTGGCATTCCCACTCTCATCCTCTTCAAGAACGGCGAAGCGGCTGCAACGCAGACCGGCGCCGTCGGCAAGGCACAACTGGCAGCTTTCGTTGAGCAACACATCTAATCAGCCTGGACCCAAGCGGTCTCGCCCGCGCCGTCGGCCGCGGAACAAGAACCCCAACGGCAGTCCATCACCGGCGGGCCTTCCCTCCGACGAGGAACTGGAAGCCGAGATCGCCGCGGCAGCCAATGAGCCGGAAGCCGATGGCGATAATGGGGAACGGGTCAGCATTGCAGAGCTGAAGGCCATGACGGCCACCCAGCTCATGGAACTGGCCACCGCTCAAGGCATCGACAACGTCTCGCGCAGTCGCAAGCCGGAGTTGATTACCGCCCTTGTGCGCGCTGCCGGCGACCGCGAGGCGCAGATCTACGACACCGGCGTGCTCGAGCTGATGCAGGAGGGCTACGGCTTCCTGCGTTCACCCGACGCCTCCTATCTGGCCGGTCCGGACGATGTCTACGTCTCGGCCAGCCAGGTCAAGCGTTTCGGCCTGCGCACCGGTGACACGGTGACCGGTCGCGTACGCGCGCCCAAGGAGAGCGAGCGCTACTTCGCGCTGCTGAAGGTCAATGAGGTCAACTTCGAGGCACCTGAAAAGACGCGTCAGAAGGTCAACTTCGAGAATCTGACGCCGCTTTTCCCGGACGAGCGTTTCCAGCTTGAGCGTGGCAATGGCACGACCGAGGACATCACCGCCCGCATCCTCGACCTGATCTCGCCCTGCGGCAAGGGTCAGCGCGGATTGATCGTCTCGCCGCCCAAGGCCGGCAAGACGATGCTGCTGCAGAACATCGCGCAGTCGCTGATGTCGAATTATCCGGACGTCTACCTCATCGTGCTGCTCATCGACGAGCGCCCCGAAGAGGTCACCGACATGCAGCGCACCGTGCGCGGCGAAGTCGTCGCCTCGACCTTCGATGAAGCGCCGTCGCGGCACACGCAGGTCGCCGAGATGGTGCTGGAGAAGGCCAAGCGTCTGGTCGAGCAGAAGCGCGACGTCGTCATCCTGCTCGACTCCATCACCCGCCTGGCGCGCGCCTACAACACCGTGGCGCCGAGCTCCGGCAAGGTGCTGACCGGTGGCGTCGACGCCAACGCCCTGCAGAAACCCAAGCGCTTCTTCGGTGCCGCGCGCAATGTCGAAGAGGGCGGTAGCCTGACCATCATTGCCACGGCGCTGGTCGACACCGGCTCCAAGATGGACGAGGTGATCTACGAGGAGTTCAAGGGCACCGGCAATATGGAGATCCATCTCGAGCGCCGTCTGGCCGAGAAGCGGGTCTATCCGGCCGTCAACATCAACCGCTCCGGCACTCGCCGCGAGGAGCTGATGATCGACCCGAGCGATCTCCAGAAGATCTGGCTGCTGCGCAAGGCCGTCCACGACATGGACGACATCGCGGCCATGGAGCTGCTCTTCGACCGCATGAAGCAGACGAAGACCAATTCCCAGTTCTTCGACGCGATGAAGCGCAATTAGGTCGCAGTGATCCGCCGGCGGCACGCATTTCGCGCCGCCGGCGGGACCGCGGTCCGACACATTCCCGCAGCCTTCCCGGGGCGGTTGACTTCGATCCGCCGGCCGCTAGACTACGCGCGCCCGGAACGCCTTCCATGGCGTTGACGGCATCACTCGAAAGCCTGTCTCCCATCAATGGACCCATACAGTCGATCTAGCAAGCTGACGGCCATCCGGGCCTGAAGGGTCGACCGCGTCGATTCCGTCTCCAGCGTCCGGGCCGCATGCCGGACGAGGCATTACAACGAGGCGGAATCATGGAACGAGAAGAGCTGACCTTCCCGATTCGGGAAGCGCTGGGCGGCGATGAAGATCGCGCCTTCGCGCAGATCGTCAAGCAGAACCACAACGCCGACGTTGCCGAAGCGCTGGATGGTTTCGAGCCGGCCGAGGTGCGCGCGCTGCTGCTGCAGGTCCCGGCCGAGGCGCGCGCCGAGCTTTTCGGCTATTTCGAGCTCGAGCGCCAGGTCGAAGTCATCGGCTATTTCAACCGTCCCGAGCTGACCGCGCTCTTCTTCCACATGTCGGCCGACGAGCGCGTCGACGTCTTCAATCAGCTCGACGAGGAGACGCAGGAGAAGTTCCTGCCTGCCATGGCGCAGGTCGAGCGCGAGGATATCCGTCGGCTGGCTTCCTACGAGGAAGGCACGATCGGCGCGGTCATCACTTCCGACTACGCCACGCTGACGCCGCAGCTCACCGCGCGCGAGGCCATCGAGCGGCTGCGGCGCGTGGCGCCGGACAAGGAGACCATTTACCAGTCCTTCGTCGTCGACGAAACGCGCCGGCTGCTGGGTACGGTGTCGCTGCGCGACCTGATCGTGGCGCCGGCGCACGCACGCGTCGAGCAGATCATGGTCACCGACGTCATCTCGGCGCGCGCCGACGCCCCCGCCGAGGAGGCCGCCAAGCTCATCGCGCGCTACGACCTCATCGCGCTGCCGGTTACCGACGAGGCGGACAAGCTGATCGGTATCGTCACCTACGACGACGCCCACGACGTCGCCGAGGCCGAGGCCACCGAGGACTTCCTCAAGGCCGGCGGCTCCTCGGGCGAGGTGCCGCTCAGCCTGCGCAACGCCTCCATCCGCGCGCTCTACCGCTCGCGCGTCTTCTGGCTGGTGGTGCTGGTCTTCGGCAACCTCTTCTCGGGCGCGGGCATCGCCTATTTCGAGGCCACCATCGCCGAGCATCTGGCGCTGCTCTTCTTCCTGCCGCTGCTCATCGCCAGCGCCGGCAATGCCGGCTCGCAGGCCGCCACCATGATGGTGCGCTCCATGGCCACCGGTGATGTGCATCTGCGCGACTGGGGACGGCTTCTCGGGCGCGAGTTCCTGGTCGCCGGCCTGCTGGGGGTGACCATGGCCCTGGCAATCTCCGGCATCGGCTGGTTCCGGGCCGGCAGCGATATCGCGCTGGTGGTGTCGGTGACGATGTTCACGGTGGTGATCATGGGCAGCCTTATCGGCATGTCGCTGCCCTTCATCCTGTCGCGTTTTCGCCTCGATCCGGCTGCGGCCAGCGGTCCGCTGGTGACTTCCATCGCGGACGCCTGCGGCGTGCTGATTTATTTCTCCTTCGCCGTGGCCCTGCTCGATATGCCGGCAGTCGGCTGAATCGCGCTCAGCCGCGTGCGATGGCCCGCCAGCCGATATCGCGGCGCATCTGCATGCCGGGCCATGCAATGCGCTCGGCGCCGGCGTAGGCCTGCTTCTGGGCGGCGGCGATGTCCGCGCCCGCCGCGCAGACGCAGAGCACCCGGCCGCCGTCGACCAGGACATTGCCGTCGTCGTCCGCGCGCGTGCCGGCTTGGAAGACCTTGCAGCCGTTCTCCTCGGCCGCCTCCAGGCCCTCGATAGCAGCGCCCTTGGTGGCAGAGGCGGGATAGCCCTCTGCGGCCAGTACGATGCCCAGCGTCGCCTGCTTGTCCCATTCCGGAGTGACGGCGCCCAGCCGATGATCGACGGCGGCTTCGAGCAGATCGAGCAGGTCCGAGCGCAGCCGCATCAGCAGCGGCTGGGTCTCGGGGTCGCCCATGCGCACATTGAACTCCAGCACCTTGGGCTGCCCCTCGCCGTCGATCATCAGGCCGGCGTAGAGAAAGCCGGTGAAGGCGATACCGTCGGCGGCCAGGCCCGCGAGGGTGGCGGCGATGACCTGGCTGCGAACGCGCTGCTCGACCGCATCGGTCACCACCGGAGCCGGCGAGTAGGCGCCCATGCCACCGGTATTGGGCCCGGTATCGCCGTCGCCGATACGCTTGTGGTCCTGCGCGCTGGGGAAGGCGACGAAATCCTGGCCGTCGGCGACGACGATGTAGCTGGCCTCCTCGCCGTCGAGGAATTCCTCGACGACCACGCGCGCGCCGTCCAGCGCCAGCATGTCACGCACGGCTTCGTGGGCGGTGGCGATGTCCGGCGCTACCACAACCCCCTTGCCGGCGGCCAGGCCATCGGCCTTGACGACGATGGGCGCGCCACGCGCGTTGATCCAGGCGCATGCGGCTTCGGCCTCGGTGAAGCTAGCGTAGTCGGCGGTGGGGATGCCGTGGCGGGCGAGGAAATCCTTGCTGAAGGCCTTGGAAGCCTCCAGCTGCGCCGCGGCGCGCTGCGGTCCGAAGCAGCGCAACCCGGCGGTGCTGAAGGCGTCGACAACGCCGGCGGCCAGGGGGGCTTCGGGGCCGACCACGGTGAATCCAACGCCTTCGTCCTGCGCCAGCGCCAGCAATCCCTCGATGTCTTCGGCGCTCACCGCGACGTTCCGGCAGCTTGGCTCGCGCGCGGTGCCGGCGTTGCCCGGTGCGACCAGGACTTCGGTGCAGCGCGGCGACTGCGCGAGTTTCCAGGCCAGCGCGTGTTCGCGGCCGCCGCCGCCGATGACGAGCACTTTCATGCAGGCTTCCGTGGGCGAAATTGAGGGCGCAAGCTTAGCCGATGGCGGCTGCTGCTTCTGGCGCCGGCCAGCCCTGCGTGCGCAGCCAGCTTTCCACGGTCTCGGCCGTGGCCTCGGGGGCATCGAAGTGCAGCATATGGCCGGCCTCTGGCAGCGTCACGACCTCATGGCGCGCGAAGCAGGCGCGGCGGGCCGCGCGCTCCTCGGCGTCGACGGCCTCTGGAAAGGGCGAGCGCGCGCCGTCGACGAAGAGCGTCGGCGCGGTGATCTCGCGCCAGATGGCCTTCGACTCGGCGGCGCGATAGAGCAGCGGGCCGCGGATGCGGTGGCGCGGGTCCATGCGCAGCACCACGCCCTCGCCCTCGGCGTGGCCCCATGCGTGGGCGATGCGCAGTGCGTCGGCTTCGCTCAGTGCGGGGTGCTGGTGGCGAACGCGCTCGGCCAGCGCGTCGAAGCTTTCGTAGGCGCGCGCCTCGGTCGGTGCGGCGAGCTGGGCGAGCCAGCGCCGGTAGCGCTTGGGGGCGTCCGCGGGGTCGCTGTCGGGCAGATGCAATCCGTCCAGGATCACCAGCTGCGCCACCCGCTCCGGGCGGATGCCGGCGTAGAGGCTGGCGATCTGCGCGCCCATGCTGTGGCCGACCAGCGCCACCGGCGCCTGCGGCGAGAGCTGTGCCAGCAGCGCGTCGAGGTCGGGGATGTAGTCGGAGAAGTAGTAGTCGCCGGAGGCCAGGTGATCGCTGCCGCCGAAGCCGCGCATGTCAGGTGCGGCCACCGGCGCATGCCTGGCCCAGCGCTCGGCCAGCGGTGCGAAGCTGGCGCCCGAATCGCCCCATCCGTGCAGTAGCACCAGCGCCGGTGCGCCATCTTCGCCCCAGCGGTGCACGGCGAAGCGCAGGCCGCGCGCCTGCAGCGTCTGCGCGCTCACGCGGCGCGTGCGTTCGACAGGTGGTGCTCGAGCAGGCCGAGGCGGTCGCAGCCCCAGAACATGGCGTCGCCGACGAAGAAGCTGGGTGCGCCGAAGACGCCGCGGGCGACCGCCTCCTCGGTCAGTTCGCGCAGGCGGGTCTTGGCAGCGCCCGATTCGGACTCGGCGAGCAGCGGTGCCGGGTCCCAGCCCAGCGTGTCGAAGGCCGGTTGCAGGCCCTCGGGCGCACCGATGTCTAGATTGTCCGCCCAGTAGGCGTGCGCGGCTGCGCGTGCCCAGTCGCCGACCTGTTCCGCGGGCAGGATGGCGGCGATGCGCTGGGCAGTCTTGCTGTTGACCGGAAAGACACTGGGGAAGCGAAAGGGCACGCCGTAGAACGCCGCCCAGCGTTGCAGATCCCCCATCATGTACTTGCCCTTGGCCGGAACGGCGGCGGGCATGCGGTTGCCGGTAGCCTCGAAGACCTTGCCCAGCAACATCGGCTTGTAGACGAGCTCGCGTTGATGGCGGGCGGCCAGAGCCTCGATCTGCGTCAGTGCCAGATAGGCGTAGGGGCTGGCAACGTCGTAATACATCTCGATGGGGGACATGCGGATCTCCGTGCGGCCTGTCGGCCGGAAATGATGACACGGCCCGGCTGCCTGCCGGCGGCTCCAGGGGCATACAATGGCCTTCTGTTCGATCGGAGGGCGCCCGCGCCTTCGCAATGACTTACTGCATCGGCATCAAGGTGAACGACGGTCTCGTCTTCGCCGCGGATACGCGCACCAGCGCCGGCGTCGATGATGTCCGCACCTACAACAAGCTGCACAGCTTCGTCTTTCCGGGCGAGCGTGTCTTCGTGCTGATGTCGGCGGGCAATCTGGCGACGACGCAGGCCGTGATTACCGCCATCAAGCGCGATCTTCAGGCGGAGGCCGAGCCCTCACTGCGCACGCCGCCGACCGTTTACGAAGTTGCCGAATACATCGGCGCGCTGTCGCAGCGCGCGCAGAAGCAGGTGGCCGCCGGCGAGACCAAAGGGACGACCGGCATCGAGACGACCTTCATACTCGGCGGACAGGTGCACGGCGAGGAGCCACAGCTCTACCTGATCTATCCGCTGGGCAACTGCATTTCGGTGTCGCCGGAGACCCCCTTTCTGCAGATTGGCGAGCACAAGTACGGCAAGCCGATTCTGGACCGCATCATCCGCCCGCAGACCTCGCTGGAGGACGCCGCACGCTGCGCGCTGGTATCGCTGGATTCCACCATGCGCTCGAATCTATCGGTGGGTCCGCCGCTGGACCTGGCCATCGTGCCGGCCGACAGCTTCGATATCAGTCATCGCATGCGTCTGGACCTCGATACCCCCTTCTACCAGGCGCTGAAGGAGTCCTGGGCGCGCAAGCTGGAAGCGGTCTTCGCCGAGCTGCCGCGCTTCGATTGGGAATCCGGCAAGGAGCGGGGCAGCGGGCATCCTGACGAGGGCAATGTGCTGCGGCTGCGCTAGCCGAGCCTCGCAATAGACGCGGCGTACTGCCGAGGCCCGGCATGCCGGACGCCGGGGGTGGCGAGGCGCTACGAGGTTTCCCTGACGACCTCTTCTGGTGGCTGGAAGAAGCTGGCGTCGATGGCGTTGTGCACGGCGCCGAGCGTGATCTGGATCGCGTCGAGCATATCCCCCAGCGAGTTGGGCTGATCGTCCGACAGCAGGGCGCGGACATCGGCGCTGGCCACCAGCTGTACCGCTTCGTCCAGTGCTTGCCGCAGCCCGGCGTGCTCGGGAAGACGCGGTAGCGTCTGCTGCATCGACCAGAGGCAGAAGCTGACGCTGCGCGGGAAAGTCGGGTCGTGCAGCAGAAAGGCAAGAGCCCGCGGGCCGGTCACGCGCGTGCGCTGCTGGCGCCGGTACATCTGATAGGCGTGCAGGGACTTCAGCACGCTCATCCACTGCACTGCGCGAAAGGGCGCCAGTTCGTCGGTCTCGCCGTCGGCGACCATGCCGCCGGAGCGCGCGTCGACGATGCGTGTCGTCATGTCGGCCTGCTCCAGCGCCATGCCAAGGCGCAGGAATTGGAAGGCCGTGCCGCGGCTCATGTTGCTGATGAGCATGCCGACGATGGTCAGGCAATCCTCGATGACTTTGCGCAGCAGGTCGTTGCGGATGCGCCGGTAGGCGGCCGATTCGCCGCGCGCCTCGACCAGGGCGTAGAGCTCGTTGAGCTTCTCCCAGCTCTCGCTGGGCAGCGTCTCGCGCGTGCTGCGCAGGTTCTCGCGCGCCATGCCCAGCGTGCGCCGAATGGAGCCGCCGAAGCGCTCGTCGGCGACCAGAAAGCGCGCCACCTCCGATTCGCCGGGCTGCTCGCCGCGGGCGGCGAAGTCGGGGCCGGCGCTGAGAATCTCGATCAGCGAGCCCCAGGACAGCGGCACGCGCGGCGGCAGGTCCAGCGACAGCTGAGCCTGCACATTGACCAGCCGGGCAGTGTTCTCGGCACGCTGCAGATAGCGGCCGAACCAGTAGATGTTCTCGGCGGTGCGCGACAGCATCAGCGCGTCTCCTCGTCGGTGTCCACCACCCAGGTGTCCTTGGCGCCGCCGCCCTGGGAGGAATTCACCACCAGCGAGCCGCGTGTCATCGCCACGCGCGTCAGCCCGCCGGTGGTCACGTAGGGCTTCTCGCGCGCCAGGATGAAGGGGCGCAGATCCAGATGCCGCGGCTCGATGCCGTCATCGGTGAGCGTGGGTGCGGTCGAGATGGCCAGCGTCGGCTGCGCCATGTAGTTGCGCGGATTCGCCTTGATGCGCTCGGCGAAGGCCTCGCGCTCGGCCTGCGTGGCGCGCGGGCCGATCAGCATGCCGTAGCCGCCGGACTCGTTGGCCGGTTTGACGACCAGCTTGTCGAGGTTGGCCAGCACATGGCTGCGATCGGCGTCGCGCATGCAGAGCCAGCTGGGCACGTTGGGCAGGATCGGGTCCTGATCGAGGTAGTAGCGGATCATCTCCGGCACGAAGGCGTAGACGACCTTGTCGTCGGCCACGCCCGCGCCGGGCGCGTTGGCCAGCGCCAGATTGCCGGCGCGCCAGGCGCGCATCAGGCCGCGCACGCCCAGCATGGAGTCGGGCTTGAAGGCTTCCGGATCGATGAAGAGATCGTCGATGCGCCGATACAGCACATCCACGCGCTGCGGGCCGTGGATGGTGCGCATGTAGCAGCAGTCGTCGTCGGCGACGAAGAGGTCGCTGCCCTCGACCAGCTCGATGCCCATCTGCAGTGCCAGATAGCAGTGCTCGAAGTAGGCGCTGTTGAAGATGCCCGGCGTCAGCAGGCCGATGACCGGTTGATCGGCTGGCCGCGGTGACAGTGCCGCCAGCGTGTCGTAGAGCTGTGCCGGGTAGTCGTCCACCGGCAGGATGCGGCTGGACTCGAAGATTTCCGGGAAGACGCGCTTGATGACCATCCGGTTCTCCAGCATGTAGGAGACCCCGGAGGGCACGCGCAGATTGTCTTCCAGCACATAGATGGTGCCGTCGGCGTCGCGCACCAGATCCGAGCCGCAGATATGCGCCCAGATGTCGCCGGGCGGTCGCACGCCTACGCACTGCGGCCGGAAGTTGGCGGACTCGGCCAGCAGTTCTTCCGGGAAGACGCCGTCGCGGATGATGTGGCGCGGGCCGTAGATGTCGGCAATGAAGTGATTGAGCGCGGTCACGCGCTGCGTCAGGCCTGCCTCGGTGCGCTGCCATTCGGCGCGCGCGATGGTGCGCGGGATGATGTCGAAGGGAAAGGCGCGGTCGACATTCTCGCCGTCGCTGTAGACCGTGAAGGTCACGCCCAGCGCCTTGATGGCGACTTCCGCCGCAAGCCGCCGGTCGGCCAGATCGGCCGGCGTCAGGCTCTGCAGGTAGTCGGTTAGAGCGCGCGCCGCCGCACGCGGCCGGCCGTCGCTGCCGATGAGCTCATCGTAGGTGTCGGAGCGATAGTGCCGCCAGTCGATGCGGCGGTCGCTGGGCTTGGGGTCTTGCGTCACGAAGCGCGCTCCGGAAGGACATCGGGCACGGCGTCGGCGGGGCCGAGCCGCAGGATGCGGATGTTGTGGTCGAGGGTCATGCCGCAGGCAGAAACCGTGCCGCTGACGGGGGCAGCCAGCTCGGGCCGCGTGGCTGCCGCCAGGGGGATGTAGCCCTCGCCGGCGAAGAGGCCGGTGCTGGGATCGAGGCCGATCCAGCCCGCGCCGGGCAGATAGACCTCCGCCCAGGCGTGCAGCTCGCCAATGTCGGGGCCTTCGGACGGGACGCTGACCTGATAGCCCGACACGAAGCGCGCCGCCAGGCCGAGGTGGCGCAGAAGCTGGACGAGCAGCCAGGCCGAGTCGCGGCAGGAGCCCTCGCCGCTGCGCAGCGTCTCCTCCGGGTCCAGCACACCGGCCTCGTCGCGGTGCTGATAGGCCACGACCGAGCGCAGGCGTGCCGTGGCCTCGGCCAGAAAGGCTACCGAGCTGTCCTGAGCGCCGCCGCATTCGGCGATGAGCTTCTGCAGCGCCGGGCCGGCCTCATCGGTGGCGCGTGCGGGCGCGAGCGCTTCGGCTTCGAGCGGCCCGTAGGCGAAGGGGTAGCGCTCGGCCTCGGGGTCCACCAGGAACTGGAAGGGATTCACCGGCCGCGGTACGGCGGTCAGCGCCACGGAGATGGCGAATTCGGTGACCGGGCCGTCGAATAGCACACGTGCGACATGGTTGCCGAAGGCGTCCTGCTGCCAGTCCAGTCGGTGCGTAGCGGGTGCTACCTGCATGCGGTAATCGCCCAGCTCGGTGCGGTTGTGCGGGGCCGGGCGCAGGCGAATGCGCTGCGGCGACAGCACGACGGACCGGTCGTAGCGGTAGCAGGTGTCGTGCTCGAGCTGGATGCGCAGATCGCCGATGAGAGGCTCCCGTTTATTTATGCGTTCCTTAAGCAGGATACGCGCCACACTGATGGTAATGGGCCCATGCGCAATAATGCGCGCCTCTTCGCCATAGCCGCCGATATCGTGAACGACACCGCCAACAGCAGCGCCACCGACGTCAAGGGGATGATGCTGCCCGTCACGCGCGTGCGCCTGGCCGCACGCGGCGCCTCCGAAACGGTGGCCGAGTTCCGCGCCTGGGCCGAAGCGCTGCCGGAGATGATGCGCGCCATGCCCATCGTCCTCGACGCCGCGCACCACACCGCCTGCAGCAGCCTGCTGGAGGTTGCGCGCGAGCACGGCCTGTCGGTGCTGGGCGTGGCCGACGGCAAGCTTGCCCCCACCGCGGCGGCCAGCGGACTGGCGGTGCTTTCCGAGGAGGCGCTGATGGCCGGCCGGCCGTCGGCGCGCAAGGAGGCCGCTCCCGCCGACGAGTCGGCGCCCGCGCCACAGCCGGCACCCGCTGGTGGCGGTGCGCGCACCCGTCTGGTGCACTCGCAGGTGCGATCCGGTCAGCAGATCTACGCCGAGGGCGCCGATCTGGTTGTTCTGGGCACGGTGGGGGCCGGCGCCGAGGTCATCGCCGATGGGCATGTGCACATCTACGGCGCGCTGCGCGGTCGCGCCATCGCCGGCGCGCGCGGCGAAGCCGAGGCGCGCATCTTCTGCCGCCGCTTCGAAGCCGAGCTGGTGGCCTGTGCGGGGGTCTACGACGTTGCCGAGAAGATGCGGCCCGAGCTGCGCGGCCAGGCCGTGCAGGTGTGGCTGGAGGGCGATGACCTGCAGTTCGCCGCGCTGGACTGAGCGTGCGCCGGCCCGCTTGCCGGGCGGCGGCGCGCATTCAGCACACGGCAGGCGGGCGCGCCGCTATCATGGCGCGTCATTCGCATTCTCAGCTTCGGGGAGTCCTTCAGCCTTGGCACAGATCATCGTCGTGACCTCGGGCAAGGGGGGCGTCGGCAAGACGACCACCAGCGCCTCCTTCGCCACCGGTCTGGCCGTGCGCGGCTACAAGACCGCCGTCGTCGATTTCGACGTCGGCCTGCGCAATCTCGATCTCATCATGGGCGTCGAGCGGCGCGTGGTCTTCGACTTCGTCAACGTCATCCAGGGCGAGGCCACGCTGCGCCAGGCCCTGATCCGCGACAAGCGCTACGACAACCTCGCCATACTTGCCGCCAGCCAGACGCGCGACAAGGAAGCGCTGACTACCGAAGGTGTCGAGAAGGTGCTCGACACGCTGTCGCAGGACTTCGATTACATCGTCTGCGATTCGCCGGCCGGTATCGAGCACGGCGCGCACATGGCGATGTATTTCGCCGACGAGGCGCTGGTGGTGACCAACCCGGAAGTCTCCTCGGTGCGCGATTCCGACCGTGTGCTGGGGCTGCTGGCCTCGAAGACGCGCAAGGTCGAGCAGGGCGGGCGGATCAAGGAGCACCTCGTGCTGACGCGCTACAACTCGGCGCGCGTCGACAAGGGCGAGATGCTGTCGGTGGAGGATGTCCGCGACATTCTCGCCATTCCGCTGCTCGGGCTGATTCCCGAATCGCAGGCCGTGCTGAACTCTTCGAACCAGGGTGTGCCGGTGGTCGCCGACACCAGCACCGATGCCGGCGGCGCCTACGAGGACATGGTGGCGCGCTTCCTCGGCGAGGAACGTCCGCATCGCTTCATGCAGTCCGAGAAGAAGGGCTTCCTCGGCAGGCTCTTCGGTGGCTAGGAGCATGGCAATGGACTGGCTCAAACTCTTCCGCAACGAGCGCAAGAACTCAGCGAATGTTGCGCGCGACCGGCTCAAGCTGGTGGTTATGCACCAGCGCGAAGGGCGCGGTAATGGTCCGGACTGGCTGCCGCGGCTGCGCGAGGATTTGCTGGCGGTGGTGCGGCGCTACACGCAGGTTGCCGACGACGCGGTCAATGTTCGCGTGCAGCACGACCAGGGTGTGGACCTGCTGGAAATGAACATCGCCCTGCAGGACGAAGAGACCCCTTCGCGCGACTGAGGGTTGCCCGACTCAGTGATGCGCGCAGTGCGCGCCGTCGCGCTTGCGCAGGTTGCGCCAGTGCGTCGCTGCCAGCAGGGCAGCGCCTGACAGCGTCAGCACGCTCTCGCCGCTGGCCGAGGCCAGTCCCGTCTCATGCAGTGCGATGGCCAGAGTCATCAATCCCAGCGCGCCGAGGCCGCCGATGATGACCTCGATCCGCCCGTGCCGACGGTAGCCGCTCCACAGTGCCAGCGAGCTTGGCAGCACCGCGAGCGCCAGGAACCACTCGTGGAAGTGCGGGGCAGTCAGCCAGCCCAGCCCCCACAGCGGGATGGTGGTCACCGCCGCCACGATCAGTACGCAATGCACCGCGCACACGCCGGAGAAGGCGATGGCGAAGCGGTCCAGCGGGGCGTCGGGTAAGGCGGAGGATTCGGAACGCATGGGGGGGGGGGCGAGGTGGGCCGGTCGTTAGTGATACAAGATAACATACGGCTCTCGGAGCGGAAAGTCGCCCACTCGCGTGTTCACGCGCGCCCGCGCTGTCAGGCCCGCTCGCGCAGCGCCCGGCGCAGAATCTTGCCGACCTGCGATTTGGGCAGTTCCTCGACGAAGACGATCTCGCGCGGCAGCTTGTAGCGACTCAGGCGCTCGCGGCAGTAGGCACGCAGCTGCGTCTCTTCCAACCCTTCGTCGACACGTACGACGAAGAGCTTGACGGCCTCGCCGGTGCGCTCATCGGGCACACCGACGCAGGCGCACTCGAGCACGCCGTCGGCCTGGGCGACCACGGCTTCGACTTCGCTCGGATAAACATTGAATCCGGAGACGATGATGATGTCCCTGCGACGCTCGACGAGGGTGATGAAGCCGCGCTCGTCGACGGTCGCGACGTCGCCGGTGCGCAGATAGCCGTCCTCGGTGAAGGCCGCGCGTGTGGCTTCCTCCTGCTGCCAGTAGCCGGGTGTGATCTGTGGTCCGCGCACGCAGAGTTCGCCCGGAACGCCCAGACCCGTTTCCTCGCCGGCCTGGTCGCGGATGGAGATCTCGGTCGAGGGCAGCGGCAGCCCGATGCTGCCGTTGAACTCGGGTGCGCTGAGCGGATTCATGCTGACCGCCGGTGCGGCTTCGGTCAGCCCGTAGGCTTCGGTCAGCGGCCGACCGGTGATGGCGCGCCAGCGCTCGGCGACGGCTGGCTGGATGGCGGCGCCGCCACCCAGCGTAACCTTGAGCTGCGAGAAGTCGATATCGCCGAATCCGGGTGTGTTGAGCAGGCGGTTGAACAAGGTGTTCACGCCGGTAAATGCAGAGAAGGGCGCGCGTGCCATGGCGCGTGTCAGGCCCGCGAAATTGCTCGGGTCGGCGATCAGCAGATTGGCGGCGCCGATGCTGAAGAAGACGAGGAAGTTGGCCGTCAGCGCGAAGGCATGATGCAGAGGTAGTGCCGTGACGATGCGTTCGTGCCCCTCCTCGATCCACGGCATGATCCAGGCGCGCGCTTGCAGCACGTTGGCCACCATGTTGCCGTGGGTCAGTATCACTCCCATCGGCGCGCCGGTCGTGCCACCCGTGTACTGCAGGAAGGCCATGTCGCCGTGGGTGAGCACGCTGCGGTTGGCCGGCTGGCGGCGGCCCTGGGCCAGGGCTTGGTTCAGTGTGACGTGACCGGGGAGTTTCCACTCCGGAATTGTCCTGCGCAGGTGGCGCGCGCCGGCGTTGATTGCGACGCGGCGTGCGGTCGGCAGCAGATCACCGAGCGAGGTGACGATCACGCGCTCGAGGTCGAGTTGCCCGCGCAGCTGCGACAGGGTGTGCGCAAAGGGTTCCGCTATCAGCACGACGCGCGCGCCGGAGTCGCTGATCTGTTCCGCGATCTCGCGCTGGGCCCCCATCGGATTGAGGTTGACCACCGCCATGCCCGCGCGCAGCGCGCCGATCATCGCCACCGGGGTGGTCAGAAGATTGGGCATCATCAATGCCACGCGGCTGCCCTTGGGCAGGCCGAGGATATTCTGCAGATAGGAGGCGAAATCCAGGCTCAGTCGGTCGACTTCGGCGAAGCTCAGGCTGCCGCCGAGGCTCTCGAAAGCAACGCGGTCGCGATATGTCAGCGCGGCACGCTCGAAGAGATCGACAAGGGAGGCATAGCTGCCGGTATCGATCTGATGCGGCACGCCTTCGGGATAGTGGCGCAACCAGATGGCTTCCACGGGCGGTGTTCCTCAGGGATGGAGTGCGACGCGCGGTCGTGCGCTGCTGAAGACTACCGGCTTGAAGGTGGATCCTGCAGCCATTCGCGCAGGCTGATGTTGCCCTCGTCGTCGGTAAAGGCGGATTCGGCGCTGCTGACGGTTGTCTGTGCGGCCAGTAGGCTGCTCCCCGGTGCGGCATTGGCCGTTGTTGGTTCGTCACCATTGCGACGCAGGATTTGCCAGAGCGCGCCGAGACTGAGGCTTTCCGGAGCACGCGCCGGCAGGATGCGCACCGGTTGCTCACCCGTTTCAGCCAGCACACCGGCCGCGATCAGGCGGTCGACGATGGGGTCGACGCGCTCGGAAGGGGTGAGCAGCAGGCGTGCCAGCTCGCCGCGCGTTGCGGGCGTGGTGCCCGCCACGTGCCGATGTGCCACCTCCCGGACCAGAGCCAGCCCGATGCGCTCGACATCACGCGGCGCGGTGGGAGGCTCGTTCGGATCCCGGCGGATGTACTCGGGGTGGGCAATGTAGAAGCTGAGCCGGCAACCCAGCATCAGGATCAGCCAGCCGACGTAAAGCCAAATCAGTAGGAAGATCAGGATCGCGAAGCCCGAGTAGATGGCGTTGTAATTGCCCGCCGAGGCCACGAAAGTGGCAAAGGCCATGCTTGCCGACTGCCACAGCACGCCGGCAAAGAGGCCGCCGCTCAGCGCAGCACGCAGAGGCACGCGCGTGTTCGGGATGAAGGCGTAGAGAAAGCTGAAGACGCCGACGATCAACAGGTAGGGGATCAGCTTGGCCAGGCCGAAGACGACCGCGCCGAAAGGCTCCACTTGGGCGATGGTCTGGACGATAGTGCTGTTGAGTGCCGTCGCGGTGATGCCCACGGAGAGGAAGACCGCGAAGGGGCCGACGATGAGCACGGACAGATACTCGGAGAAACGCGCGCCCAGCGAGCGCGGGCGCTTGATGTGCCAGATCCAGTTGAAGCTGGACTCTACCTTCTGGATCAGCGACACGGCGGCGTAGAGCAGCAGGCCGACGCCGACCGATCCGAGAACGCCGACGTCGATGTTCTCGACGAAGTTCAGGATGTTGATCACCAGCTCGTCCGCGCGCTCGCCGAGCGGGGCGAGGAACTGTCGCAGCGCAGGTTCCAGGGCGTTGTGTACACCCAGGGCCTTGAACATGGAAAAGCCCAGCGCCAACAGGGGTACCAGCGACAGCAGCGTGGTGTAGACCAGGCTCATCGCGCGCAGCGACAGATGCCCGTCGGCAATGTCTCGCGCCAGCATCACCGCGTAGCGGGCGACCGTGGCGGCCAGCACCACGCCGAAACTGCCGTGATCTCGGCGCCACAGCCAAGTGCGGACGGTCGCCAGTCGATTCTGCATCAGAAGGGGGCTCCCCGAGGTATTGACAGTTGGGCGATGCTCTTCTATTGTGCATTGCACAAAATGCTGCAGCGCAACACGACGAAGCGTTCATGCAGCGCCGCGCATTTTGGCCCGGTTCTCATTTCCATCATCGCGATACTGCAGGAGTTTCACCATGAACATCGAATCTGTCGTCAATGACGTCAAAACCCGCGTCGAGGATGTTAGCAACCGCGCCCAGGGCGTGGCTGAGCTTTCCGTCGATACCGTCAAGAAGGCCAACAAGATTGTTGTCCCGACCGTGCAGAACATCGTCGAGAAGCAGACCGACGCTGCTCGCGAACTCTTCGAGAGCGGCAAGTCCAGCGTCTCGCGCGTCCGCAACGACGGCCTGAAGGCTGTGGCCTCGAACCCCATCGAGTACCTGCCGCAGGGCCGTAGTGTCTTCGTCGACGCCTTCAACAGCTCGGTCGAGCTGACCACCAAGGCTGGTGATGAGCTGGCCAAGGTGCTGCGCAAAGCCTACGAGGATGCGCTGGCTCGCATCAACGGCAAGAAGTCGAAGGTTGCCGCTGCCAAGAAGACGGCGCGCAAGGCCACTGGCGCCGCGCGCAAGACGGCTCGCAAGGCCAGCACGACCGCGCGCAAGGCTGCCAGCAAGGCCACCAGCGCCTAAGCGGCTCGCACAAGCTGCACCCCGGCCCGCCGTTGCGGTGGGCCACAGCAAGGGACGCGTCGCAAGGCGCGTCCCTTCTTGTTTGTGGAGCCGGCGCCGGGATCAGCTGCCGTCGCCGGACTTGTTGCCGGATGAGCTGGAGCGGGTCGACTTGCTGGCGCTGCTGCGCTTGCGCGCGCTCTTCTTGGCACCGGTCTTGGCGCCGGCTGCCGCGGCCTTGCGCGCCTGCTCGCGCTCCTCGGCCTCGACTGCCTCGACGCCGTCCAGTAGCCGTCGCCAGGCCTTGCTGTTGCGCAGGGTGTCGAAGTTGGTGCGCACGAACTCGCCCGGGCGGAAGTTTTCGTTGGCGTCGCCGACCTTGTCGCGCAGGTAGGCGATGATGTCCTCCTGCAGGCCGGCGACGTCGGGCAGGCCGAGGAAGCGGCGGAGCTCCTCGGGCTTGACGTCGATTTCGATGCGGATCTGCATGCTGGCTCCTCCTTGGACAGGGCGCGGGCTGGCCGGCACCCCCGATGCCTGGAGGATAGCGCGGCGCGCGCCTCAGTCGCCGACGCCGCCCATCAGGCGTTGCGCCGCCTCGCGGTAGCGCGAGGCGGTATTCGCCACAACCTCGTCAGGCAGGTCTGGCCCCGGGGGGCTGCGGCCCCACTCCAGCGTGGATAGATAGTCGCGGACGTACTGCTTGTCGAAGGAGGGCGGACTGATACCGACGCGGTACTCCGCTTCGGGCCAGAAGCGCGACGAATCGGGGGTCAGGACTTCGTCGATGAGCACGAGGCGGTCGTCAGCGTCGAGGCCGAACTCGAACTTGGTGTCGGCGATGATGATGCCGCGCTGCGCGGCATAGGCGGCGGCCTGCTTGTAGAGCCAGATGCTGATGTCGCGGATGCGCGCGGCGTGGTCCTTGCCTACGATTGCCACCATGCGCTCGAAGCTGATGTTCTCGTCGTGGTCGCCGATGGCGGCCTTGGTGGCCGGCGTGAAGATGGGCTCGGGCAGCTTCTCGGCCTGGTGCAGCGATGTGGGCAGAGCGACATCGCAGACCGTGCCGCGCTGTTGATACTCCTGCCAACCGCTACCGGCGAGGAAGCCGCGCACCACGGCCTCCACGGGTAGCGCGCGCAGGCGGCGCGCGACTACGCCGCGATCACCGATGCGCGCTGCTTCATCGGGGCTGAGCTGGCTCGCCGGATCGATGCCGCTGAGATGGTTCGGGATGCTGTCCGCGAAGCGCTGCATCCAGAAGCGGCTCATGCGGTTGAGCACTTCGCCCTTGCCCGGAATCGGCTGCGACAGCACCACGTCGAAAGCCGAGATCCGGTCCGTGGTGACGATCAGCAGGTGATCGTCGTCCCAGGCGTAGATGTCGCGCACCTTGCCCTGCTGGATCAGCGGCAGGCTCTCGAGCTCGGCGGCGGAGAGTGCCTCGGCGGCCTCGGTCATGCGGGGAACCTCGAATTCGGGTATCGGTAACGGCGCATTGTGCCCGGAGCGGGCGCGCAGTGGCCGATCGCGACGCCGGCAGGCACAATCCGCGCCCATGAACGCCTCCCCGAAACCGGCGCTGATCGCGCCAAGCATTCTCTCCGCCGACATGGCCCGTCTGGGCGAAGAAGTCCGCAGCGTGCTCGACGCCGGCGCGGACATCGTTCACTTCGACGTCATGGACAACCACTACGTGCCGAATCTCACCTTCGGCCCGGTCATCTGCAAGGCGCTGCGCGACTTCGGCATCACCGCGCCCATCGATGTGCATCTGATGGTCGAGCCGGTGGATGCGCTGGCGCAGGAATTCGCGAAAGCCGGGGCCAGCATCATCACCTTCCACCCCGAGGCCACGCGCCACGTCGATCGCAGCCTTCAGGCGATCCGCGACGCCGGCTGCAAGGCCGGGCTGGTGCTGAACCCGGCGACGCCGCTGGAGGTGACCGACTGGGTGATGGACAAGATCGACATGCTGCTGCTGATGTCGGTGAACCCGGGCTTCGGCGGACAGAGCTTCATCGCCACGGCGCTGGACAAGCTGCGCGCCGCGCGCCAGCGCATCGATGCCTCTGGCCACGACATCCGCCTGGAGATTGATGGCGGCGTCAAGGTCGAGAATATCGGGGCCATCGCCGCCGCCGGCGCCGACACCTTCGTCGCCGGCTCGGCCATCTTCGGCAAGCCCGACTACGCCGGCACCATCGCCGCCATGCGCGAGGCCATCGCGCGCAGCCAGAGCGTGTGATGGCGGCGCGGCGCGAGAGTGTGGTGCGCACGCTGCCGGCCGACCTGGATACGCCGGTGGGCGTCTACCGGCGCCTGGCCAACACTGCCTTCAGCTATCTTTTCGAGTCGATGCAGGGCGGCGAGCGCTGGGGCCGCTACTCCTTCATCGGCCTGCCGGCGCGCGAGATCCTACGCCTGCGCGAGGGGCGCATCACGCGCCATATCGACGGCGAACTGGTCGAGGAGCTGCACCCGGAGGCCCCCATGGCCTGGCTGCGCGACGCCGTGGCGGACGATTCCGTGACCCCGGATCCGCGCCTGCCGCGCTTCGACGGCGGCTGGGTCGGCTACATCGGATACGACGCGGTGCGCTACATCGAGCCGCGCGTGGCCTGTGCCAACGAGGACCCACTGGAGCTGCCCGAGGCTCTGCTGATGAAGAGCGAGGATCTGGTGATCTTCGACAATCTGCGTGGGTTGATGTATCTGGTCACGCATTGCCCAGCCGGCGACGCGGCTGCGCGTGCCGAAGCCGAGACACGGCTGGACGGCTGGCAGACCGAACTGGCGAAGCCGGCAGCCGCCGACTACCAGATGCCCGATCCGGAGGCGCCCGAGCCCGACTTCGTCTCCGGCATGTCGCGCGAGGCCTTCTGCGACGTGGTCGAGCGCATCCGCGAATACATCCGCGCTGGCGACGTCATGCAGGTGGTGCCCTCGCAACGGCTGTCGGCACCCTTCACGGCCGAGCCGCTGGCGCTGTACCGTGCCATCCGTCGCCTGAACCCCTCGCCCTATCTCTACTGCCTGAATCTCGACGATCACCACGTCGTCGGCAGCAGCCCGGAGATCCTGGTGCGCGTCGAGGACAGCGAGATGCACGTGCGCCCCTTGGCCGGCACGCGGCCGCGCGGCGCTACCGAGGAGGAGGACATCCGTCTGGCCGAGGAGCTGCTCGCCGATCCCAAGGAAGTTGCCGAGCATCTGATGCTGATCGACCTCGGCCGCAACGACGTCGGCCGCGTCTGCGAGACCGGCAGTGTCAAGCTGACCGAGCGCATGCGCATCGAGCGCTACAGCCACGTCATGCACATCGTCTCGAATGTCGTCGGCCGGCTGCCACCGGGCACCCATGCGCTGGACGCGCTGATGGCCGCCTTCCCGACCGGGACCCTGTCCGGTGCGCCCAAGGTGCGCGCCATGGAGATCATCGAGGAGCTGGAGCCGGTGCGCCGGGGCGTCTACGGCGGCGCGGTCGGCTACATCGGCGGCAGCGGCAATCTCGACATGGCCATCGCCATCCGCACGGCCGTCATCGCCGGCGGTCAGGTGCACGTGCAGTCCGGCGCCGGCGTGGTGGCTGACTCCGATCCGAATGCCGAGTGGGTCGAGACGATGAACAAGGCGCGCGCCATGCTGCGCGCTGTCGGCGAGGCGCGCTGAGGGCAGGGCGCCGCCCATGAAAAAGCGCGCGCACCCGGCGGGTACGCGCGCTTTTCACGACGGAGCGGGGAGCAAGCCCCGCTCGTCGGCCAGAGCGCTTATTGCGCCTCCTGGATCTTCTCGCGCAGCTCCTCGTCGGCCTGGGCGGCACGAGCGATCTGGTTGTACTCCTGTACGGAGAGACCGGCGTTCTCGACGGCGATCACCATCTCCTGCTGCGCCTGCTCGCGCGCCTTCTGCACATCCTCGGAAGACTCGGCTTCCTGCATGCGCGGCGTCCACTTCTCGCCGATCTCCGCGACGCGGCTCTGCGCTTCGGCGAAGGATTCGACCTGCTCGTCGCTGACGTCGATATCCGGGGCCTGCTGCTGCATGCCGCCCTGGGCACTGCCGCCCTGGTTCTGCGCGACAGCGGTGCCGGAAGCACCGAGTGCGATGGCAAGTGCGACCGGGGCGAGGAAACGGCTGGCGTTGATCTGCTTCATGGTTACGACTCCTTGACGCTTTGAGTGTCCGTGGTATTGGTGACCACGCTGGAAACACACGGCCGCCTGGTACCCGGTTCCATGGAACTGGAGATTCTTTCTCGTGTTTGTTCCAGTAGATGCACAATTTCCGGCAAGGACAGGCACTTGGCCGCACGCGACGAATTCGACTGGATGCTGGCAGCGGAGATTCCGCACCTGCGACGCTATGCGCGCACGTTGGCGGGGCACCCGGCGGAGGCCGACGACCTCGTGCAGGACTGCCTCGAGCGCGCCATGCGCAAGTGGCGGCTCTGGCGCGGGAAGGCACGGCTGCGCAGCTGGCTCTTCCGCATGTTGTACCGGCAGTACCTGAACGGTCGCCGTGACAACCGCCATCACGACGCCGCGGTGCCGCTGGAGGCCGTCGCCGAGCCGCCGGACCGCGGCAATGTTGGCCCGTCGCAGCTGGAGATCCGCGACACCATGCGCGGCCTGCAGACCCTGCCCGCCGCGCAGCGCGAGGCCATCGTCCTGATGGCGGTCGAGGATCTCAGCTACGAAGAGGCTGCGTGGGTGCTGCGCGTTCCCGTCGGCACGCTGCGTTCTCGGCTGGCTCGCGGCCGCGAGCAGCTTCGCCAGTTGCAGGATGCGCCGTCCCCCGAAGCCGAGGCCGAGCAGCCTCCGCTCAGGAGAGTGAAATGAGTCATCACAACCATACCCCCGATACAGAGCACGGCCCTCCCGTCGATGAGCGCGACCTGATGGCGTTTGCCGATGGTCGCATCGCCGCCGACAGCGAGCGCGCTGCCGCGTTGCGCGCGCATCTTGCCGCGCATCCGGTCGATGCCGCACGTGTCGCGGCCTGGCAGCGGCAGAACGAAGCCATCCGGGCGCGCTACGCGCCGGCGCTGGCCGAGTCGGTGCCGCCGCATCTGCATCCGCAGGCGCTGCGCGAGCGGCGCGCGCGTAAGCAACTCGGCCGGCGCCGCTTCGCGGTGGCGGCTTCGGTTGCGGGGCTGGCGGTGGCTACTGCGCTGAGTGTAGCGGTTGCCCCCGGTGGCTCCGACGACGCCGATCTGGACCGCTTCGCGAGCGAGATTTCGCAACTCTCCGCTGACGCCTTGCCCGCCGCCGCCGGTGGGGCGGTCGCGGTGGGCGCTGCTGTCGATAGCCCGTCGGGACGCCTGCCCAGCCTCAATCTGGCCGGATTCGCGCTGACCGAGCGTCGCACCGTGCGCGCCGGTGGGCACACGGCCACCGAGGCGCGCTACGAGGACCAGCGCGGGCAGACCGTGCGCCTTTTCGTGGCCGAGCAGGCGGACGCCGGCCGACCCGAGCTGCATCGGATGCAGCGCGGTGGCCGCGAGATCGTCTACTGGCGCGAGGATGGCCGCATGTACGCGTTGTCCGCCGAATCGGTGGACAGCCAGCGCTTGCAGCAGATCGCGACCGCCACCATGCGTAACGATCTGCAGCGTCGCCAGCAGCCGGAGTCGGCGGTGGCCGAGGCCCCCCGCAATCTGCGCGAGGCGCCGGTCGTGTCGGCCGATGCGCTCAAGGCGAATGGCGGCGGCCAGGGTTGGAGCGCGCCGATCGAGAGCGCGCCATCGGGCGTGGTCTACGACGGCATGCAGGACGAATCGCTTTAGCGGCGTCGCTCAGCCCAGGCCGAGTACGCCGCTGAACAGCTGCAGCAGGCCCCAGGCGATCAGCGCCACCAGCAGCAGAAGCGTGCCGTTGATCGTGTACTTGAGCAGACGATAAGCGCTGCGATTCGTCCGCTTGAGCGCCTTGGCGCGCTGCAGCTGCGGCGCGATACCCGCGAAGATGCGATTGGCCATGCCGCGCCGGTCGCCGGCCATGTTCGGCACCAGCGTGGCGCCCATGAGCCAGCGATAGAAGGCGTTGATCGGCCAGCCGATCAAGGAGACCGGACGGTCGATGTCGCACATCAGGATGAGTCGGTCGCTGCCGGCATCGTTGCGTGCGAAGTGCAGATGGGTCTCGTCGAAGATCAGCGCCTGGCCGTCGCGCCAGCTGTAATCGCGGCCGTCGATATTGATGAAGCAGGCGTCGTTATTCGGGGTACTGAGCCCGAGGTGATAGCGCAGAGAACACGCAGCCGGGTCGGAGTGGCGCGTGAGCTGGCCGCCCACGGGCAGCATGGAGAACATCGCACCGTTGACGCTGGGCAACTCCCTGATAAGCGCCACGGTCTTCGGGCAGAGGCGCTCGGCGGAAGGCTGCGTGCGGCCGTACCAGTTGAGGTAGAACTTGCGCCAGCCGTACTTGTAGAAGGTGCGAAAACCGATGTCGTAATAGGCGGCGGAGTCCGGCCGGCTGGTGGCTTCCAGGTGCTCGGCGCGATGCAGGGCCAGGGCCTCCTCGCGGATGGTCTCCCAGTTGTCGCGCAATGGGGCCAGCTCGGGGAAGTCGGCGACGTCGAGGATGGCGCCGCGCGCCCGGCGCTGCGAGACGGCATAGAGCAGGCAGTTCATCGGCGCGATGATGGGCCAGCCCTTGCGCAGATACTGCTTCAGCGAGTCGTACTGCACTTCGCCGCGTAAAGCGAAGACATAGGTCATGGCCGCCAGCGCGTAAGTTCCCGCGCCAGCGAGGGCGATTTCGTCCCACACGGTGGAGTCCCTTCCGAGAACCGAAAGAGGCACCCTACCAGAGCGTAGCGCGCGCCGAGGCGTCGCCTGCTATCTTCCGCGGCCGGAAAAACAGCGCCGCTGGCGCAAGATGGAGCACAAGCATCATGGATAACGAGCTGGAACTCTTTCGCGACAACGTCAAGCGCTTCCTGGAGGCGGAGGTCGCGCCGCACTACGATCAGTGGGAGCGCGACGAGATTCTGCCGCGCGAGATCTGGCGCAAGATGGGCGAAAACGGCCTGCTCTGCGTCGATATGCCGGAGGAGTACGGCGGCGCCGGGGCACCTTTCTCCTTTTCCTGTGCGGTTGTCGAGGAGGCCTCGCGCGCCGGCTTCACGGCCATCGCCGGCAACCTCTCCGTGCATTCCGACATCGTCGCACCCTACATCCTGCACCTGGGCAGCGAGGAACAGAAGCAGCACTACCTGCCGAAGATGGCTGCGGGCGAATGCGTCGGCGCCATCGCCATGACCGAGCCCGGCGCCGGCTCGGACCTGCAGGGTGCGCGCACGCGCGCCGAGGCCGATGGCGACGGCTATCGCATCAGCGGCCAGAAGACCTTCATCACCAATGGCCAGCACGCCGACGTCATCGTCACCTTCACCAAGACCGACCCCAATGCCGGCGCCAAGGGCACGACGCTCTTCCTGGTCGACGGTGATGCCGAGGGCTTCGCGCGCGGTCGCAACCTGGAGAAGATCGGCCAGCACGCCGGGGATACCTCCGAACTCTTCTACCAGGATGTGCGCGTACCGGCCTCGGCCGTTCTCGGTCGTGTCGGCGGCGGCTTCGGCCACCTCATGGACGAGCTGCCGCGCGAGCGCCTGATCCTGGCCGTGGGCGCGGTTGCGGCCGCCGAGGGTTGCCTGGATCTGACCATCAACTATGTCCAGGAGCGCAAGGCCTTCGGCAAGCCGTTGTCTGCACAGCAGAACACGCGCTTCGAAATCGCGCGCATGAAGACCGATCTCGACGTGACCAAGGCCTTCTCCGAGCAGTGCAAGCGCAGCTTCGACGCAGGCAGCTTCGACGTGCCTACTGCCGCCATGGCCAAGTACGCTACTACCGAGATGCAGTGCCGCGTGGCTGATGGCTGCCTGCAGCTCTTCGGCGGTTACGGCTATATGCGCGAGTACCCAGTGTCGCGCCACTACGTTGACGCGCGCGTGCAGCGGATCTACGGCGGTACTTCCGAGATCATGAAGGAGATCATCGCGCGCGCGGTGCTCTGAACAGCCCGCGCGCTGGGCGGCCGGCGGCGGTGCCGGCCGCCCCGTTGGGCTAACGCAGGTGCTTGTCGAGGAAATCCAGGCTGCGCTGCCAGGCCAGCTTCGCGGCCTCGGCGTCGTAGTAATCCCAATCTTCGTTGCTGAAGGCGTGCGGTGCATCGTAGCGGTAGAGCTCGTAGCGAACGTTTGCAGCCTTCAGCTTGCCCTCGAAATCATTGACGGTTTCGGGCGGGAACATCTGGTCCTGATTGCCGTAGTGGCCCTGAACCGGAACTTTGATCTCTCCGGGGTCTCCGGCTTCGTCCGGGGGCAGGCCGTACCAGGCGATGGCAGCATCCAGCTCCGGGGCGTGCATCGCGCCGAGCAGCGACAGTACTCCGCCCATGCAGAAGCCCATGGTCGCGACCTTTCCACCGTTCCGCTTCAGATGCTGCACGGCGCCGCGTACGTCCTGCGTTGCCGCGTCGCCGAAGTCCAGGCCGGTCATCTTGTGCTCGGCCTCGGCGGCATCCAGCGCCTTGGCGCCGCGATAGAGATCGGGGACAAGCGCACGGTAGCCGGCCTCGGCAAGGCGATTGGCCACGCGCTCGATCTGGTCGTTGATGCCCCACCATTCCTGGATGACCACGACGCCGGGCGCGCTCGCGCCGGGTTCCGGTGCCACATAGTAGGCGGGTGCCGTCTTGCCGTCAGGGCGGGTGAACTCGTGATTCGCGGGCATGGATGTCCTCCTCGGGGTGCAGGCCGAAAAACTCGTCACAGCCTAACGGCTTCTCGGGTGCGCTTCAGCCGCTCGCAGCTGCGTCTCGGCGCGCTTGTCGCAGCGATGCGGTTAGCCTGATACCCGGAATTCGGCGAGGAGACATGACGATGGCGTTGCGCTGCCGTATCGAGAGCACGGGCGGGCCGGAGGTGATCGACTGGGTCGACGAGTCGTCGGCCGAGCCAGGCGCCGGCGAAGTCGGTATCCGGCATACCGCGGTCGGGCTGAATTACATCGATGTCTATCATCGCTCCGGCCTGTATCCGCTGCCGCTGCCCAGTGGCCTTGGCCTGGAGGCCGCCGGCATGGTGACGGCCGTCGGACCCGATGTGACCGGCCTGGCGCAGGGAGACCGCGTGGCCTACGCCAGCGCCCCCATCGGTGCCTATGCCGAGGAGCGCGTCATGCCGGCGGATCGGGTGCTGCGGCTGCCGGACGGCGTCGACGACGAGGCAGCGGCCGCGCTCATGCTCAAGGGACTGACCGCGCATGCGCTGCTCTTCCGCACCTTTCCCGTGCGCGCCGGCCATATCGTGCTGGTGCACGCCGCGGCCGGTGGGGTCGGCAGCTTGCTTTGCGCTTGGGCGCGGCACTTGGGCGCGCGCGTCATCGGAACGGTCGGCTCTGCCGCCAAGGCAGAGCACGCGCGGGCTGCGGGCTGCGAGGCGGTGATTCGCTATGACGAAGAGCCGGTGGCCGAGGCGATGCGGTCGCTCACGGAGGGCCGCGGTGCGGACGTGGTCTACGACGGCGTCGGCGCCGCCACCTTCGAGACCTCGCTGGACAGCCTGGCGCCGCTGGGCATGATGGTCAGCTTCGGCAACGCTTCTGGGGCGGTGCCGCCCTTCGCGCCTTCGGAGCTTGCCACGCGCGGCTCACTGTTCTTTACGCGACCGAGCGTGATGGATTACATCGCAGACCGGAGCAGCCTGGAAGCCGGCGCTGTCGCCGTGTTCGAGGCTGTTATGGCGGGAGTGCTTGCGCCGGAGATCGGGCAGCGTTATCCACTGCGCGAAGCTGCGCAGGCACATCGCGATCTGGAAGCGCGGCGTACGACCGGCGCCAGCCTGTTGCTGCCGGGCTGAAGTGCCTAAGCGCGGCGAGAATCAGTCCTTCTTGTCCTTGTCGCCGTCGCCCACGGAGATCGAGGTGCTGGAACCGCCGTCGGAATCCTTGTAGGACACCGAGCCGCTGTCGGTATCGACGCTGAGGCTGGTCTTGTTGTCGGAGCCCGAGGACTGCTGCCCGCTGCTCTGCGGCTGCTCGTCGGAAGAGCAGGCGCCGAGCAATAGCAGGCCGGCGGCGATGGAGGCAATGGCGGTGTAGCGCATATCGGGAACCTCTTGGTGAGCAGATGACGCACGCTAACACCGGCCGGCTGAACGGCCGCCGTAGAAAGCCGCCGTCGTTACGGTGTCATTCCACGCCGTCGCAGGACCATTCGCCCTCGGGCTGGTCGAGCACCTGCTGCAGGCGCAAGGGGCGGTCGGTCATGATGCCGTCCACCCCCATCTCCAGTAGCTCGACCATCGTCGGGCAGTCGTCGATGGTCCAGACATGCACGGCCAGGCCGACGGCGTGCGCGTCGTCGATGAAATCCTGGGTGACGACTTCGATTTGCAGCGCATCGGGAATCTGGCTGACGCTGCTGGTGTCCATCGGCACCTGAAAGGCCTGGTGCCCGGGCACCGGTGCCATCGGCAGCGGACCCTTCGAGGCCAGCGTGACGGCGGCGGCTTCCACCAGTGGCACCGAGGTGGAAATGCAGGCGCCCTGCAGCTTGAAGAGCGCCGCGGCGGTGTCGACGAAGGAGGCGACCATGACGTCGTCGAAGCGCCCGAAGTCGCGCAGTAGCCGGGCGACATTGCCCTCGTAGCTGCCGGTGTCGTCGGTGTCCGGCTTGAGTTCGACGTTGATCAACTCGTCGGGGAAGCGCGCTAGCGCCTCGTCCAGCGTCGGGATGCGGAAATCGTTGGCCGTGAAGCCGGGCGGCGGTGGCTTGTCGCCTGTGGCGATGCCGCGGTAGACGTAGTCGGCCGCATCCGCGTCGCGCGTGGTGCCCTCGCCGGGGACGAACCAGTAAGCGGCGTCCATCGCCTTGAGCTCGGCCAGCGTGAAGTCGCCGACATCGCCGCTGCCGTCGGTGGTCCGATCCACGGTCAGGTCGTGCAGGACCACCAGCTCGTCGTCGGCGGTCTGGTAGACGTCCATCTCCAGCACATCGGAGCCCGCTGCGGCGGCCTGGTGGTAGGCGTAGAGGGTGTTCTCCGGGAACTCGCGGACGCCGCCGCGGTGCGCGAAGCTGATCGGGCTGCGCGCCAGCCAGGGGTTGTCGCCGGTAGGCACTTCGCCAAGGCAGTTGGTGTCGTCGTTGGCGATAGTACCGACGGCCTCCGAGCGGAAGGCGCGTGCGCCTTCGACTGCGTCGAGCCTAAGCCTGAAGCGCCGCGCCGCTTCTTCGGCATCGTTGCCGATCAGGGTGACGGGGATCTCGGTATGGCGCTCGCCGGCGGCGATGACCGCTTTGCCGCTGTCGGCGATGAAGTGCTCGCCGGCCACCGCGTCACCGTCAGCGGTCGACCAGCGGATGCGCACCGGTGTTTCGGCTGCCTCGGACAGGCTGGCCACGAAGCGCAGGCTGCGCTGCTCGCCAGCTGCGCCTTCCGGGGCAGCGACATCGTGAACCATCAACGCGGGCCCGCGCGCAGTATCGTCGGATCCGCATGCGGCGAGCGTTGTCACAAGGGCGGTGACACACAGGCGAAGGATGGTGTGAGTGAGCTGCGGCATGGCGGGACAAGGGCGCGGGGCGAATGCCGATCTTAGCCGCTCGGGCTGCAACTGCGGCGAGCGTGGTGCCTGCGGTTTCAGGAACCATCGCTATCGACAGGGGGATTTCATGGCGGCAGACTTGATCTCAATCAATAAATGCCGGGCCGCCCCTCTGTAAGCTGCGGGGCTTCGCGGGCCGGGCTGTTAAAGGGGAGTTCCAGCATGTCGACGGGCGAGACCTACAACGATCAGGTCGTGCGGTTGTTCCTGCTGGCAGCCGCGGTCTGGGCCATCGTCGGCACTGCGCTCGGCGTGCTGGCGGCCGCACAGATGGTCTGGCCGGTGCTGAACTTCGATACGGCCTGGCTCACCTTCAGCCGCATCCGGCCCAATCACACCTTCGCCATCATCTTCGCCTTCGGCGGTTCGGCCTTGATGGGTACCTGCTACTACGTCGTGCAGCGCACCTGCCATGCGCGCCTGGCCTTCGAACGTCTGGCGCACTTCACCTTCTGGGGCTGGCAGTTGGCGGTGTTTCTGGCGCTGGCGACCATCCCCTTCGGCATTACTCAGAGCAAGGAGTACGCCGAGCCGGAATGGCCCATCGACATCCTCATCGCGGTGGTCTGGATCTCCTTCGGGGCCGTCTTCTTCGGCACGCTGGCGCGCCGTCGCATCCGCCACATCTATGTGGCGAACTGGTACTACGCGGCCTTCATCGTCGCCGTGGCGTTGCTGCACGTCGTCAACAACCTCGCCATTCCGGTATCGCTGACCAAGTCCTATCCGGTGTACTCCGGCGCGGTCGACGCCATGGTGCAGTGGTGGTACGGCCACAACGCCGTGGCCTTCTTCCTGACCGCCGGCTTCCTCGGGATGATGTACTACTTCGTCCCGCGCGCGGCGGGGCAGCCGCTGTGGAGCTACCGCTTCTCCATCGTCAATTTCTGGGCGCTGATCTCGGTCTATATGTGGGCCGGTTCGCATCACCTCATCTACACCTCGTTGCCGGACTGGGTGCAGACGGTGGGCATGGTCTTTTCGCTGATCCTGCTGATCCCCAGTTGGGGCTCGGCAGCCAATGGCCTGCTGACCTTCAATGGCGTCTGGGACAAGCTGCGCACCGATCCGGCGGTGAAGTTCATGGTGGTGTCGCTGGTCTTCTACGCCGCCTCCACCTTCGAGGGCTCGATGCTGGCGATTCGCAGCGCCAATGCCCTCAGCCACTACACCGACTGGACCGTCGCCCACGTGCACTCCGGGGCCATCGGCTGGGTGGCGATGATCACCATCGGCTCGATCTACGCCATGGCGCCGCGCGCCCTCGGCCGGCCGATGCACTCAGTGGCCGCCATGAATCTGCACTTCTGGATGCACGTCATCGGCCTGCTGATCTACATCGCGGCGATGTGGGTGGCGGGCATCGGTACCGGCCTGAAGTGGTTCGCCACCGCTGAGGACGGCACGCTGCTCTACAGCTTCATGGACACGCTACGGGCGATCTACCCGATGTACTTCCTGCGCTTCGTCGGTGGGTTGCTGGTCATGGGCGGCATGATCGTCATGGCCTGGAACCTGTGGCACACCGCCGCCGCCGCTCGCGCCCGCTTGATTTCACCGATACCGGTACCGATTCCCGAGCCGGTGCCGCAGCCGATCGGGGAGGTGCGCTGATGTCCCGGCCGTATCAGTATTTCGAGAAGATCGAGAAGCATCTCGGCCTCTTTGGCGTGCTCATGGCCGTGGCGCTGACGCTGGGCGGGCTGGCCGAGATCGTGCCGCTGTTCTACCAGGCGAGCACGGTCGAGCCCTCGCCCGGCGTCGAGCCCTACGAGCCGCTGGAGCTTGCCGGCCGCGACATCTACGTGCGCGAAGGCTGCTACGCCTGCCATTCCCAGCAGATCCGGCGCCTGCGCGCCGAGGTGCAGCGCTACGGTCCCTTCTCCGAGGCCGGCGAGTCCGTCTACGACCGCCCCTTCCAGTGGGGCAGCAAGCGCACGGGCCCCGATCTCGCCCGCGTCGGCGGCAAGTACACCGATGCATGGCAGCGCCAGCATCTGCTCGACCCGCAGTCGCTGGTGCCGGACTCGAATATGCCGGCCTATCCCTGGCTGGCCGAAGCCGAGCTCGACGGCGAGGACATCGCCCAGCGCATGCGCGTGCTGCGCTTCCTCGGCGACCCCTACAGCGAGGAGCAGATCGAAGGCGCGGCCGAGGCGGTTGCCGGCAAGACCGAACTCGACGCGCTGGTGGCCTATCTGCAGGGGCTCGGTGTGCACGGCGGCAGGGGGCCGGCCGGCGTTGAGGCGGAGGCGCAGCCATGAGTGGCTACTGGGGCCACGCGATCGGCGTGATCACCGTGCTGCTGCTGATCGCCTTCATCGCCATCTGGATCTGGGCCTGGCGGCCGCGACACAAGCAGGTCTTCGACCGCATGGCGCGGGTGCCGTTGGACAACGACGACGACCGCCCGGCGCCGCAACGCGGCGAGGGTGATCGATTCACCGAAGGCGAGGGAGGCGACGGCCGATGAGCAGCTTCTGGAGCGGATGGGTCATCTTCTTCGCGACCCTCAACATCGTCCTCGTCGTCTTCCTTTTCATCTTTGCGCTGCGCGTGCGCATTCCGGTCGACGAGGACGGCAATACCGGCCACATCTGGGCGCACGGCGCGCTGCGCGAGGGCGTCCGACGCCTGCCGATGTGGTGGATTCTGATGTCGATCGGCCTGCTGGTCTTCAGCCTGATCTATCTGGTGCTCTACCCGGGGCTGGGCGCCTACGAGGGCACTCTGGGCTGGAGTTCCACCAAGCAGGTCGAGCAGGCCATGGAAAGGAATGACGCCAAGCTCGTTGATCTGCAGGAGTTCGTGCGCAAGAAGCCGATCTCGGCGCTAGCCGAGGATCCCGGCGTTCTGCGTGCCGCGGGTGTCGTTTACGACGAGAACTGCGCGGCCTGCCACGGCGCGCAGGGCAAGGGCAACGTCACGCTGGGCGCGCCCGATCTGACCGACGACAACTGGAGCTGGGGCGGCAGCGATGACGCGATCCGCACCAGCCTCCTCCAGGGACGCCGCGGCGCCATGCCGGCGCTCGGTGATGCGCTCGGTGACGAGGGCGTGCGCCAGATAACGACCTATGTCTATACCCTCAATGGCCGCAGCACCTCGCGCCAGGATCTGGCGCGCAAGGGTGCCGAGCGCTATCAGCAGCTGTGCGCCTCCTGTCATGGCCCGCAAGGCAAGGGCAATCCGGCGCTGGGCGCCCCCGATCTGACCGACGACAGCTGGCTCTACGGCGGCGATCGTGCCGATATTGCCCATGCCATCCGTCACGGCCGTCAGGGCGTCATGCCGGCCTGGGAGGCGCGCCTGTCGGCCGAGGAGATCGAGATGCTGATCGCCTGGATGCGTGCAGCGGGTGGGGACGGTAACGGGGCGCCATGAAGGCGAGCGACGGCGAGCATATTCCCTGGTACCGAATTCCGGTGCTCTGGCTGGGCGTTGTCGTTTTCGCCGCCCTGCTCGCCGGCTGCGTGGTCAATGTCGTCGTGGCGCTGCAGCTCTCCGACACCGCCCTGGCCGAGGTCGCGCCCAGCGCGCGCTTTGGCTTTGCGGTGGACGAGGGCAGTGATCGAGGACTGTGACTGAGGCGCGCGCTCTAGCAATCGTTCTGGCCCCATGAGCGCCTGCTTCCACTGCGGGGACGCGTTGGGCCCGGGGAAGCCACTGCGCGTGGCCATCGACGGCGTCGAGCGCGAAGTCTGCTGCCCGGGCTGCGAGGCGGTGGCGCTGCTTATCGCCGGCGCCGGTCTCGAAGACTTCTACCGCTACCGCGATGGTGCGCCCGCGAGCCCGCCGCCTGAGCAGCCCGATGCCTGGAGCGCCTTCGACCGGGACGCGGTGCAGCAGGGCTTCACGCGCGCGCTTACTGACGGCAGCCGCGAAGCCACACTCGCCATCGAGGGCATGTATTGCGCGGCCTGTGCCTGGCTGATCGAGCGCTTGCTGGGGGGCATCGACGGCGTGCGCGCCATCGAAGTCAATCCGGCCAGCGGGCGCGCGCTGCTGCACTGGGATCCGGCGCGCGTGCCGCTGTCGCGGCTGCTGCGCCGCATCGACGGCCTCGGCTACCAGCCGCGGCCCCTGGGGGTGGAGGCCGCCTGGCCGGCCGCGGCGCGCGAGCGGCGGGCCGCGCTCAAGCGCCTGGCGGTGGCCGGGCTGGGCATGATGCAGACGATGATGTATGCCGTCGGGCTCTACGCCGGCGCGATCCACGCCGGCATGGAGGCCGAGGTCAGCGCGCTGCTGCGCGCGGTGAGCCTGCTGGTCGCCACGCCGGTGGTCTTCTACGCTGCGATTCCCTTCTTTCGCGGCGCCTGGCGCGACCTGCGGGTGCGGCGGCCGGGCATGGACGTGCCGGTGGCGCTGGCCGTCGGCGGCGCCTATGCCGCCAGCGTCTGGAACACGCTGGTAGGCAGCGGCGAGGTCTACTTCGATTCGGTGACGATGTTCGTCTTCTTCCTGTCGGTGGCGCGTTACTTCGAGATGGCGGCGCGGCACAAGGCCACCGACGCCGGCGACGCGCTGGCCCGCACGCTGCCGGCGACGGCCACGCGCCTGGCGCCCGACGGTGAGGCGATGCGCGTGGCGCTGGCCGAGCTGGCGGCGGGCGACCACCTGCGCGTACGCCCCGGTGAGGCCGTGCCCGCCGACGGCCGCGTGATCGCCGGCGAGCCCCGTCTCGACGAGTCCCTGCTCACCGGCGAGTTCCAGCCGGTGGCGCGCGCTGCGGGCGAGGAGGTGCTGGGCGGCAGCGTCAACACCGGCTCTCCCTTCGACATGGAAGTCACGCGCGTCGGTCGCGAAACCCTGGTGGCCAACATCGCGCGCCTGCTCGAGCGCGCCCAGTCGCAGCGGCCGGCCCTGGCGCGCGGTGCCGACCGCGTGGCGCGCTGGTTCGTCAGCGGCGTGCTGCTGCTGGCCGCCGCCACCGCCGCGATCTGGTGGCGGATCGCCCCCGATCAGGCCTTCGAAGTCACGCTGGCCGTACTGGTCGTGACCTGCCCCTGTGCGCTCTCGCTGGCCACGCCTACGGCGCTGGTGGCAGCGACCTCGCGGCTGGCGCGCTCGGGTGTGCTGGTGGCGCGTACGGCCGCCCTCGAAGGGCTTGCCCACGCCGGGCGCGTGGTGCTGGACAAGACCGGCACGCTGACGACGGGCGCGCTGACGCTGCGCGGCACCGAGACGGCGCCGGGCGTCGACGCCGCCGAGGCGCGCGCGCTCGCCGCCGCGCTGGAGGCGCATTCCGAGCACCCGCTGGCGCGCGCCTTCACCAGCCGCGCCACCCCGACGCGCTCTGCCACGGATGTGCGCGTGGAGCTCGGTCACGGCGTCGAGGGCCGCATCGACGGGCGCCGCCTGCGCATCGGCCGGCCCGACTGGGCCGCGGGCGTCGACGGCAGTCACACGCTCCCTGCGCTCGACACCGATGACACGGTGGTTGTTCTCGGCGACGGTGAGCGCCTGCTGGCGCGCTTCCGTCTGGCCGATGCGCCGCGCCCGGGGGCGGCGCGCGCCATCGCCGAGCTGCGCGCGCTCGGCATCGGCGTGGAGATCGCCAGCGGCGATGCCGAGGCGCCCGTGGGCGTGCTGGCGCGCACGCTGGGTGTCGAGCAATGGCGCGCGCGGCAGACGCCCGAGGACAAGCTGGCGCGTCTGCGTCGGCTGCAGGCGGGTGGCGAGCGCGTGGTCATGGTGGGCGACGGCATCAACGACGCGCCAGTGCTCGGCGGCGCCGACGTCTCAATCGCCATGGGTAGTGGCTCGGCGCTAGCGCAGAGCAGCGCCGATCTGCTGCTGACCGGCGAGCGCCTCGATGACCTCGCCGGCACGGTACGCGCGGCGCGACGCACGCTGGCCGTTGTGCGGCAGAACATGATCTGGGCGATCGGCTACAACACGGTCGCCCTGCCGCTGGCCGCCACCGGCCAGCTCGCCCCCTGGATGGCGGCAGTGGGCATGTCCGCCAGCTCCCTGATCGTCGTCGCCAACGCCATGCGTCTGGGCCGCCGCCCGAAGGCGCGCGCGCAGAGGGCGGGTGCAAGCGTGCTCGACGCGACGCCGGAGGTCACCGGATGAAGATTCTCTTCCTGCTGATCCCGCTGTCGCTGCTCTTCTTCGCGCTGGCGGTCTGGGCCTTCTTCTGGGCCGTGCGCAGCGGCCAGTTCGACGACCTGGACAGCCCCGGCTACCGCATCCTGCTGGACGACGAGCGCGAGCCATCCCGGCGCGAAGAGAGCTCCGATGATCCCCCACGCTGAGGCCGTCGCCGCCCCGGGGTGGCCCGCCACGTCCGAGGTAGTCAGCTCATGAGCCCGGACCCGGGCAGCCTCTCCGCGGCCTTTATCGCGGGCCTGGTCGGCAGCTCGCATTGCCTGGGCATGTGCGGCGGCATCGCCGCGGCCATGGGCATGGGCACCGCCGGGCCGGGAACCGGCGCGGTGTCGGCTCTGGGCAGGGCGCTGCTCTACAACGGCGGCCGCATCGCCAGCTATGCGCTGGCGGGGGCGCTCGCTGGTGCGATCGGCCTGGCGCTCGGGCAGGCGATGCACGCACCGGTGGCGGTGGTCGTCATGCGGGTGCTGACCGGTCTGGTGCTGGTGGCGATCGGCCTGCAGGTGGCCTTCAATCTGCGCCTGCTGCAGCCGGTCGAGACGGTGGGTCTGCATGTCTGGCGCCGTATCGCGCCGCTGGCCTCGGGGCTGATGCGGCGCCGCTCCGCCGGTTCCACCTTCCTGCTGGGGGCGCTCTGGGGCTGGATGCCCTGCGGGCTGGTCTACGGCATGCTGCTGGTGGCGGTGGCCACCGCTGAGCCGACGGGCGGGGCCGCTTTCATGGCGGCCTTCGGCCTGGGTACGGCGCCCGCGATGATTGCCACCGGCGCGCTGGCCAGCCGCTTCCGTGCGCTCAGCGGCGACAGCCGCTTCCGGCGAATCGCCGGTCTGCTCGTGGTTGCGCTGGGTGCCTGGACGGCGCTGGCGCCGCTGGGCATGCAGTTGCTGCCCGGGGGGCACAGCGGGCACGGCTGATACGCGGGGGCTGGCTGGTCAAGGCCGTCGGCGCCATTCGCGCTAGGCTGCGCGCCATGGCATGGATCATCATCTTCGCTTTCGCCGCTGTGCTGCTGCTCTTCCTGCTCAAGGGCGGACGGCAGACGCCGGCGCAGGGCGCGCAGAAGGCCGCCGGCAATCGCGGCGAGGAGCAGGTGCGCGCCTTTCTGCAGTCCTTCGGCGAGCCCGTTTCCGCCGTGCTCTGGTCCGGCGACCTGAAGTATCAGGGGCGTCGCTTCGAGGTGGACGCGCTGGCGCTGGTCGCCGGTGTCGGCGTGGTCGTCATCGAGGTCAAGAGCTGGTCCGGGGAGATCCACTGCGACGCCGGCGAAACCTGGACGCAGCGCAATGAGCACGGCGAGCGCGAGCACGGCAATGCCAGCCAGCAGGCCATCCGCACGGCCGAATGCGTGCGCGGGCTGCTGAAGCGCACGCGCTGGTGGCGCGAGGCAGAGGTGCCGGTGATTCCGGTCGTGGTCTTCGCGCGCGACGATCTGCAGATCGATACCGGAGAGGATGACGACGAGCCGCAGACCGATATCGTCCAGTTCAGCGGGCTGAAGCAGTGGCTGGCCAGCGCGCAGGCACAGCAGCCGGCACCGCACTTCGCGCCCAAGGCAGCGGACGCCGAGGAGCTGCTGGCGCTGTTCCGGAGCCACGAGCTGTCGTGAAGGGGCGATCGTCGTGGCGCCGGGGCTGAGCCTCGGCGGCGTCGCCGCCCTCTTTCTGGCCATGGCGCTGCTTGCGGCCGCGCCCAGCGTGTCGGTGCTGCTGGTGTCGACGCGCGCGGTCACCGGTGGTTTCCGTCAGGGCGCCTACGCGGCGGCGGGCGTGGTTGCGGGCGATATTGTCTTCATCCTGCTGGCGGTCTTCGGTCTTGTTCTGATCGCCGAAGCCCTCGGTGGTGCGGCATTCCTGTTGCAGTACGCGGGCGGCCTGTATCTGCTGGTGCTCGCGGTACACATCTGGCGCGCCCGGGCGCAGGCGCCGGCAGCGCCGGGGCAGGAGACCGGGTCGGGCGTGTCGAGCTTCATGACCGGGCTGCTCGTGACGCTCGGCGACCAGAAGGCGATCCTCTTCTATCTCGGCTTCCTGCCGGCCTTCGTCGATCTGCAGACGCTGCACTTCGTTGATGCGCTCGCGATCATCGCCGTCGCCGTGGTGGCGGTGGGTGGTGTCAAGCTCGGTTATGCCTGGGGGGCTTTCCGGGCGGGGCGCGTCATGCCTATGCGACTCCTGCGCTGGGTCAACGCCTTCTCTGTACTGGTGTTGCTCGCCTTGGGTTTGGCCATGCTGGCGCGCGCCACGCTCGCTGCTTTCTGAGTCGGCCCGCCCTCAGTCGCGCACCCAGGCCAGGCGCGCGGGTGTGCCGCGCACCAGCCAGACCAGCGCGTTCTGACCGAAGCGGGCGGCCAGCCGGCGCGCCTCGCCGCGTGACAGTCCCGCGACGACCAGGCTGTGCTCGTCGGGCCAGCCGCCCTCCTCGGCGATATTGCAGCCCGGCAGCATGGGATGCGGCATGGCGTGCAGCAGATGCAGCAGCGCCGCCTGCAGGCGGCGGTTGGCGGCGGTGCCGAGCAGGCGGCTGCCCGGATTGCAGGCGGTGACAATGGCGGCGGTCTCCGACTCGTGTTCGAGCAGCCAGGCATCCACCGCCGGCGCCGGCTCGCCGACGCGCACATCCTCGGTGGCGGTGGGCAAGTAGACGCGGTAGCAGGTCGCCAGATAGGGCGCCTCCAACTGCCGGATGCTGGTGGATAGACGCGACATGGGGTGCCACCGTGGATGCGTGCTTGGCCCAACATGCGACGCTCCGGTGCCGAATGCAAGGCCGACGGCTTGCTACCATTGCGCCCCGGCGCGCAGCCCGCGCGCTCAGTGCGGATGCTGGCCATGGTTCTCGTCGTCGACAACTACGATTCCTTCACCTACAACCTCGTGCAGTATCTCGGCGAGATCGGCGCGCAGGTCGAGGTCGTGCGCAACGACGCCATGAGCGTGGACGAGATGCTGGCCCGGCAGCCGGATCACATCCTGCTTTCGCCCGGGCCCTGCACCCCCAACGAGGCCGGCGTCTGCCTGGAGCTGATCGAGCGCGCTGCCGGCCACATCCCGATCTTCGGCGTCTGTCTCGGCCATCAGGCCATTGGCCAGGTCTTCGGCGGTGAGGTCGTGCGCGCGCGCGAGGTCATGCACGGCAAGACCTCGGCCATCCATCACACCGGCGTCGGCGTCTTCGCCGGCCTGGAGAGCCCGCTGACGGCGACGCGTTACCACTCGCTGATCGTGGCGCGCGACAGCCTGCCGGACTGCCTGGAGCTGACCGCCTGGACCGCCACCGCCGACGGCGGCGTCGATGAGGTCATGGGCTTCCGCCACCGCGAGCTGGCCGTCGAGGGCGTGCAGTTCCATCCCGAATCCATTCTCTCCGAGCACGGTCACGCCATGTTGCGCACCTTCCTCGACTACCGGATCGCGGAGCCCGCCTGATGAAATTCACCCCGCAGCAGGCGCTGGCGCGCGTCATCGACCACCGCGAGATCTTCCACGACGAGATGATCGCGCTGATGCGCGCCATCATGGGTGGCGAGGTGTCGCCCGTTCTGACGGCGGCGATTCTCGCCGGCCTGCGCGTCAAGAAGGAGACCGTTGGTGAGATCACCGGCGCGGCGCGCGTCATGCGTGAGTTCGCCCGCGGCGTGCCGCTGGCCGATCGCGAGCATTTCCTCGACATCGTCGGCACCGGTGGCGACGGCGCGCATACCTTCAATATCTCCACGGCTGCCATGTTCGTGGCGGCCGGCGCTGGCGCCAGGGTGGCCAAGCACGGTAACCGTTCGGTCTCCAGCGCCTCCGGCGCGGCCGACCTGCTGGCCGCGCTCGGCGCGGATATCGAGCTGCAGCCCGAGCAGGTCGCGGCCTGCATCGAGGCCTGCGGCGTCGGCTTCATGTTCGCGCCCATCCATCATCCGGCCATGAAGGAGGTCGGGCCGGTGCGCAAGGAGATGGGCGTGCGCACGATCTTCAACATCCTCGGCCCGCTGACCAATCCCGCCGACGCCAAGCACTGCCTGATGGGGGTCTTCCACCCGGATCTGGTGGGCATTCTCGCGCGCGTGCTGCGCGAGCTCGGCCTGTCGCGCGCGCTGGTGGTCTGGGGCCGCGACGGCCTCGACGAGATCACGCTGGGCGGGGCGACCTACGTCGCTGAGCTGAAGGACGGCGAGGTGCACGAGTACGATATCCATCCCGAGGACTTCGGGCTGACCATGGCCTCCAGCCGCCAGCTCGCCGTCGACGGCCCGGAAGCCTCGCGCGCGACGGTCGAGGGCGTGCTCATGGGCGATAGCGGCCCGGCGCGCGACATCGTGCTGCTCAACGCCGGTGCGGCCCTCTACGCCGCTGATGTCGCCGGTTCCATCAGCGACGGCATCGAGCGCGCGCGCCACAGCATCGACTCGGGTGCGGCGCAGGCCAAGCGCGCGGCCTTTGTCGCCGCCACGCAGGCACAGCAATGAGCGACATCCTTGAGACCATTCTCGCGCGCAAGGCCGAGGAGCTGAGTGCGCTGCGCAAGCGCTACCGCACGGCCGATCTGGAAGAGCTGGCCGGCGTGGCCGATGCGCCCCGCGGTTTTGCCGAGGCCTTGACGGCTCGCGCCAGGCAGGGGGCGGCCGTCATCGCCGAGATCAAGCGCGCCAGTCCCAGCAAGGGCCTGATCCGCCAGGATTTCGACGGCGCCTGGCTCGCCGGGCGCTACGCGGAGGGCGGTGCCGCGACGCTGTCGGTACTCACCGATCGCGATTTTTTCGGCGGTGGTCCCGAGGTCCTGGAGGCCGCGCGCGCGGCCTGCGCGCTGCCGGTGCTGCGCAAGGATTTCCTCATCGACCCGCTGCAGGTACTGGAGGCACGCGCCATGGCCGCCGACTGCGTGCTGCTGATCGCGGCCGCGCTGTCGGCTGCGCAGATGCGCGAGCTGGATGCGGTGGCGCGCGAGGCCGGCATGGACGTGCTGGTCGAGGTTCACGATGGCGCCGAGCTGGAAGCCGTGCAGGCGGCTGATCTGAAGGACGGCTATCTGCTGGGCATCAACAACCGCGATCTCCGGAATTTCGAGACCAGGCTGGAGACCACCCTCGACTTGCTGCCGCGACTGGCGCCGGGCGCGCCGGTGGTCACCGAGAGCGGTATCAACACGCGCGACGATGTGGCGCGTATGCAGGCTGCCGGTGTGCAGCGCTTTCTGATCGGTGAGTCGTTGATGCGGGCGGTGGATCCGGGTGTGGCGTTGGCCGATCTGATCGGGTGATGGTGATTGCTCGCAATGTTTGCGATGGCCGGATTGCGAGGTTTTCGCACGCAGACCTCGGAGGTCATGTACCTAATGGGTGCATGTAGTTCCCTACTGCACGGGGTTTCCGCGCCGCATAACCTCTGCGCTGTCGTCTGTCGCCCCGCGACCGGCGCGGGTTTCTTTCTCTGCTTGTCCAGAGAAAGAAACCAAAGAGAGGACACCCCGAGGTGGCGCTCCGGCCCGCCTTTGGCGGGCCGGAGTCCCGGCGGCTGGCGGCGTGCTCGGGGCCGCCGTGAAGGGACATCCTGTCCCGTCACGGCTGGATCGGCCATCCGGGCCGATCCTCCCCTGCGCGCGCCACCAGCCGCCGCGCCACCAAGGGGAAGGACAGAACGGCTCGTCGCTTCGCGACATCGCGCGAAGACCCAGCAGCGATCTGTAGCGATGCCGCGGAGCGGCGAGCCAGAACGATCCGTGCCCCGAGCACGCCACCCGGCGGGCACCATGGCTTTGGTTCCTTTGGCCGTAACCAAAGGAACCCGCGCCGGTCGCGTGGCGACATCCGGTAGCGCCGTCGTTATGAAGCGCGGAACCCGAGAGCAAGGCGGGTCAACTACCTTCTCCCGATTGGCTCGAAGTTCGAAGATGGCACATCGCTTAAGCACGCTTAGAGGGATACTCCCATGGAAGTAACCATCCACCACACCAGCGGCGCCCAGTTCGTCGGCGAGACGGGCAGCGGCCATGCCATCGTCATCGACGGCCCGGAGGACATCGGCGGACGCAATACCGGCGCGCGGCCCATGGAGCTGATGCTGCTGTCGGTGGGCGCCTGCTCGGCAGTGGATGTGCTGCACATCCTGCGCAAGGGTCGCGCGCCGGTGGCGGACTGCCGCGTCAAGGTCACGGGCACCCGCGCCGAGACGGACCCTAAGGTATTCACCGCTATCCATCTGCATTTCACGGTGATCGGCGAGGGCCTGAAGTCGGCGCAGGTCGAGCGCGCCGTGAAGCTGTCGGCGGAGAAGTACTGCTCGGCCTCGATCATGCTCGGGGCTGCCGCCGAGATCACGCACGACTTCGCCATCGAGAACGACGAAACCGATTGAGTCGCGCGGCTGTCACACGCCGCCCGTTCCCGTATTCCATAATGTGCGGCCTGCGCGAAGCTTCGCGCGACCGCCCGCCGATTCATCCGGAGTAGCAGGCCTTGCCCAAGAAGACGGTCCGCAATCCCCGCCTCAAGCTTCACGGCTTCAACAATCTCACGAAGTCGCTGAGCTTCAATATCTATGACATCTGCTATGCGCGCTCGGCCGAGCATCAGCAGGAGTACATCGAGTATATCGACGAGGCCTACAACGCCGAGCGGCTGACCGACATCCTGACCCAGGTGTCGAACATGATCGGCGCGCAGATTCTCAATATCGCGCGCGAGAATTACGAGCCGCAGGGCGCTTCGGTGACGATGCTTATTTCCGAGGGGCACGCCGAAACGCCGCACGACCAGAAGAAGGGGGCGGTTGAAAAGGAGTCGGTGGTCGGGCACCTCGACAAGTCGCACATCACCGTGCACACCTATCCCGAGATGCACCCGGACAACGGCATTTCCACCTTCCGTGCCGATATCGATGTCTCGACTTGCGGCAAGATCTCGCCACTGAAGGCGTTGAACTTCCTGATCAACAGCTTCGATTCCGACATCGTGATCATGGATTACCGCGTGCGCGGCTTCACGCGCAACGTCCGCGGTTCCAAGCACTTCATCGACCACAATATCGATTCGATCCAGAACTTCATCTCTAAGGACATCAAGGATCGCTACGACATGGTCGATGTGAACGTGTATCAGGAGTACATGTTCCACACCAAGATGCGTTTGAAGGATCTGGATCTGGAGACCTATCTCTTCGGCGAGGGTGTGCGCGAGCTGCCGCCACGCGAAGCCAAGCGCATCCGCGGCCGGGTCAACCACGAGATAATGGAGATCTTCTACGGGCGCAATATCTCGCGCTAGTCGCTAGTCGCGTCGCGCTCGTAGACGCGCCCGCAGCCGCTGTAGCGATCGTCTCCCACGCCCAGCGTCACGCGCATCGGGAAGCGCTGTCCGCTCATGCTGTCGGCGCAGGGCTCGGCCACGAATTCAGCGGTGGCGCGGCCGTCGGCGCTGACGATGCGCATGCCGCCGGCCCCGCTTTCGCTGCTGCCGGCTTCGAAGATGTGCTCGCGCTCGCCGTAGTCCAGCAGCGCATGCATCTCGCCATCCGGCGAGACTTCCAGAATCCAGCCCGGTTCGTTGCCAGCAGCGCGCGCGCGCAGGCCGCTCTCGGCGGCGGCGATCCAGGGCGAGGTTGCCTCGCTGGGGGTGCATTCCACCTGCCGATCGCGATCCGGCAGGCTCAGCAGCGCCCGGTCGGGCCCCTTGGACCAGAAGGCGGTGCCGGTGGGCTCGCTGTAGCGCGCGCCCGAGGCCGCCACGGCCTGCGTCAGGCTGCGGCGGCCGCCGGGAAGATGCAGTACCAGTCGATCGGTATTGCCCTGCGGCTCGGTGCGCAGCTGCACATTGCCGCAGCGCCAGTCACGGGCGTCGCCGCTTGCTACCGCAGCCACTTCGTCGCTGGGCCTTGCCGGTTCGCCGGGGTCGCAAGCTGCTAGCCCCAGCGCCGTGAGCAGCAGCCACAGGCGCGTTGCCGGCACGTTCAGAACCAGTATGCGGTGCGCGTCATGACGCGCGCCACGCCGCGCATTGCCATGCGCACCGGCAGGGGAAGGTCGGTGCCGCCGGCTGCGCGGGCCTCATCGCCGTGGCGCGCCTCGTCCGCGCGCATCTGCGCGACGATGGCACGCGAGCGCTTGTCTGCCGGCGGCAGCCGGTCGAGATGGCCTTCGAGATGCTGCACGACCTGCTTCTCGGTTTCCTCGACGAAGCCCAGGCTCCAGCGGTCGCCGGCCATGGCCGCGGCAGCGCCCATCGCGAAGGATGCGCCGTACCAGACAGGCTGCAGCCGGCTGGGGGCTTCGCCCAGCTCGGCCAGGCGCTGCGCGCACCACTGCAGATGATCGCGCTCCTCGGCGCCGGCTTGCTGCAAGTGCCGGCGCACCTGCGGGTCGCGCGCCAGCAGAGACTGGCCCTGGTAGAGCGCCTGCGCGGCGACCTCGCCAGCGTGATTGACGCGCATGAGACCGGCGGCGTGGTGGCGCTGTGGCGCGGTGAGTGCGCCGTCCGTGGCATCAGGCGTGGGGCGCGGGGCGACTGCATCCTCGCGCTGTCGTCCAACCAGGGCGTCGCCGGCGCGAGCAAGGACGGCGTCCAGCGGGCTCAGCCGGCGCGGCATGCTCAGGTGTCCTTGGCCGCGTCCTTGGGCGGGACGTAGCCGGTTTCTGCGAGCTCGCCGCCGCCGAAAAGGAATTTCTCCATTTCCTGGGTCAGGAAGTCGCGGGACTTCTTTTCGGCGAGCGACAGGTGGTACTCGTTGATGACGCGCGTCTGATGCGCTTGCCACTCCTGCCAGGCCTCCTTGGATACGTTCTCGAAGATGCGTTGCCCCATCGCGCCGGGGTAGGGCGGGGCATCGAGGCCCTCGGCTTCGCGTTGCAGACGGGCGCAGTAGACAGTGCGGCTCATGATGGCGGCTCCTCGAGGCTTTCGAGCAGGCGGCGGATGGGGGCCGGAAGGCCCAGCGCCTGCGCGCCGCCGATTGTATGCCAGGCCCCCAGGTCTTCGCGCAGACTGACCGGATTGTCGACGGGAGCGCAGGGCATCGGCTGTAGTTGCCAGACGAAATGCGTGAAGCCGTGGCGTAGCGGCTCCGGCCTCGGCTGTTGGCGCGGCTTCAGGCCCATGGCGGCGAGGCTGGCCTTGTCGGCGGCCTCGACGATGGGGGGTGCCCACAGCCCGCCCCAGATGCCGGCTGGCGGTCGCCGCTCCAGCCAGATGCACCCATCATCGCGCGCGATGAGCAGCAGGAAGGCGCTGCGCTCGGGGCGCTGGCGTCGTGGCTTGGGCGCCGGCAGCTCGGCCGTGCGCTGCTCGCGATGCGCCACACAGTCGGCTGCCACCGGGCATTCGGGGCAGGCGGGGCTGCGCGGTGCGCACAGCCGCGCGCCCAGATCCATGATGGCCTGGGTGTAGTCGGCCAGCCGCGTATCCGGCAGGCGGGCGTCGGCCTCGGTCTGCAGCTGGCGTGTCACCGGGCTGCGCCCGGGCCAACCTTCGACGCCAGCGTGGCGGGCGAGCACGCGCTTGACGTTGGCGTCGAGGATGGCGTGCCGCTGGCCGAAGGCCTGCGCGCAGATCGCCGCTGCCGTGCTGGCACCGATGCCGGGCAGCGCGACCAGCGCGTCGAAATCGGCCGGCACTTCGCCGCCGTGCTCGGCGGCGACGCGCTGCGCAGCGGCGTGCAGATTGCGTGCCCGCGAGTAGTAGCCCAGCCCGGACCACAGCGCCAGCACGTCGTCGACGGAGGCTTCGGCCATTGCGGCGGGGGTGGGAAAGCGAGCCATGAAGCGATCGAAGTAGCCGATGACCGTGGCGACCTGGGTCTGCTGCAGCATGATCTCCGAAACCCAGACACGCCACGGGCTGCGCGGGTGCTGCCAGGGCAGATCGTGCCGGCCGTGCTGGTCGAACCAGCTCAGCAGGCGGTCGGCGAAGGCGGCCTCAGCTACCGGTCCCACCGGCTTCATCGTCTGCATTGCCGTCCTTTGGAACGTCGGCGTCGGGTGCTGTCTTCTGGTCGCCCTCGGTATCGCCTTGCTTCTTGTCGGCTGGTTTGTCGCGCTCGCGGCCGAAGAGGCTGCGCAGCGCGTCACCGGCCTTCTCGCCGATCTCCTTGTCGATCTTCTCCTGCAGGCGCCCCTCTTCCTTGCGCACCTTCTCGCGCAATTCGTCGCCGCGTTCTCCGGCGGCCTCGCGCAGTTTGCTCGCGGCCTGCTGTTCCAGCGCCTTGCGCAGGTCGAGACGGATCTTCGGGTCGGCCCAGCTGCCGCTGACGCGAATCGGAATCTCGATGCCGGCAAGCTCGGACAGCTCGGCGCCCGCCTGGCCCTCCAGACTCTTCACGATGCTGGGGCGCGCCAGCACGTCCAGTTCCTCACCGACCAGATTGACGGTGCCGTCGCCGAGCAGGCGGAACAGCGGGTTGCGACCGTCCAGTTTGGTGATCTCCAACAGGCCGTCGGTGATCTTCGCGCTGGCGACGAGCGAAGCGAAATCTGTCTTGGGCTTGCCGTCGCTCTCCACGGCTGCCTCGCCACGCAGGCGTCGGCGTGCGTTACGCAGCGTCTGTGCGATGTCGAAGCCCTTGACGGCACCGTCGCTTAGCGACACAGACAGTGTGCCGTTCAAAGCCTTGCGAATATCGCCGACCGTCTTGCCCCGGCTGCTCAGGTCTACCTCAGCATTGGCGAGACCTTCGGCGAGGTCACGGCCAAGGAAATCGGCGAGCAGGTCGCCGCCGGCGACCGAGGCGACCTTGAAGCGCGTGCTGTAGCGCGGTGTCTGCCCGGGCGTGATGGTATTGCTCAGGTCGATGTTGCCGCCGTAGAGCTTTGCCGTCAGCCGCTGTGTCTTGGCGCTACCCTTGGGTGCGTCGACTTCCAGCACGACATCGCGCATGGTCATGCCCTGTGCAATGAGTTCGCCGATGCGGATGCGTCCCTTGGCGTTGATTGCCTCCAGCATTTCGGTGGGAACGGCGATGTCGTTGATGTCACCGCTACCCTCTTCGCCATCCTTGCCTGCCTGCTCGGATACCTGCGCGTCGGGTGGTAGATAGCGGTCGATATTGATGGCGTCGACCCCGATGCTGAAGTTGATGCGCTGGGTCGTGAGATCCTGCAACGAAGCCTCGCCCTTGATCTGAGTGTCATCGAGGCGGATGGTCAGCTCGGGAACGGAGACACTGCTCGAGTCGGCCTTGAAGCGCAGATCCAGTTTCGCCGCTTTCAGAACATCATTGTCGCGCGTGGCAGGCGCTTCGATAGCCAGCGCAGAGAGCACCGCCCGCGGCGAGAACTCGCGAGTGCCGGCAGTGCCCGAGAAGCTCGGTGCATCACCGTTGAGACCCTTGCCCTCGGCGTTGAAGTCCGCGGTGATTCCCGCCGTCTGCATTCGGCCGTCGCTCAGGCTGAAGAAGCCGTCGGCGGCGTTGAACGAGGCCTTGCCGGTAATCGCCAGGTTCTGTTTGCCCCCTGGTACGGCCTCACCGGATGCGATGATATCCAGAGCCAGCTGGCGCAACTCGTAGACTTGCTGCTCGATATCGGCATCGATTACGCCCGACAGCGTCATCTCCGCAGTTGTGGTCGGCTCGCCGCCGCTATAGCTTGCGCCGAAGCTCAGGTTGAAGGGTTCGCCGGGACGGATGCGGCCGGTGGAAAGTGACACACCCTTGATGCGATGCGTCACGCCGGCAGCGGCATCTGTGTAGCTGAGCGCCGCGTCGCTGATGCGTATCCCGGATACCTCCAGACTGCTTATGGCGAATCCGTCCTCGTTCTCGGTAATCGGTTCGTCGGTCTCGGGGGCTGTCTCCTCCGTTGCGGACGCAGCCAGGTCGGCCCAGTTGTTGCGGCCCTGCGCGTCAACCGCGAGATTGACGCGCAGTCCTTCCAGACTGATTTCGTCGAGCACGACTTCGCGCCGCAGCAGCAGCGGCAGCAGCTTGATGCCGGCGGCCACGCTGCCTATTTGCGCGAAGGGTTCCTCGCCGAAGCCTTCCGCATTACCCAGTGTCACGCCCTCGGCGCCCACCGCCAGCCACGGAAAGACGCGGAGCGACAGGTCGCCGTCGATGCTGAAGCTGCGTCCGGTCTGTTGCTCTACGGCAGTCCCGATCTGCTCGCGATAGTCGTTGGGGTCGAATAGCGCGACGGCGGTGGCGAGCGCCGCCGAGACCACTAGCAGCACGACCGCGACGAGGATGGCGGCGATCTTGAGGAACTTGCGCATGGGATGACTAACCGGCAGTTGAGTGGCTGCCGGCAGTCTAGCGAATGCCGCATGAACCTCGTCTGATCGTCCCCGCCCGGTGCGGAGCGTGGGTGCCGCGTAGCTTCAGGCTGCGCCGGCTTGCGTGGCCTCGGTGTCGGCCGACGGCTTCTTCTTCTTCTTGGGCAGGGTGCCCATGATCTTGCAGATGATGCCGAGCATGATCTCGTCGGCGCCGCCGCCGATGGAGATCAGGCGTGAGTCGCGGTAGGCGCGCGCGACCTCGGACTCCCACATGAAACCCTGACCGCCCCAGAACTGCAGGCAGCCGTCGCTGACCTCGCGCGCAATGCGCCCGGCCTTGAGCTTGCACATCGACGCCAGCTTGCCGAGCTCTTCCATGCCGGCCTTGCCGGTAACATAGAGTTCGGTGGTGCGGTAGACCATCGCGCGCAGTGCTTCGATCTCGGTCTGCATCTCGGCCAGGCGGAAGTGCACGTACTGGTTGTCCAGCACACTCATGTCGAAGGCCTTACGGTTGCGTGTGTACTCGATGGTTTCCTGGATCAGGTGCTCCATGCCCTCGATCATCGAGGCCGCGCCGAAGAGACGTTCCTCCTGGAACTGCATCATCTGGTACATGAAGCCCATGCCTTCCTGACCCACCAGATTGCGTGCTGGCACGCGCACATCGTCGAAGAAGATCATGGCGGTGTCGGAAGCGCGCATGCCGAGCTTGTCGAGCTTGGTGTCGCGCTGCACGCCCTTGGCGTCCAGCGGCACGATGATCAGCGACTTGTTCTGGTGTGGCTTGCCCTCGGAGGTGTTGACCAGCGTGCAGGCCCAGTCCGCCTGCGTGCCGTTGGTGATCCACATCTTCGAGCCGTTGATGACGTAGTCGTCGCCGTCGCGGCGGGCCGTGGTCTTGACGGACGCCACATCCGAGCCGGCGCCGGCTTCGGAGACGGCGATGGAGCAGACCTGATCGCCGGCAATCACCGGCGCCAGATATTCCTCGCGCAATTCGGCCGAGCCGAAGCGTGACAAGGCCGGTGTGGCCATGTCGGTGACGACGCCGATGGCCATGGGTACGCTGCCGCTGGTGCAGTTGCCTAGTGCTTCGGCGAAGCGCAGCTCGTAGGAGTAATCCAGACCCAGGCCGCCGTCGGCTTCCGGCTTGTTGATGCCGAGCAGACCGAGATCACCCATTCGCTTGAGAATCTCGTGTGCCGGCCAGATCCCATCGGCCTCCCACTGCGGAACATTCGGGTTGATTTCATCCTGGACGAACTTGAGGGTGGTCTGGTAGAGGCTGTCATGCTCGTGGGTAAATTCCATTACCGTATATCCTGCGCAGGGCGCGTCGCGTGAACTGTGCGAACTCTTGTATCACCGTAGCTTATGCGCAAGCAAGCGAAGTATGATCAGTAATACTTATTTCCATTACCGGCGCTTCAGGGCCGCCGCGCAGCGCAATCGCGGTGGCTGTCGCCCAATGCGACGGCGATCTCATAGCGTCGCGGCCAGCGCTTGCCGGTGACATGCAGGTGGCCGCTTTCGGAGTCGACGGCAATGCCGTTGAGCACGTTGTTGGTGGCGTCCCAAGTCGGTGGCCGCTGGAAGTCCTCGGCCAGCACGTCGAGATGCAGCCAGCCGCAGAGGTCTCCGGTATAGGGATTGATCGCTGCGACGCGTTCGGCACCAAAGATATTCGCCCACAGCAGACCGTGGGCGAACTCCAGTTCGTTGAGTCGCCGCAGTGGGCGCTCGCCGTCTGTGACGACGACGGTGGCCAGCAGCTCGAAACTTTCCGCATCGCGATGCTGCAGACGATGGGTGCCGTCGCTCATGATCAGCCGCTCGCCGTCGAAGCTCAGACCCCAGCCCTCGCTGCTGTAGCGGGCTGTGCGTAGCAGCCGCAGCTCCTCGTCGAGTAAGCGCGCAATACCGGTGCGCCAAGTCAGCAGCCATATGCCGCCGGGAGCGAAGCTCGCGCCTTCGGCGAACTCCGAAGCCGGTAGCTCGAGTCGGGCGACTGTCTCATCTTCGGCTTCCAGTACGACGAAGGAACGGCCGTATCCGCCCGAGGATTCCAGCCAGCGGCCATCCTTTAGTTGCAGTCCTTGGGTGAAATGGCCGGGGTCGTGTTCGTGACTTGCGATCAGCTTCCAATCAATGGCGGTGTCCTGCCGCAGCTCGCTGCATGCGCTGCCGCTTACCATGCTGAGCAGCAATACGGCGAGGATTCTCATGCTGCGCTTGTTTGCTTTTGTCTTCGTCATGCGTCAGAGTCGGGATCAACGCTGCAGTTCATGCTTACGGGGCTTTGTCAAGCAGCGTCTGTCCAGGGAGCGGCTGTAATGGCCGCACGTTAGCAGGTGCGAATCAAGGAGCGAGCCACGATGGCAGTTAGCAAGAGTGCATCGAAGAAGACAGCGGCCAAGAAGGCATCGGCCAAGAAGAGCGCTGCGAAGAAGACGGCAGCCAAGAAGTCAGCAGTGAAGAAGACGGCAGCCAAGAAGTCCGCCGTCAAGAAGAGCGCGACGAAGAAGACGGCCGCCAAGAAGGCAGCCGCCAAGAAGAGTGCTGCCAAGAAGTCGGCCACCAAGAAGGCATCGACTGCTGTCCGCAAGAAGGCCAATGTGGCCGCCAAGACCGCGAGCAAGAAAGTCGCCGCGGCCAAGAAGGCGGTTAGCAAGAAGGTCGGTGGCAGCCGTAGCAAGTCTCTGAAGTCGGCGGCGGATAGCGCGCTGACCACGGCTCGCAAGACGGCCGAGAAGGTTAGCAAGCGCGTCAAGGCGGCGCGTAAGAAGTCCTAGCCGGCGAAAAGGACCGGGGCGCCTTCTGAGCTCGCGCCCCGGTCCGCGTGCTGGCGGCCGCTACAATGCGGTCCCTATTTCCTGAACCGGCACGCCATGACCTTGAGCATGACGGGTTTCGCCCAGGGCGAGGCCGAAGCGCCCGGCGGTTCCATCCGTTGGGAAATTCGCTCCGTCAATCATCGCTATCTCGACATTGGCTTTCGGATGCCGGAGGAATTCCGCGCGCTGGAAGGGGAACTGCGCCAGCGCGCTGGTCGCGATTTGGCGCGCGGCAAGGTCGAGGCGCAGATGCGCTATCTCGCCGACGGCGCTGCCAGTGCCTTTGAGGTGGACGAGGCGCGACTGAATCAATTGAAGGCGGCGATCGATCATGTCGAGCGTGCCTGGGGTGCGCTGGAGACGCCCGATCCACTACAGGTGCTGCAGTTTCCGGGCGTCGTGCGCGAGCAGCGTCAGGATCTGAGCGCATTGCACGAAGCCGCCACGCAGGCCTTCGACGCCGCGCTGGCTGATCTGCGCGCCGCCCGTGCCCGTGAGGGCGAGCGCCTCGCGCAGGTGCTGGTGGAGCGCTGCGACGCCCTCGAGAATCAGGTCGGCGTGGTGCGCGAACGCCTGCCGCAGGTGCGCGAGGGCTGGCTCGACAAGCTGCGCGAGCGCTGTCGCGATCTGGGTGTGGAGGCCGATCAAGGTCGGCTCGAGCAGGAGTTGGCGCTGGTCGCCCAGCGCGCCGATGTCGACGAGGAAATGGTGCGCCTGGCCGGCCATATAGAGGAAGTGCGCGCCACCCTTGCGCGCGAAGAAGCTACCGGCCGGCGCCTGGATTTCCTCATGCAGGAACTCAACCGCGAGGCCAACACGCTGTCCTCGAAATCCCAGGATGCGGAGCTGACCCGCGGCGCCGTGGAGATGAAGGTGATCATCGAGCAGATGCGCGAGCAGGTTCAGAACATTGAGTAGCAAGCTCGGCGTTCTGCTCATCGTCTCGGCACCAAGCGGTGGCGGCAAGAGCACGCTGACGCGCGCCTACGTTGAGGCTGCACGCGACAGCGACCGGCCGGCGTCGCTGTCCGTGTCCTATACCACGCGCGACCCGCGGCCCGGCGAAGTCGACGGTGTGCACTATCACTTCGTCAGCGAATCTCGCTTCCAGGAGATGGTCGAAGCGCACGAGTTCCTGGAGCATGCCGAGGTGTTCGGCCGGCGCTACGGCACCGGTCGGGCCGCCACGCAGGCGGAGCTGGACGCTGGCCGCGACGTCATCCTGGACATCGACTGGCAGGGCGCGCGCCAGGTCCGGTTGGCCATGCCGGAAGCTGTCGGCATCTTCATCCTGCCGCCGTCGCGGCAGGCGCTGGAGCAACGGCTGCGCGAGCGCGCCCAGGACAGCGACGAGGTGATCGCCCGGCGCATGGCGCAGGCCGCGGACGAGATGGCGCACTGCGACGAGTACGACTACCTGTTGATCAACGACGATCTGGAGGTCGCGCGCGCGGACTTCGCCGCAATCGTGCGCGCCGCGCGCTGCCGCAATGCCATCATGCGGCGCGGCGAAGGCGCGCGCATCGCCGAATTGCTGGCCAACGACGGCGGTGGCAGTTAGACTGCGCGGTCCCCGTCGAGGAAGCTAAACATGGCACGTGTCACCGTTGAAGACTGCCGCGAGCAGATCCATAACCAGTTCGATCTGACCCTGGTCGCCGCCAAGCGCGCGCGCCAGCTTACGCGCGGCGCCGAGGCGCATCTCACCTGGGGCAACGACAAGTCCACCGTTGTCGCTCTGCGCGAGATTGCCGAGGGCCACGTCGATGACGCCGTGCTTGAGGAGCAGGATCTGCCCGCCGTTTCCGCGCCGAAGGTCGAGCTTGAGGCGCTGGACCCGCTGGACGCCCTCGACATCTGATTCGGCCGGCGTGGCGTGATATGGCGCGCCGCGCATTCAATCCCGACGCGCCGCGCTGACCGCGGCGCTGTTATCGTGCCTGCCTCTGCGGCCCCTATACTGGGCCCATGACCCGCCAGCAGCTCCCCGTAATCGGTCGCATCGGCAACGCGCTGCGCGCGCAGCGCGTTGCGCGCACCTTCGGCATCGACGCGCTGGCGCGCGTGCTGGAGGCCTATCTCACCAACGAGCAGATCGACGAGGTGCGCCGCGCGCACGCGCTCGGTCAGCAGCTGCATTCGGGGCAGACGCGCACCAGCGGCGAACCCTACATCTACCACCCGTTGGCGGTGGCCCGCATTCTCGCCGAGATGCGGCTCGATCACGTCACGATCATTGCGGCGATCCTGCACGACGTGATCGAGGACACGGCGATCACCAGAGAGGAGATTGCCACCGACTTCGGTGACGACGTCGCTGCGCTGGTCGACGGCGTTTCCAAATTCGACCGCGCCGAGGGCGTGTCGCGTGCGCAGGCGCAGGCCGAGTCGGTGCGCAAGCTGCTGCTGGCTATGACCAAGGATCTGCGCGTGATCCTCATCAAACTGGCTGACCGCCTGCACAACATGCGCACCCTGGGCGTGATGGAGCCCTCCAAGCGCCGCGCCAAGGCCAAGGAAACGCTGGAGGTCTATGCGCCGATGGCGCATCGGCTGGGCATTCACTTCCTACGTGTCGAGCTGGAGGATCTGGCCTTCGCCAATCTCTATCCGCAGCGCTACCGCGCCATTGAGCGCGCGGTGCGTCAGCAGATCGGCAACGCGCGCAAGACCATTACCGAGATCGAGTCGCGCCTGTCGCGCGCGCTGCGTGAGGAGGGTATCGGTGCCACGGTGGTCGGGCGTCAGAAGAATCTCTACAGCATCTACGAAAAGATGCGGCGCAAGAAGCTGCGTCTGCCGGCGGTGATGGATGTGCTGGGCTTCCGCATCGTCGTCTCCAAGGTTGATGAGTGCTATCGCGCGCTGGGCATGGTGCATCACATCTATCGCCCGATTTCGGAGTTGTTCAACGACTACATCGCCAACCCCAAGACCAACGGCTACCAGAGCCTGCATACCACCTGCATGGGGCCGAACGGACGCAAGATCGAGGTGCAGATCCGCACGCGCGAGATGCACCACATCGCCGAGAGCGGCATCGCCGCGCATTGGCAGTACAAGCTTGGCGCCAGCGGAACGCAGCACGCGGCGCCCGAAGCACGCGCTCGCGAGTGGCTGTCCTCGCTCTTCGAGCTGCAGGACTCGGCCGCGGCGGTGGATTTCTTCGAGACGGTCAAGATCGACCTCTTCCCGGACGAGGTCTACGTCTTCACGCCCAAGGGCACCATCCTGCGCATGCCCAGAGGCGCGACGGCGGTGGATTTCGCCTATGCCGTGCATTCCGAACTCGGCGACCGCTGCGTGGCGGCGCGCATCGACGGTCAACTCGAGCCGTTGTCGGCGACGCTGCAGAATGGCCAGACGGTGGAGATCATCACCGCTCGCCACGCCCAGCCCAATGCCGCCTGGCTGAACTTCGTCAAGACCGCCAAGGCGCGCTCCTCGATTCGCCACTACCTGCGCAATCTGCGCGAGGACGAGGCCATCCGCCTCGGCCGCCGACTGCTCGAGCGCGCGCTGCGCGGTCTCGATCTGTCCACCAGTTCGCTGCGTGGCGAGGCCGTCGAGCGCGTGTTGGCGCTCTACAAGCTCGACGATCTGGAAGCGCTCTACGCCGATATCGGCCTGGGCCGGCGGCTGGCGCCGCTGGTGGCGCGGCACTTCCTGCCCGAGTCGGAATCCGGCCGCACCGCAGGCGACGGCCCGGCGCTGGCCGTGGAGGGCACCGAGGGTCTGGTGCTCGACTACGGCAAGTGCTGTCATCCACTACCGGGCGACGAAATCCGCGGTCACGTTAGCGCCGGTCGCGGCTTGATCATCCACCGCGCGGTCTGCAAGCAGTCCGCGAGTGGAATCCGCAGTGCGCCGCAGGACTGGATTCCGCTGGCATGGTCGGAGGAGGTCGAGGGCCATTTCTCCGCGGAGCTTCGCGTCAAGGCGCTCAACGAGCGCGGCGCGCTGGCGGCTATTGCCGCCGAGATCGCCCACGCCGAGTCCAGCATCGAGAATGTCGAGATGAAGGAGCGGCACGATGACGAATCGGCGGATATCCGCTTCGTGATCAGCGCGCGCAATCGCACGCATCTGGCGCGTATTCTGCGCCGCATTCGCCGGCTCGCGGTGGTGGCGCGCGCGCATCGGCTCTGAAGCCACGGCCGCGCTATATTCGCGGCCTTCATTCATGCAGGGAGCAGCCATGGCCGCGCGCAAGGTCATCCACACCGACAATGCCCCGCAGGCGATCGGCCCCTATTCGCAGGCGGTGCGCGTAGGTTCGACGGTCTATCTCTCGGGCCAGATCCCGCTCGACCCGGCGACGATGACGCTGGACAACGCCAGTATCGAGCACGAGATCCGGCGCGTCTTCGCCAACCTGCTCGCCGTGGTCGATGCCGCCGGCGGCAGCGCCGCGCAGATCGCCAAGCTCAATCTCTATCTCACCGACCTCGGCGACTTCGGGACCGTCAACGAGATCATGGCCGAGATCTTCGACGAGCCCTTTCCGGCGCGCGCGGCCATCGGTGTGGCGGCGCTGCCCAAGGGCGCGCGCTTCGAGGCCGAGGGCGTTCTCGTCCTCGAGGACTGAAGCCGCTGCCGGTGGCCGCCCCGACGCTGGAGCAGCCGGCCTCGGCGCTACGCGGCGTCGGGGATGCCCTGGCCGCCAAGCTGGCGGGGTTGGGCATCGAGCGGGTCATCGACCTGCTACTGCACTTGCCGCTGCGCTACGAGGACCGCAGCCGCTGCCAGCGCGTGGCGACGCTGCGCCACAACGTGCCCGCGCAGCTGGCGCTGCGCGTGCTGGAGGTAGACCAGCGCAGTGCGCCCCGGCGGCAGCTGCGCGTCTTCTGCGCCGATGCGGATGGCGCCCCGCTGTTGCTGCGTTTCTTCCATTTCCGCAATGCGCAGGGCCAGGGCTTCCGGCCCGAGGCCGGGCTGCGCGTCTGGGGAACGGCGCGCATGGGACCGGGCGGCTGGGAGATGGTGCATCCTGAGTACCGGCTCTTCCCGGAGCTGGCTGCGGTGCGCCCCGAAGGCGGCATCCTGCCCGTCTATCCGCTGAGCGCCGGGGTCACGCAATCGCGTCTGCGTGGGCTGGTGGCGGCGGCGCTTGAAGCGGCGGCGACCGATCCGGTACTGGCCGTAGACGTGCCGGGCCTGGACGGGCCGACGACACTGGCTGCGTTGCGGCTGCTGCATCAGCCGCCAGATGCCGACACGGCCGCGGCACTGGAGGCGGGCACGCACCCTGCTCAGCAGCGGCTGATTCGAGAGGAATTGCTGGCGCATCAAATCAGCCTGCGCATGGTGCGGCGCCGTGTGCGCGCTGACGCCGCCCCAAAGCTTGCGGAAATGACGGCCGCACGCGCCGAGTTGGGCGGCCAGCTTGGCTTCGCCATGACCGGTGCGCAGCAGCGCGTCATCGATGAGATCGGTGCCGACATGGCGCAGGAATCCCCCATGCTGCGGCTGGTGCAGGGCGATGTAGGCTCGGGCAAGACCGTGGTTGCCGCCGCCGCCATGCTGGCGGCCGTGCGCGGTGGCTGGCAGGCAGCGCTGATGGCGCCCACGGAGTTGCTCGCCGAGCAGCACGCGCGCACTCTCGAAGAATGGCTGGCGCCGCTCGGCCTGCGCGTGACGCTGCTCACCGGCCGCCTGAAGAAGGCCGAACGCACGGCGCGTCGCGATGCCATCGTCGAAGGTGCCGTCGACGTTGCGGTGGGTACGCACGCCGTCTTCCAGGAGGACACGCGTTTCGCCAAGCTCGGGCTGGTGGTGGTCGACGAGCAGCACCGCTTCGGTGTGCGCCAGCGTCTGGCATTGCGCGACAAGGGGCCGGAAGGCCATCGCCCGCATCAGCTCGTCATGACGGCTACCCCCATTCCGCGCACGCTGGCGCAGACCGCCTATGCCGATCTGGATGTCTCGGTCATCGACGAGTTGCCGCCCGGGCGCACGCCGGTGGTCACGGCCGCGGTGGCCAATACGCGGCGCGAGGAAGTCATCGCCCGGCTGCGTGAGGCTGTGGCTGCGGGCCGTCAAGCCTACTGGGTGTGTACGCTGATCGAGGAATCCGAGCAGCTCGCTGCGCAGGCTGCCGGCGAGACGGCCGAGTTGCTGGAAGCTGCGCTGCCGGGCGCCCGCGTCGGGCTGGCGCACGGCCGGTTGTCGGCGGCCGACAAGCAGCAGGTCATGCGCGAATTCAAGGAAGGCGCCATTGATGTGCTGGTGGCCACAACCGTCATCGAGGTGGGCGTCGACGTGCCCAATGCCTCGATCATGGTCATCGAGAATGCCGAGCGGCTGGGTCTGTCGCAGCTGCATCAGCTGCGCGGCCGTGTCGGTCGCGGCCACGCCGAGAGCCAGTGCCTGCTGATGTATCAGCCGCCACTGGGCGAGGCGGCCTCCGAGCGTCTGGACGTCATGCGGCGTACGCATTCCGGCTTCGTCATAGCGGAGAAGGATCTGGCGCTGCGCGGTCCCGGTGAACTCCTGGGCCGCCGTCAGACCGGCGTGGTCGGGCTCAAGATCGCCGACCCCATCCGCGACGCCGATGAGCTGCCGGCCATGGCCGAGCTTGCCGAGAAGCTACTCGACGCCCCGGACGCTTCCGACACGGTGACGCGCCTCGTGGCGCGCTGGGTCGGCGACGTGCAACGCTACGGGCAGGTCTGACAAGGGAGGGGAAGTGGACAAGCTGCGCGCCTACATCGAGCTCACACGCTTGCACAAGCCGGTGGGCATCTGGCTGCTTATGTGGCCAGTGGGCTGGTCGTTGTGGACAGCGGCGGAGGGCGTGCCGCCGCTCGACATCCTGCTCATCTTCGCGGCCGGCACGGTGCTCATGCGCTCCGCGGGCTGCGTCATCAATGATTTCGCCGATCGGCGTATCGATCCCCATGTGGCGCGCACGGCCACACGCCCTCTGGCGGCCGGTCGCGTCAGCGTAAGCGAGGCGTTGGCGCTCTTCGCGGTTCTCTGCCTGGCTGCCTTCCTGCTGGTGCTGCAGACCAACCTGCCGACGGTGCTGCTGGCCGTGCCGGCGGTGCTGGTGGCGGCGAGCTATCCCTTCGCCAAGCGCTTTCACCATCTGCCGCAAGCGCATCTGGGCGTGGCCTTCGCCTTCGGCGTGCCGATGGCGCAGACCGCCGTGCCCGGCGCTGTGGACTGGACGCTGTGCGCGCTGCTCACGGCAGCCACCATCGTCTGGGCGCTGATCTACGACACCTACTACGCCATGGCCGATCGCGAGGAGGATCTGCAGATCGGCGTGCGCTCCAGCGCTATTCTCTTCGGTCGCGCCGACCGCCTGATCACCGCGCTGTTGCGCTTGCTGCTGCTGGGGTTGCTCGTCGCCGTCGGGCTGCGTGCCGGCCTCGGTATCGCCTACTGGGCCGGCCTGGGTGCGGCGATGGTTGTGGCGCTGCGCCACCAGTGGATGATCCATCAGCGCGATCCGGGGCGCTGTCTGCAGGCATTTCTCGCAAGCCACTGGTTCGGGCTGCTTGTCTTGCTGGGCATCGTGGCCGACTATGCGCTGCCCATTTCTGCCTAGCTCCTTGATGCGACCTCAAACGCTTGTCCTCCTGCTCGCCGGTGCGTTGCTCGCGGGCTGCGCCCAGCACGTCAACGCGCCCGCTGAGCGTACGCCGCTTCCGGAGACGCGCTTCCGCGTCGAGCAGGGCGTGGTCTTCCGCGAGGGCGCCGACGGCGCCCAGCCATTGCACGCTGACCTCTACACGCCCATCACCCTGGGGCCCTATCCCACCGTGCTCGCTGTTCCCGGTGGAGACTGGGAAGGCGGTCATCCCAAGGACATGCGCTTTCTCGCCGAGTATCTGGCGCAGCGCGGCCTGGCAGTGATGGCCATTCAGCACCGCGGCGCGGGTGATGGCATCGGGCTGTCAGAGCAGCTGCAGGATCTTCACGCTGCGCTGCGCTGGATACGCAGCAATGCCTCCGCACATCGGCTGGATACCGAGCGGCTGGCTGTGCTCGGCTTCGAGTCCGGCGGGCATCTCGGTGCCATGCTCGGCCTAGCGCAAAGCGCGCGCCGGCCGTTGCCGGATCTGCCGCGCGACGCCTCGCTGCCGCCCGTGCGCGCGGTGGTGGCTGGTGGCGCGGCGTTGAATCTGCTGCCGGCTGGTGACCGGCCGGAGGTACGCCGATTGCTGCCCGATACCTCCGAGAAGACGCTGCGAAAGGCGTCGCCGGTCTTCGTCGCGCATGCCGAGGCGCCGCCCTTCTTCTTCTTCCACGGCGACCGCGACGGCCGTTGGCCCATCGCCGGCGCCGAGGCGATGCTGGCCGAGCTGGATCAATTCGGTGTGCGCGCCGAACTCTATCGCATGAAGGGGCGCGGTCACACCACGACCTATCTGACCGTCAGCAGCGCGCTTGCCGCCGCGGCCGAGTTCCTCTGGCGCGAACTGGAGCGTTACTGAGTGCCGCCGAGGTCGCCGTAACGTTGCTGCAGCAACGCCAGGGCTGCCACCGGCGCCGTCTCAGTGCGCAGCACGCGCGGGCCGATGCGCCAGCCGTGAAAGCCGGCGGCGCGGGCGCTGGCGATCTCCTCCTCGCTCAGCCCCCCCTCGGGGCCGACCAGCAGCGTGACGCCGTCCTCTGGCGCCTGTCGCGGTAGGGCGGCGCCGCCGCCGAAATCCAGTGTCAGACGCAGGCCTGGGCCGACTTCAGCCAGCGCCGCCTGCAACTCGGCCACTGGCAGCAACTCGGGCAGACGAAGGCGGCCGGATTGCTCGCAGGCGCTCGTGATGACGCCCTGCCAGTGCGCCATCTTCTTCTGCCAGCGCTTGGTGTCTAGCTTGACGTTGCAGCGCGCGGTGATGATCGGCCGGATGCGCGTCACGCCCAGTTCGGTGGCCTTCTGCAGCGCCCAGTCCATGCGTTCGCCCTTGCTCACAGCCTGCAGCAGCGTCGTGGCCAGCGGTGATTCCACCTCAGGCTGCTCGGGTGCGCTCAGCGCGAGCAGGGCATGTTGGCGCTCGATCACTTCAATATGCGCGGGGTACTCGTGCCCGTCGCCGTTGAAGACGGTGAGCGCGTCGCCGGAACGCAAGCGCAGGACGCGCACGGTGTGATTGAAGGCGTCGCCCTCGATACGGAGGCGCGCGTTCGCGGTCAGCTCTGTCGAGATATAGATGCGTGGCATGCGCGCAGTCTATGCAGGCTGCGCGCCTTCATCCATGATTCAGTCAAAGTACGTATTAGTAGAGAGCGTCCAAGCTGGGGCGCCGAGCGCACGATGGAGCGAAGGATCATGGTCAAGCGGATGCATCTTCTGGCGGTTTCCCTGCTCGTGGCGCTGCTCGCCGGCTGTGCGGGTTCCTCGGCGCAGGTGGTCAGTTCCTCGGGCACGGCCCCGACGATCTCGCAGGCGCAGCAGCAGCCGATCGAAGGCGAGCAGCGCCGCATCGCGGTCAGCCGCTTCGACATGCGCGCCGGCCCCGACGTCGGCCTGGCGCTGTCGGATTTCCTGACCGACGCGCTCTTCAACAGCGGGCGTTTCATCGTGCTCGAGCGCGCGCGGCTCGACGAGGTGCGCGAGGAGCAGGCGCTGCAGTCGGGCGCCGAGTTCCGCGCCGATACGGCGGCCGAGGTCGGCCAGTTCGAGGGCGCCGAGCTGCTCATCCGCGGCGCGGTGGTCGCCTTCGAGCCCGACTGCTCCGGCTTCTCGCTGCTCTTCGGCGGCACCGGCAAGGCCTGTATCACGATGAATCTGCGCATCATCGACGTCGAGACCGGCCGCGTCGTCAATGCCACCACGGTTGAGGCGACCTCGCGCTCGAATCAGGTCGGCATCTTCTTCGCGCGCGGTCAGCTGCCGATCGGGTTGGGCACCTACAGCAAGACGCCCATGGAAACGGCGCTGCGTAACGCGATCGATGCGGCCGTGCGACACATTGTCGAGACCAAGGTCTAGCCCCGCGGCGCGTCTGCTCCTGCTGCTCGCCCTTGTACTACCGGCAGGCTGCGCCACGCAGAAGATCGAGCTGACGCAGAGCGGCCGCGAGGCCATTGCCACGCTGCGCGAACTGCCGGCGGAGGCACGGCCGCGCCTCGTGGTGGCGCCGCTGCGCGACAACACCCGCACCGGCCAGTTCTCGGCGCTGGAGGCCGGGCTGGCCACTGGCGACCACAACGCCAGCGCTGAGGATTTCCTCGCCGGCGCGCGCGATCTGCTGGTGACGGGGCTGCTCAACACCGAGGCCTTCACTTTGCTCGAGCGCGACGAGCTGGATGAGTTGGCGCGCGAGCGCATCATGCGCGCCGAGCAGGGTGAGACGGTCAGCCTGGAGAATTCGCTGGAAGGCGCCGACCTGGTCTTGGTCGCGGCCATCAGCAGCTTCGAGCCGGCGGGTGGCGGTGCGCTACCGGTGCCGATCCCGGTGGGCAACGACAGCTTCACCATCATCTGGCTGCGCCGCGGCAGCTCCTCGCTGACGATGGATCTGCGCGTGCTGGATGTGGCCAGCGGCCGGGTCGTGCACAGCAACGCCGTGCGCGGCGCCGCCAGTCGTTTCTCGGCGGACCTCGATGCTTTCATCGGTATCGGTAGCAGTTATCTGGCGCTGCCGGGGGTGATCCGCTATCTCGACAAGACGCCGCTGCATGCGGCCATGCTGAAGATGGTGACGCTGGCCGTCAGCGAGGTCGGCGACGCCGCGCGCGACAGTGCTCCGGCTCAACCCGCAGTGGCGCGCTGAATGCCCTCGATGGCGACGCCGGCCATCCAGTCGATCTCTTCCTCGGTGACGCAGTAGGGCGGCATGAAGTACACCGTGTTGCCCAGCGGCCGCAGCAGCGCGCCCTGCGACAGCCCGTGCTGGTAGACGCGCAGCCCGCGCCGCTCGCCGGCCGGGTAGGGCACGCGCCCGGGGCCGTCTGCGGCCAGGTCGATGGCCAGGACGAAGCCCTGCTGGCGGACGTCGGCGACATGCGGGTGCCGCGTCAGCTCGGACACCTGGTTCCAGAGGTGCTGGCCCAGCTTGCGCACATGCGCCGGCCAGTCGCGCTCCTCCAGGATGTCGAGGGTGGCCAGCGCCGCCGTGCAGGTCAGCGGGTTGCCGGTATAGCTGTGCGAGTGAAGGAAGGCCTTGCCGCTGCTGTAGTCGTCGTAGAAGGCCCGGTAGACCTGCTCGTTGGTCATGCACACGGCCAGCGGCAGTGTGCCGCCGGTCAGTCCCTTCGAAAGGCAGAGGAAGTCCGGCTCGATGTCCGCCCATTCGCAGGCGAAGAGCTTGCCGGTGCGGCAGAAGCCGGTGGCGATCTCGTCGGCGATGAGATGCACGCCATGGCGATCGCAGGCCTCGCGCAGCAGCTTGAGATAGATCGGCGGCCACATGCGCATGCCGCCGGCGCACTGCAGCATGGGTTCGACGATGACCGCTGCGGTTTCGTGCGCGTGCGCCTCCAGCGCGGCCTCCATCTCCTTGAAGGTGCGGCGCGCGTGATCCTCCCAGGACACGCCGGGCGCACGCGTGCCCGGATCCATGACGCCGCAGTCGGGGGCCTGCACGACAATGGGTTCCATGAGCAGCGCCTTGTAGGCGTCGCGGTAGAGCCCGGTGCTGCTCACGGCCAGTGCGCCCATGGTCTCGCCGTGGTAGCTGCCCGAGAGCGCGATGAAACGCGTGCGCTGCGGCTGGCCGCTGTTCACCCAGTAGTGGTGCGACATCTTCAGCGCCACCTCGATGGCGCTGGAGCCGTTGTCCGCGTACATGCAGCGCGACAATCCGCCCGGCGTGATGGCGGCCAGCCGCTCGGAGAGCTCGACCACCGGCGGGTGCGTGAAGCCGGCCAGCATGGCGTGGTCGAGGGTGTCGAGCTGGGTCTTCAGGCGCTCGACGATGTGCGGGTGGCGATGCCCGAAGATATTCGTCCACCAGGAGCTGACGGCGTCGAGATAGCGCTCGCCGTTCGGCCCGTAGAGCCAGGCGCCCTCGGCGCGCTCGACGGGCACGAGCGGCAGCCACTCGTGATCCTTCATCTGCGTGCAGGGGTGCCAGACGTGCGCCAGCGAGCGGCGCACCAGATCGTCGCTATCGGTGCTCATGCGGGGATGGTCTTCTGCAGAACGAGTGAGTTGCGCTGGTAGTTGTAGAGCTCGCGCCGCGCCACCGGCAGTGCGTCGGGCGCGGTCTTGGCGAAGCCGTGCTCGATGAACCAGTGCGGCGCGGCGGTGGTCAGCGCGAAAATGCTCGCGATGCCCTGACGCCGTGCACGCGTCTCGAGGTGGGCAAGCAGCGCGGCCGCGCGGCCGCCGCCGCGATACTCCGCGTGCACGGCCACGCAGGCCAGCTCGGCGGCGCTGCCGTCGCCCAGCGGCAGCAGTGCCGCGCAGGCGATGACCAGGCCGTCGCGCTTGGTGACGGCGAAATGCTCGATCTCCAGCTCCAGCTGCTCGCGCGAGCGCGGCACCAGCTTGCCGTCGGTTTCCAGCGGCGCGATCAGCGCCAGGATGCCGCCGATATCGTCGATGGTCGCCGCGCGCGTCGTCTCGTAGGCATCGTCGGCGTGCACGAAGAGTCCGGCGCCGTCGCGTGTGTAGAGCTCGCGCAGCACCGCCCCGTCCTCGGCGTGGCCGATGAGATGCACGCGCGCCACACCGGCCGTACAGGCGGTGACCGCACTGCGGATGTAGTCGGCATCCAGCGCGGCCAGTCGCTCGCCGCTGTCGTTCAGCAGCGCGCGCGCTTCGCTGGCCGGAATCTGGCCGGCGTCGCCGGCGATCTCGGCCAGTGGCCAGGCCCTGGGCTCGCCGGGCGTGACGAAAACCAGCTTGTCGGCACGCAGCGCGGTGGCAGCGGCCGTGGCGACATCCTCGGCGCGCAGATTGAAGATCTCGCCCGACGGCGAATAACCGAGCGGCGACAGCAGCACGATCTGCCGCGCGGCCAGTGCCTCGCGCATGGTGGCGGCGTCGACGCGCCGCACTTCGCCGGTATGCTCCAGGTCGACGCCGTCGCGCACGCCCACCGGCCGCGCCGTCACCCAGTTGCCGCCGGCCGTGCGCAGGCGCGCGCCGCCCATGGGCGTGCTCGCCAGGCTGGTCGACAGCCGTGCCTCGATGTCGCTGCGCAGCGCGCCCACGGCCCGCGTCACGCAATCCAGCGTCGGCCGATCGGTGATGCGCAGATTGCCGTGAAAGCGCGCCTCCAGCCCGCTGCGCGCGATCTCGGCGCTGATCTGCGGGCGCGCGCCATGCACCAGCACCAGCTGCACGCCCAGGCTGTGCAGCAGCGCGATGTCGTAGATCAGCGCGTCGAAATCCGCTGCCGATACGGCTTCGCCGCCGAAGCACAGCACGAAGACGCGGCCGTGGTGCGCATGCACATACGGCGCGGCTGCGCGCAGCGCGCTGACAAAGCTTTGCGGTGAGGCCTCGGTGGTCATCGCGGCATTCTAGCCTTGCGATTGGCTGGGTGATGGCTTTGGCGCTGTGCTGCGGCGTGTATTTGAACCGCAGATTTCGCAGATTGGCGCAGATTGTTTGCTGGTTCGCAGCGATGTCGCGAAGCGACGCACCATCCTGCGGACCCCTATTGGCCCCGTTCTGCTCGCGAGTTCCGCGCCTCATAACATTGGCGCTATCGAACAGTGCCGCGCGATCGGCGCGGGGTACTTTGGTTTCGGCCAAAGTACCCAAAGCCATGGTGCCCGCCGGGTGGCCTGCCGCGGCTGCGCCGCGGCAGGTTCCCGAGTCGGGCGACGTGCTCGGGGGCGAGCAGCGACCGAAGTGCCAGTGGCACTTCGCAGCGCTGGGAGCGCCCGGACAGGGATGTCCGGGCCGGGGCGTGGTTATAGCGAAGAGGTAGCGCCATGGACGGCGGGCAACCGCGGCCCATGCGTCGCGCGAAGATCGCCGCGGTCACTAGATTCGGTCTTCCGGGCCTCATCAAAGTGACCCAGGCTGGGCCTTCCATGGCCCAGCCGTAATTCGCGCTGCGACTTGCCACTGGCAAGTCGGTCGCGAATTACCCCTCAAAGGGCACGGATCGGACTGGCTCGTCGCTACGCGACATCGCCTTCAATCGAAACAATCTGCGCCAATCTGCGAAATCTGCGGTTTATCCGCTTTCCAGGCAGAAGCGCGCAATCAGCTCGCGCAGCAGTTTCTGCGTTGGCTTGATGCGATCCAGCGGCAGATGCTCGTCGGGCTGATGCGCCACCGTGATGTCGCCGGGGCCGAGGATGACCGTGTCCATGCCGAGCCGGTTCAGGAAGGGGCCTTCGGTGGCGAAGTCCACCGCCTCGGCGCTGTGGCCGGTGAGCTGTTCGCAGGCGCGCACGATGGCGGCCTCGGCCGCGGTCTCGAAGGCGGGGATGCCGTCGAACAGCGTCTGTGCCTCGAAGCGGCAGCCGACCTCGCTCAGGCCGGCCGCCGCGGCCTCGCGCATGGCTGTGCGCAGCGCCTGCATATCCTCGCCGGGACCGAAGCGCAGATCGACATCCAGCCGGCAGTGCGCCGGGATGCGGTTGGCCGAGTCGCCGCCCTCGATGCAACCCAGATTCATCGTCGGATGATCGATGGCGAAGCCGTGGCCGCCGCAGCGGTGCGCGAAGCCGGCGTCGTGCGCGACCAGCGCGCCCAGCACCTGATGCATGCCGCGGATCGCGTTGGCGCCCAGATCCGGGCGCGAGGAATGTCCGGCGTGGCCGTGGATGTGCAACGAGTCCATGAGAATGCCCTTGTGCAGCCGCACCGGGCGCAGGCCGGTGGGCTCGCCGATGACGGCGTGGCGTGCCTTGGGCTTGCCGGCGGCGACCAATGCGCGCGCGCCGTCCATGCCGGATTCTTCGTCGGCGGTGGCGAGCAGGATCAGCGGTTGCGCCAGATCCTGCTCAGCGAAGGCCGCGGCGGCCTCCACGGCCATGCCGATGAAGCCCTTCATGTCGCAGATGCCGAGCCCGTAGTAGGCGCCGTCGCGTTCGGCGAGGTCGAAGGGCTCGCTGGCCCAGCCCTGCGCGTCGAAGGGTACGGTATCGGTATGGCCGGCGAGCACCAGCCCGCCCGGACCGCGACCGAGCGTGGCGATCAGATTCGCCTTGTCCGTTCGCCCCGGCAGGGGCAGGATTTCGACGGCGAAGCCGAGAGCCTCCAGCCACTCGGCGAGCAGATGCACGACGGAGAGATTCCCCATGTCGTGGGCGGGATGCTCGCTGGAGACCGAGGGCGCGGCGACGAGCCGTTGCAGCAGCTCGGGCAGCGCGGGGATCTTGGACATGGTGACGGACGCGACGGGCAGGTGGCCCCTATAATCAGGGATTGTCGCGAAAGGCGCAGGCTGATGTCCGAAACGCTGTCCATGGAAGCGCTGGCCCGGGCCCTGCGGGGCGCCGGTCTGGCTGCCGAGCCCGCGCAGTATCACGGCGCGCTCTGCGGGGTGCTGTGCACCCGTCCCGCCAAGGAGATCGATCCGCTGACGATCCTCGACGAGGAGCGCGAGGCGGCGGAAGCCGACGCGCTGCCCGAGGCCAGCAAGACGCTGCACGATCTGCGCGAGACGGTGGCTGCGGAACTCGCCGAGGGTGGTGCCGGCCTGACCTTGCTGCTGCCCGACGACGAGGGGCACAGCCTGGAGCAGCGTACGCGCGCGCTGGCGATGTGGTGCGACGGCTTCCTCTTCGGCATCGCGCGCAGCGGCTCGCTCGATCTCGACAAGGCCTCCGACGAAGTGCGCGAGGCAATCAGCGACATCACGCAGTTCACGCGCGCCACCATCGAAGGCGGCGACGACCTCGAGACCGAGGAGGGCGCCTACGCCGAGCTCGTCGAGTATCTGCGCGTGGTCGTGCAGCTCATTCATCTCGAATGCCGGAATGCGCCCGCCAACGCCGGCCCGCGCATGCACTAGCCATGAATGCCCCCATGAGCCATTTCCAGGCGCCGCCCGAGCTGACCGCCGAGGATTTCGCTGCGCGCCGGCGTGCGCTCGCCGAGCGCGTGGGCGAAGAGGGTGTCGTCATTCTCCCTGCCAATCGCGAGCAGCAGCGCAACCGCGACGTGCACTTTCCCTTTCGGCAGGACAGCGACTTCCTCTGGCTGACCGGCTTTCCCGAGCCCGACGCCATCGCCGTGTTCGCGCCTGGCCGCAGCGAAGGCGAGCTGGCGCTCTTCGTGCGCGACCGCGACCCCGAGCGCGAGATCTGGGAAGGTCGGCGTTTCGGTACCGACGGCGCCTGCGCGCATTTCGGCGCCGACGAGGCGCACTGCCTGGACGACTTCGAGGAGCGGCTTCCCAAACTGCTCGCGGGCCGCCGCAATGTCCACATGCAGCTGGGCGACCGGCCCGAGCTGGACGCCGAGGTCACCGCCTGCGTGCAGCGCATGCGCGAGATGTCACGGCGCGGGCCGCCGGCCCCGGAGGCTTTCCTCGGTCTCGACACCAGCCTGCACGAGCTGCGCCTGCACAAGTCCGAGGCCGAGCTTGCACACATGCGCTATGCCGCACGCGTCTCGGCGCTGGCGCATGCCGCGGCGATGCGCGCGGCCGTGCCGGGCGTCTTCGAGTGGCAGCTCGCCGCCGAAATCCACGCCGTATTCGGCCGGCACGACATGGAGCCGGGTTACGGCAGCATCGTTGCCGGTGGCGCCAATGCCTGCGTGTTGCACTACGTATCGAACAGAGATCGCATCGACGACGGCCAGCTGGTGCTCATCGACGCCGGCGGCGAATACCGCGGCTATACCGCGGACATCACGCGCACCTTCCCGGTCAGCGGCAGTTTCTCCGCCGAGCAGGCGTCGGTGCACGACATCGTCTATGCCGCGCAGCAGGAAGCTATCGCCAAGGTGCGCGCCGGTGAGCCGGTGGCCGCCATGCACGAGGCCGCCACGCGTGTGCTGGTGCAGGGCATGGTCGATCTCGGCTGGCTGTCCGGCGAGATCGACGGCCTCATCGAGCAGGGCGCCCAGCGTCGCTTCTTCCCGCACGGCACCGGCCACTGGCTGGGGCTGGATGTGCACGACGTCGGGCGCTATCGGGTCGACGGTGAGTCGCGCGCCTTCGCGCCGGGCATGGTCACCACGGTCGAGCCGGGGCTCTACGTGCAGCCGGACGACGACGGCGTGGACGCGCGCTGGCGCGGCATCGGCGTGCGCATCGAGGACAATGTGCTGGTCACCGAAGATGAACCAGAGGTGCTCACCGACGATCTGCCCGGCAGCCGCTCGGCCATCGAGGCGTTGATGGCCGCGGTGCGCGAATGAGCGCGGTCGACTGCGACGTCGCCGTCGTCGGCGGCGGACTGGTCGGCGCCTCGGCGGCGCTGGCGATGTCGCGGGCCGGTCTATCGACGGTGATGATCGAGCCGGTGCCCGTCGCGCCGGCCGAGCCGGCGCCGGACGAGCGCTGCATCGGCCTGAACGCGGCCAGCGTCGTCATCCTCAAAGATCTCGGCGTCTGGTCACATATCGAAGGCGAAGCCGCCCCCATTCGCAGCACCCTCGTCAACGAGGCCGGCCGGTTGGGCAGCGCGCGTTTTTCCGCGGCCGATGCCGGGCTGGAGGCGCTGGGCTACAACACGCCGCTGCGCGCCGTGCACGCCGCGCTGCTCGACGCCCTCAAGGCCACCGACGCCGAGCTGCGCCACGGTGCTGCGGTGGCCGCGATGCAGGCAGAAGACGATGCCGCATCGCTGCAACTCGACGATGGAAGTTCGCTGCGCGCGCGGCTGGTGGTGGCCTGCGATGGCACCGACTCTCCGCTGCGTGCGGCCGCCGGAATCCCGACCGAGGCCTTCGACTACGGCCAGACCGCGCTGGTGTCCACTGTCGATGTGCAGCGCGATCATGGCGGCTGTGCCTGGGAGCGCTTTCTGCCCGGCGGACCGCTGGCGGTGCTGCCGCGCGGCGAGCGGCGCTGCACGCTGGTCTGGACGCAGGCGCACGGCGATACGACTGTCACTGCAACGCTGAAGGATGAGGCCTTCTGCGCGGCCGTGCAGAAGGCCTTCGGCTCGCGCCTGGGAAGCTTCTCGAATCCCGGCCGACGCATGCGCTGGCCGCTGCGGCGGGTGGTGGCCACGCGCATCACCGCGCCGCGCCTGCTGCTGGCCGGCAACGCCGCGCAGACGCTGCATCCGGTGGCTGCGCAGGGCTTCAACCTGGGCCTGCGTGACTGTGCGGCGGCCGCTGCGGTGGCTGCCAGCGCCAGTGACCCGGGCGGCGAGAGCGCGCTGTCGCGCTACGCCGAGCTGCGCGCCGAGGACCGCGAAGCCACCATCGCATTCACCGACCGGCTGGTGCGCATATTCTCGAATCGCTGGCCCGGTCTCGCCGGTCTGCGGCATCTGGGGCTGACCGGGCTGGGGGTTCTGCCCGCGGCACACCGCGAGGTCATGCTGCAGAACCTGGGCCTGCCGGCTTTGGCGCGGCTGCGGGCGGCGTCATGAGTCGCGGGCTCAGCATCTGCGTGGTGGGCGGCGGCGTCGCCGGCACGGCCTGCGCGCTGCGCCTGACCGGAGCCGGCCATCGCGTCAGCCTGCTTGCCGGACCGGAGCCGGTCGCCGATCCGGGCGAAGAAGAGATCCGCTACTACGCCCTGTCGCCGGCCTCGCTGAAGGCGCTCGACGGGCTGGGCATCGCCGCCGAGGGCTGTCCCTACACCGACATGCGTGTCTGGGGCTCCGCGATCCGCGACGGCCTGCACTTCAGCCTGGCCGATGCGCCGCCGGGCAGCGATGCCCTTGGCCGCATCGTCGGCCACGGCGCCCTGGCCGCGACGCTGCGGCAACGGGCCGAGTCCGCCTTGCGCGTGCTGCCGGTGAGCGCCAGTGGTGTGACCCTGGGCGATCACGGCGTCGAGATCGACTGCGCCGACGGCGATCTGCTGACGGCCGATCTGGTCGTGGCCGCCGACGGTGCCGCGTCGCGCCTGCGCGAGGGTGCCGGCATCGACATCACGAGCTGGGGCTACGAGCAGCAGGGCATCGTCGCCAATGTGCAGGTCGCGGCCGGCATGCAGGCAACGGCCTGGCAGCGCTTCCTGTCCGACGGGGTGCTGGCCTTGCTGCCGCTGGACGCGCAGCGCGCCTCCATCGTCTGGTCTGCCGACGGCGCGCGCGCCGAGACGCTGATGGGGATGGACCCCGACGCCTTCGGCGCGGCGCTGACGGAGGCCACGCAGGAGGCGCTGGGCGCGATCACGGTGGAGAGCCGGCGCGCGGCCTTCCCGCTTCAGGCCCTTCAGGCCGAACGTTACTGCGGCGAGCGCCTGGCGCTGGTCGGCGACGCTGCGCATGTCGTGCATCCGCTGGCCGGGCAGGGGCTCAATCTGGGCCTGGCCGACGCCGAGGCGCTGGTCGCGGCGCTGGCCGAGCACCCGCTGCAGCTGTCGCGCGCGCTGGCTGCCTACAGCCGGCGCCGGCGCGCGGCGACCGCCGACATGATCGCCGTCACCGATGGATTGCATCGCCTGTTCAATCGCACTGGTCCGGAGTTCGCCGAGTTGCGGGACGCCGGCATGGCCATGGTCAATCGCATCCGCCCCCTGCGGCGCCTGCTCGTCGAGCGCGCGCTGGGCGGGGCCACATCGATGGTGCCGGCGCCGCTGGCCGGCTGAGGCTCGGCCTTAGGCGCTTTCGCCGGTGCTGCAGCGGCCGGCGCGGCAGAGCCGGGTGAAACGGCGTTGCGCCCAGCGCGCGTAGAGCCACTGCATTGGGCGGGTCAGTCGCAGCGCGCGCACCAGCATGGCGGCCCAGCGGTAGCGCGGGATGCGCTTCCAGATGGCCAGAAAGGCCGGAACGCCGATGTGCCAGGTGCCGGCCTCGTCGACTGCGTGGAGCTGGCGCATGGCGGCGTTACGGCCGACACCGAAACGCGCCAGCGTGGCATCGTCGGCGTCGGCATTCACCCAGTGGATGGTCTCGCCGGATGCCACGCGCCGATAGTGCGCGATCTCGCGCGCGCAGGTCGGGCAGCCGCCGTCGAAGAAGACGTGCAGGCGGTGGATGTCGGGATGCTGCTCAGTCGTATTCACGGCTGTAGCTTAGTGCGCCCGCTGCGCACGCGCCGGCGCTATGCAGCCGCTGTCGACGCCTCCTCGCTTCGCGCCGCTGTGTCGGCGACGATCTGCGCCATGGGCGCAAGCAGGGGCGCAGGGAAGTCGTGCCCCATGCCGGGAAAGAGATGCAGGCTGGCCTGCGGCAGACGCTTGGCCAGGTCGTGGGCGGCGGCTACCGGCACCAGCGGATCGGCCTCGCCGTGGACGACGGCTACGGGCTGGCTGATGCGGGCGATCAGCCGCGTGCGGCTGCCCGAGGCGAGGATGGCGTGCAGCTGCCGCATCATCCCCGCCGGATAGAAGCCGCGGTCGAAACTGGTCTCCACCTTGGCGCGCAGCTCTTCCTCGCTCGCCGGATAACCGGGGCTGCCGATGGCGCGCCAGGTGGCCATGCCGTAGCGGATGCGCCCTTCGCGCGAGCGGTCGCTGGGGCCGCGTGTCATGCGCAGCTGCAGCTTCCAGTCCGGGCCGGGCAGGCGCGGATGGCCGCTGCTGGTCATGATCAGGGTGGCGCTGGCCACCCGCTCGGCGTGCCTTGCGGCGAGGATCTGCGCGATCATGCCGCCCATGGAGGCGCCGACGATGTGGGCGCGCTTGATGTCGAGGGCATCGAGCAGCCCGACGGCGTCGCGCGCCATGTCGTTGAGGCCATAGGCAGGTTTCTGCGGCAGGCCGAGGCGGCCCTTGACCCAGGCAGCTGGAATCTTCGGCACCGGCAGGTGCGTCATGCGTTGGGACAGCCCGCAGTCGCGATTGTCGAAGTGAATGACATGGTGCCCGCGCGCGGCGAGGTCGCGGCAGAAGGCCTCCGGCCACAGGATCATCTGCGCACCCAGGCCCATGATGAGCAGCACCGGCGGGTGCCGCGGGTCGCCGAAAGTCTCGTAGTGAAGGGAAATACCGTTGCAATGCGCCTGCATGGGCCGTCTTCCGTTGGTTTCGACACCACTCTAGCGGCTCCGCGGATACGGCGTTGTCGAGGCCGGACGGCTCTGGAGGTCGAAATCCGCGGCGAATTGCGCTAACCTAGGTCTCTGAATTGACAATTCCGCGCGAGAGAGCCGACCTGCGCGTCGGCCACCGAAGGCGCAAGCTGCCCGCAATCGCTCAGGTATCAGGGAGTGCGGAATGACCTCGCAGGAGGTCGCAATTCACTCTGGAGAGCGGCGCATCAGGCGCCCACCGAAGGGGAAGGGCCCGGCCATAAGTAAGGCAGGGCGCCCAAACTCTCAGGTAACCGGACAGAGGGGCGTGCTAAGAATCGGCCACAAGCCTTCTTCATTCACGTCAGACCCGGTTGCCCATGACCCAGCTCAAGAAAACCGTATTGCATCCGCTCCACGCCGAGGCCGGCGCGCGCCTCATCGATTTCGGCGGATGGGAAATGCCTGTGCAGTACCGCTCGCAGGTCGAGGAACACCACGCCGTGCGCAAGGCTGCCGGTATCTTCGACGTCGGTCACATGCGCGCCGTGGACATCGAAGGCAAGGACGCCGAGGCCTTCCTGCGCTACCTGCTGGCCAACGACGTCGCCAAGCTGGAGGACGGCCGCGCGCTGTACTCCTGCATGCTCGACGAGCGCGGTGGCGTCAAGGACGACCTGATCATCTATCGTGTGGCTGAAGGCAGCTACCGCGCTGTTCTCAACGCAGCCACGGCCATGGCCGATCTCGACTGGATGGGCGAGCAGCGCTTCGGCGACTGCCGCATCCACCTGCGCGAGGACCGCACCATCGTCGCGTTGCAGGGCCCCAAGGCTGCCGAGATTCTGCCCAAGCTGGTGGATGGCGCCGCGGCCGAGGCCGCGCTGGCGCTCAAGCCCTTCCGCTGCACCGAAGCTGGCGATGTCTTCATCGGCCGTACTGGCTACACCGGCGAAGACGGCTTCGAAATCGTGTTGCCCGTCGAGCAGGCCCAGGACTTCTGGCGCGCCGCCGTCGACGCCGGCGCCGAGCCCTGCGGGCTGGGCGCGCGCGACACGCTGCGGCTGGAGGCCGGCATGAATCTCTACGGCCAGGACATGAGCGAGGACACCTTCCCGGCCGAGGCCGGTCTGTCCTGGACCGTGGCGCTGGAGCCGGCCGACCGCGATTTCATCGGCCGTGCGGCGCTGGAGAATGCGCAGCCGGACCGCCGCATGGTCGGTCTCGTGCTGGAAGGCCGCGGCGTCATGCGCGGTCACATGCCGGTGCGCTTCCCGAACGGCGCTGACGGCGAAACCACCTCGGGCAGCCACGCGCCGACCATGGGCTGTTCCATCGCATTGGCGCGCGTGCAGTCGCACGCCGAGGGCGAGGCCGCCGAGATCTGCATCCGCGGCCGCTGGCTGCCCGTGCGGGTGGTCAAGCCGCCCTTCGTGCGCAACGGCCAGGTTCGCGTCTAATCCTTTTTTCCCTTCCATCCGCTTCGCGCCTTTTCCGGAGTCCGTCATGAGCAATATCCCCGCTGATCTGCGCTATACCAAATCCCACGAGTGGGTCCGCGTCGAGTCCGACGGCACGATGACCGTCGGCATCACCGACCACGCCCAGGCCGAGCTCGGCGACCTCGTCTTCGTCGAGGTGCCGGACGTCGACCGCGAGCTGAAAGTGGGCGATGCCTGTGCGGTGGTGGAGTCGGTCAAGGCCGCCTCGGACGTCTACGCGCCGGTCGCCGGCAAGGTCGTGGCCGTCAACGAGAAGCTTGCCGATGCGCCCGAGACGCTCAACGACGATCCCTACGGCGAAGGCTGGCTGTTCCGGCTCGAGGGCGATACCGCCCAGGCCGAGCAGCTGCTCGACGCCGACGCCTACAGCGCCGAAGCCGGATAGTCCGGCGGCGCTTTGCCGGGCCCGTAAGCCCGGTTCCATTCGATTGACCGGAGGCCCCCATGCCCTTCGTGCCCCATACTGAAAAAGACATCAAGGAAATGCTCGGCGTCATCGGCGCCGACTCCACCGAGGCGCTCTTCGACGAGATTCCGTCGCATCTGCGCTGCGGCAAGCTGGAGGCGATTCCCTCCAGCGCGCCGGAGATGGAGATCACGCGCGTCATGCACGAGCGCGCGGCTGCCGACGGCTCGGCGCTGAACTTCATCGGCGCCGGCGCCTACGAGCACCACATCCCGGCCGCCGTCTGGGAGATCACCACCCGCGGCGAGTTCTATTCGGCCTACACGCCGTACCAGGCCGAGGCCTCGCAGGGCACGCTGCAGCTGCTCTACGAGTTCCAGACGATGATGTGCGAGCTCACGGGCATGGAGATCTCCAACGCCTCCATGTACGACGGTGCTTCCTCGCTGGCCGAGGCGATGCTCATGGCCGTGCGCTGCTCCGGCCGCAACGCCACCGGCCGCGTGCTGTTGCCGCGTGCGCTGCACCCCTACTACCGGCAGGTGGCGCACAACCTGACCCACGCGCAGGGCCTGACGCTGCACGAGATGGATTTCGACCACGACAGCGGACTGACGCCGGTCGCGTCCGCCGAGGCCGCCGGCGTCGAGGCGCCCACGGCCGTGGTCATCAGCCAGCCGAACTTCTTCGGCGGGCTGGAGGATGTCGATGCGCTCACCGATTGGGCGCACGCCCAGGGCGCGCTGGTCATCGCCGTGGTCAACCCGACGCTGCTGGCGATTCATCGCCCGCCGTCGGAGTGGGGCGCCAAGGGCGCCGACATCGTCGTCGGCGAGGGCCAGCCGCTGGGTGCGCCGCTGTCCTCCGGCGGTCCGTATTTCGGCATCCTCTGCTGCCGCAAGCAGCACGCCCGGCAGATGCCGGGCCGCATCGTCGGCCGCACGGTCGACATGGACGGCAAGCCCGGCTACACGCTGACGCTGCAGGCGCGCGAGCAGCACATCCGCCGTTCCAAGGCGACTTCCAATATCTGCACCAACCAGGGCCTGCTGGTGACCGCGGCGACCATCTACATGTCGCTGCTCGGCCCTGAGGGCCTGGCGCGCGTGGCGAAGGCCTCGATGGCCAACACCGCGCAGCTGGTCGAGGCCCTGACGGGACTGTCCGGTGTCAGTCGCGTCTTTGCCGGTGCCAACTTCCACGAGGCCGTGCTGCAACTCGACCGGCCGGTGGGCCCGGTACTGGAGCGACTGGCCGAGCAGGACATCATCGGCGGCCTCGATATTTCCGAGTTCTACCCCGAGCTGGGCAATGCCCTGCTGGTCTGCGCCACCGAGACGCGCAGCGCCGCCGACATCGCGCGCTATCGCGACACGCTCAGCGACGTGCTGAAGCGGGCGAAGGCGGCCTGAAGCGCGCCCCTATCCGGAGAAATCGCATGACCGAAAAGCTGATATTCGAGAATACCCGTGCCGGCCGCGGCGCAACCGCACAGTGGCCCGCTGCAGTGGATGGCCCCGGGCTGCCGGCTTCGCTGGCGCGCAAGACGCCGCCGCGCCTGCCCGAGACGGGCGAGTTGCAGACGGTGCGTCACTACACGCGCCTGTCGCAGCTCAACTTCTCCATCGATACGCACTTCTACCCCTTGGGTAGCTGCACGATGAAATACAACCCGCGTGCCTGCAATACGCTGGCGATGCTGCCGGAGTTCCTGATCCGGCATCCGCTGGCGCCGGTGAGTCGCGGCCAGGGCGTGATGGCCTGCCTCTACGAGCTGCAGGACATGCTGCGTCACGTCACCGGCATGCATGCCGTGTCGCTGACGCCGATGGCCGGCGCCCAGGGCGAGTTCACGGGCGTGGCGATGATCCGCGCCTACCACCGCTCGCGCGGCGACGAGGGACGTACCGAGATCATCGTGCCGGATGCCGCCCACGGCACCAATCCGGCGACGGCGACCATGCTCGGCTTCACGGTGCGCGAGGTGCCGACCAAGGCCGACGGCGACGTCGATTTCGAGGCGCTGCAGGAGGCCGTCGGGCCGCAAACGGCCGGGATCATGCTGACCAACCCGTCGACGGTCGGTGTCTTCGAGCGCCGCATCAAGGAGATCGCGGATCTCGTGCACGAGGCCGGCGGCCTGCTCTATTACGACGGCGCCAACCTCAACGCCATTCTCGGCAAGACGCGGCCCGGCGACATGGGTTTCGACGTCATCCACATGAATCTGCACAAGACCTTCAGCACGCCGCACGGCGGCGGCGGTCCCGGTGCCGGTGCGGTGGGTGTATCGGAGCGGCTGGCGCCCTTCATGCCGATGCCCGTCATCGGCCGCGACGACGACGGCGGCTATCGCTGGCTCGACGAGAAGGACCTGCCGCATTCCATCGGCCGGCTGTCCACCTTCATGGGCAACACCGGTGTGCTGCTGCGCGCCTACGTCTACGCCCGCCTGCTGGGTCGCGAGGGCATGGAGCGCGTTGCCGAGTTCGCCACGCTGAATGCCAACTACCTGATGGCGCGACTGCGCGAGGCCGGCTTCGACATCGCATTCGACGGCCGTCGCGCCAGCCACGAGTTCATCGTCACGCTCAAGCGCCAGAAGCAGGAGCTGACGCTGACCGCGGCCGATGTCGCCAAGCGCCTGCTCGACTATGGCTTCCACGCGCCCACGGTCTACTTTCCGCTGCTCGTGCCCGAGTGCCTGCTCATCGAGCCCACCGAGACGGAGGACCGCGAGACCCTCGACGCCTTCGTCGAGGCCATGGTCGCGATCTGGGAGGAGGCCAAGCAGGACATCGAGCACGTCAAGGCCGCGCCCTGGAATCTGCCGGTGCGCCGTCTCGACGAGACCAAGGCCGCGCGTCAGCTCGACGTGCGCTTCGACTTCGGTGAGGGCGCTGCGGCTTGATCGTTTCCAACCGCAGATTACGCAGATGGCGCGGATGACTAAGTCTTTAAAAGATCAAGATAAATCTTCGTGAATCTGAGAAACCTGCGGTTCCAAAGTTTTTCTGCATAAGGAGTACCAATGTCTGCACTCATTACCGGGTCATTTGCCTACGACTCGATCATGGTTTTCCCTGGCCAGTTCAAGAACGAGATCCTGCCCGACCAGGTGCACATCCTGAACGTCGCCTTCCTGGTGCCCGAGATGCGCCGCGAGTTCGGCGGCTGCGCCGGCAACATCGCCTACAACCTTAAGCTGCTGGGCGGCGAAGGTCAGCCGATGGGCACCGTCGGCTCGGACTTCGATGACTACGCTGCCTGGATGGACAAGCAGGGTGTGTCGCGCGAGCTGGTGAAGGTCAACCCGGACTACTACACGGCGCAGGCCTACATCGTCACGGATATGGACGATAACCAGATCACGGCCTTCCACCCGGGTGCGATGAATGCCGCGCACGAGCAGAAGATCGTGACCAAGGGCGTGAGCATCGGCACCGTCTCGCCGGACGGCCGCGACGCGATGATCCAGCACGCCGAGCAGTTCGCCGAGGCCGGTATCCCCTTCATCTTCGACCCTGGTCAGGGCCTGCCGATGTTTGACGGCGATGCGCTGAAGACCTTCATCGATCAGGCCAGCTATGTTGCGGTCAATTCCTACGAGGCGCAGGTCATCACGGACCGCACCGGCATGACGCTGGAGCAGATCGCCGATCGCGTCGAGGCGCTGATCGTCACGCTTGGTGGCGAAGGCTCGGCCATCTACACCGGTGGCAAGAAGCTGGAAGTGCCCACCGCCAAGCCGGAGTCGCTGGCCGACCCGACGGGCTGTGGCGATGCCTACCGTGGCGGCATCCTTTACGGGCTGCTCAACGGCATGGACTGGGAAACCACCGGTCGCATCGCCGGCCTGATGGGCGCCATCAAGATCGAGCGCCCGGGCACGCAGAACCACAAGTTCACGATGGATGAGTTCCGCGCCCGCTTCAAGAAGGAGTTCGGCTACGAGCTCAAGTAGTCGCAGCCTTGCGCATGATGTCGACGGCCGCCTTCGGGCGGCCGTTGTCGTTTGGGCCTCTGTCACGGGGTCGTAGAGGCGCGCTGCTACACTCCGCGCCATGCTGACGCACCCCGGATTCGACCCCGTCGCCTTCTCCATCGGCCCGCTCTCCATCCACTGGTACGGGCTGATGTACCTGCTTGGCTTTGCCGGCTGCTGGTATCTCGGCGTGCTGCAGGGCCGTCGCGCGCACTGGCAGTGGCCGGCCGAGCGTATCGGTGATCTGCTGTTCTATGTGGCACTCGGCGTCATTGCGGGCGGGCGCGTCGGCTATATTCTCTTTTACGACTTCGAGGCCTTCCTCGGGGATCCGCTGCGGCTGCTGCGCGTCTGGGAAGGCGGCATGTCCTTCCACGGCGGGTTGCTCGGCGTCATCGTGGCGATGTGGCTTTTTGCGCGCTCGATTGGTAGCACGCTGCCGCGGGTCGGAGATTTCGTCTGCGTGCTCGTGCCCTTCGGCCTGATGACCGGACGCATCGGCAACTTCATCAACGGCGAGCTCTGGGGCGCGCCCACCGATCTGCCCTGGGGCATGGTCTTCCCGCACGTCGACGATCTGGCGCGCCACCCCAGCATGCTCTACGAGGCCATCCTCGAGGGCCCGGTGCTGCTCGGCATCCTCTGGTGGTTCTCTGCCAAGCCGCGCCCTGCGGGCAGGACGGCCGGGCTGTTCCTGATCCTCTACGGTGTCTTCCGCTGGGCAGTGGAGTTCGTGCGCGTGCCGGATGCGCACATCGGCTATCTGGCCGGGACCGAATGGTTCACCATGGGAATGTTGCTGTGCATTCCGATGCTGGCTGGAGGTGCTGCTCTAGTCTTGTGGCCATTGCGAAGCCGGTGGGGCTGAAGATGGATTGAGGCGGGCAGCGACACTGGCGCCAGCGTTGTCGGCTGGGTCACGGCGCTATGTGGTCAGCTGTGCCCGAAATGGAGTACCGTTTCGCCATGATCATCGGCGGGCGGTGGTTGTAACGGTTGTCGACTAACAGGGGATCAAGAAATGATGAAGAGAGTGACGTTCGCGGTAATCGGGGCGGTGTTTGCCAGCAGCGCATCCGCGCAGATGGTGGGAATCGGGCGCGTGGGGGTTCTAGGGGGTGTCTACGATGCGGAAGCTGAATTGAGTGGCACTTCAGGTTCCGGATCTACCGACTCGACCGAACCTTCCTTTGGCCTTCTGACGGGGTACACCATGGCCTTGGAATCGATCTTCTTCGATCTCGGGCTCGAGTATCAGACGGTGAATGGCGATGGCGATTCCGCGGATTTCGATCGTACAGATGTTCTGCTCTCGGTAGGCACCTTCCTGCCCAGGGACTTCAGCGTTTCCGCCGGCTATCGCTTCGGCTGGCAGGGAGATGGCTTCCTTGATGACGATTTTTATCGAGAGACCGGCCCGTTCGTAGGTGTTGGCTTCCCGACCTTTCCCGTTTTCGCTGATTGGGAGATGAGCACCTCGGCAGCCGTGAACTTTACCGAGCTGGACTTGCCAGGCGTGAGCCAGGACATCGATTTCTTCGGGTTGAGCGGACGGGCGGCGGTTTCAAAGCCGGGTCTTCCTCATACCTTCGGTCTGCGCGTGCAACGATTCAACGGAGATGTGCGCGAGGGCGGGACAAAGCTCGAGCTCACGGAAACCTACGCGCACCTCTTCTACCAGTTCAATTTCTTCCCCATGGGCCGGTAGGCGTCCTTTTGCGTTATTCCTGAACGCGGGGTGTGTCTGAATTGCGTGGTCGATCGTGCCCAAGTCTGGCGCCTTAATTGCAGTTCTATTCGTAGATATCGTCGGCAGCACCCGCCTGTATCGCGAGGTGGGCAACGAGCGCGCTGAAGCATTGGTAGCGGCAGCCCTGGACCGGGCCGCGGATTCCGCGGCCCGGCACCAAGGAAAGCGTGTGAAATCGATCGGCGATGCGGCCATGTGTTCCTTTCCGGATGCCGCCCACGCGGCAAGAGCGGCGACGGAGATGCAGCAACAGGCAAGGCATCCCCCCGTCGAGGCGGATCCCGTGCTGCTTGAGTTGCGTATCGGCTTTGCCTTCGGCGAGGCCGTCGAGCGCGACGGGGACTATTTCGGTGATGTCGTCAACATCGCCGCACGGCTGTCGGATCTGGCCAAGGCTGGCCAGATCCTGACTACCGAGGAGACAGCCGGCGCCCTGCCGGACAAGCTGCGCAAGTCGGCGCGCCTCTTCGATCACACGCCGGTGAAGGGAGTTAGCGAGCCGGTCACGGTCTCGCAGCTGGTATGGGATAGCCGCGGGCAGACGGAAGTGCTCTCAGCGGATCATGTCGTCGGCGCCCTCAAGCTCGATCTGCAGTACGGCGACAAGAATGTCGTGCTGACACCGCTGAAGCTGCCCTTCGTGCTCGGTCGCCAACCGGATTGCGGTCTCGTCGTGGAAGCGCCCTTCGCCTCACGTCACCATCTGCGCATCGAGTATCGGCGCGGGAAATTCGTGCTCGTCGACGAGAGCACCAACGGCACCTACGTGGCGCATCAGGGCGAGAGCGACGAGACGCTCAGCTATGTGCGCAACGAGCCCTTCGCGCTGGTGGGCAGCGGCCGCTTCTGGCTCGGCGCGCGCCCCGAAGAAGGTGGGGAAGCGGTCCGCTACGTGACCGAGTAGCGCGCTACGGTTGCCGGCGCGCGGGGAGCGGCTTCCAGCCAGGCCTTCCCCCCTAGAAGCCCGGAATCCGGCGCAGTCGGTCACTGCGATCGTCGCGCGCTTCCGGTTCCTCATCCTCCTCGGCACGGGCGGCCTCCTCGGCGGCCCGTTGCTCAGCGGCGCGCTGTTCTTCGAGTCGCCGCTGGCGCTCGGCCTCGCGCTCGCGCTGCAGCTCTTCCATGCGACGGCGCTCTGCCTCTTCCTGAGCGCGGCGCCGTTCCTCGGCTTCGCGCTGGCGTCGGGCCTCCTCTTCGGCGCGTCGCCGCTCTTCGGCTTCGCGCTGACGTTGTGCTTCCTCTTCGGCCTGCCGGCGCGCTTCGGCGTCGCTTTGTTGGCGCTCGGTCGTGTCTGCTTCCGGCTCCGGCTCCGGCTCCGGCTCCGGTTCCGGCTCCCGTTCGCCTCGCGGCTCTGGCTCCGGTTCTGCTTCGGGCACTGGCTCGTCGTCTGGCGCTTCCTCGCGCTCGGGAACAGCGTCCTGCGGAGCTTCTTCCGGTACGGGCAGGGTTTCCAGCGGCAATGCCTCGGACTCCGGCTCATCCGGTGTGGGTACGAGCTCGGGGTCTTCCGAGGGCGTTGACTGCGGCCACAGCCAGAAGGCCGCGGCTGCCACTGCGAGCAGCAGCATTGCGGCGGCGATCAGCACGCTGCGCCGGCGCTGGGCTTGCGGGTCCACATTCTCCGCGCGCTGCGCCTTGGCTGCTGCCTTGCGTTGAGCCGCTGCGGCGCGCTGTTCCTCGCGCTGGCGATTGCGCTCTTCCTTCTTCCTGCGAGCCTCTTCCGCGGCTTGCCGTTTGGCGGCGGCGCGGGCCTCCGCGGCCTCCTTGCGCTCCTGCTCCTTGCGTTTGCGTTCGGCCTCCGCGCGCGCGGCCTCCTCGCGGCGCTTCTGCTCGGCTTTCTCGCGTTCCTCCTGTTTGCGCTGCGCTTCCTCGGCCTTACGCCGCTCGGCCTCTTCGCGCTCGCGGCGTTGCTGCTCCTGGCGTTCGGCTTCTTCGCGCTTGCGCTTCTCCTCGGCTTGCTGGCGTGCCTCTGCCTCTTCGGCTTCGCGTTGCTTGCGCTCGGCTTCGGCGCGCTTCGCCTCTTCCCGTTTGCGCTGCTCTTCGGCCTCGGCGCGTTCGGCTTCCTCGCGCTTGCGCTCTTTCTCGGCCTGCCGGCGTGCCTCCGTCTCCTCGGCTTCGCGTTGCTTGCGCTCGGCCTCGGTGCGTTTCGCCTCCTCCCGCTTGCGCTGCTCTTCGGCTTCTTTTTCGGCGCGCGCAGCCTCTTCCTGCTTTCGCTTTTCCTCGGCCTTGTGTCGGGCTTCTTCTTCCTCAGCCTCGCGCTTCTTGCGCTCGGCTTCTTCGCGTTCCGCTTCCTCGCGCTCGCGTTGCTCGGCCTCGGCCCGCTTGGCTTCGGGATCCTCGCCGGGCTCTGGCTCTGGCTCTGGCTCTGGCTCTGCGCTGCGCCGGCCGCCGGTCGTGCGCAGTGCCGACGGCGTCATCATGCGAGTGACCAGCGGGTTGGTCTGTGTAGCGCCGCTGCCGGATCGAAATTCCTGCGAGTCGCGGTTGGGCAGATGCGCGTCGATGAGCTTGAGCAGGACTTCGGCGGAATCCGGTCGGTCCTCGGGCGCCTTGGCCATGAGGGTGTCGATCAGCGGCTGCAGCGCGGCATGCTCTTCCGGAAGCGTCGGGATGGGTTCGGTGACGTGTTGAAAGATGACCGCCAGCGATTCCTCGCCGTCGTAGGGCGGCTTGCCGGTGAGCATCTCGTAGAGGATGACACCCAGGCTGTAGAGGTCGGCGCGGGCGTCGACTTGCCGGCCGCGCGCCTGCTCGGGGCTGATGTAGCGCGGCGTGCCCACCGAGACGCCGGTAGCGGTGACGCGGGTCCCGGAGTCCACGGCCTTGGCGATGCCGAAATCCGTGAGCACCGGGTAGCCCTGCTCGTCGAAGATGATGTTCTCGGGCTTGACGTCGCGGTGGACGAAGCCGGCGGCGTGGGCGTGCGCGAAGGCGTCGGCCAGTTCGCGCAGGATGGCGAGTGCCTCGATGACGCTCAGTCCGGCCTCGATGCGATCACGCAGATCGCCGCCGGTGAGCATGCGCATCGAATAGAAGTGCAGGCCTTCGTGCTCGCCGACCTCGAAGACGGTAACGATGCCGTGGTGGTTGAGCGCGGCAGCGGCGCGGACCTCCTTCTGGAAGCGCTGGATCAGCTGTTTGTTGCGCGTGAGCTCCGGCGGCAGGACCTTGAGCGCGATGCGCCGGTCAAGGCTGGGGTCGATCGCCTCGTAGACGTCGGCCATGCCGCCCGATCCGAGCGACCGGACGATCGTGTACTTCCCGACCTTTTCGCCTTCCTCCAGCACCGGATCAGGCGACGGTCACGCAGATGACGCTGACGTTGTCTCCCGCCTCTGTCTCTGCCAGCGTCGCCGCGACCAGTGCGTCGGCGGCCCGCTGGTTGTCCTGATGCTCGCGAAGTATTGCCACGATGCGGCCCTGCGCGAGATAGCCGTGCAACCCATCGGAGCAGATCAGCAGGCGGTCTCCGGGGCGGGCGTCGACGGTGATCTCGTCGATCTCTGGCGGTCCGCTTTCCTGGATGCCGACGGCGCGCGTGACGACGTTGCGATTGGGGTGGCTTTCGGCCTCCTGCTCGGTAATCGCGCCGGCATCGATGAGACCCTGGACGAGGGAATGATCGCGCGAGATCAGCTGCAAGCTATCGCCGCGAAGCAGATAGGCGCGGCTGTCACCTACCCAGTAGGCCAGCAGCTTGCCCTCGTGCATGGTGAGCACTACGGCTGTCGAGCCCATGCGGTGGGCGGAGTCCGGACTGTCCATCAGGATATTGCGGTGAGCGGCGAGCAGAGCGTCCCGAGCGTTCTTGCCGGCGCGCAGGCCTTCGAGCACGCTGCGCACGACCGTCGCGCTGGCGACTTCGCCGCGCGACAGCCCCCCCATACCGTCCGCCAGCACCGCGGCGGGCAGCTCCTTGTCGACGCCGATGGCGTCTTCGTTGTGGTCGCGCGCACTACCCTCGTGCGTCGCGCCGGCCATATCCAGCTTCATGCGATTGCGTCTCCCGCCCCCGAACAAGCCGCGCAAGCCTAGCACCGGGGATCAGCCGGCTTGCATACCGGAAAGCGCTTGCCGCAGCTGTCGCAGTCCGGCTCGCATGGCGACGGGATCGTAGCGGCTTTCCGCGTCCACGGTCTTGAAGATGCGGTCCATGGCAGAGCCCACGTCCTTGCCGGGCTTGCGGCCGGTCTGCCGAAGGTGGGCGAGAAGCGCCTCCAGGCCGTAGAAGATCTGCTTGGCGGCGGTGTAGTCGCCAGCGTCGCGCTCGATACCGGAGCGGGCCAGCGCTTCCATAAGTGCCAGCGCCTGATTGCTGCCGATCTCAGCGTCGCGAATCGTCGGCAGAGCGCGGTCGATGAGCGCGCTCAGCGCGCGTGCCTGCTGGCGGACGGCACCGACCGAGTCCTGCGATGCACGGTGCAGGGCGTTCAGCGTGCCGCGCCAATCCTCGGCCAGGCTCGGCGCGAGCGCGTCGAGGACGTGCCCGGACATCAACAGGTAGGCGTCGGCCAGGCGCACCTCGCCCGGCCCGAGTGGGCCGCCGGCACCGGCATTCCAGCGCGGCTCCCGCATGGGGTGATGGCAGGCGTTGCAGTCGTAGAAGACCAGCTCGGGGAACATGCCGCGATCGCGGAAGCGCTCGCTGTCCAGGCCGCTCAGGAATTGCTCGGCGGCGATGAGTTGGCCGATGGCCCAGGTCTTGGCGGCCGGGGCGTAGGGCTTGCGCTCGCGGTAGTCGGCGTCAACCTGGAAATGCGGCGGTTGGATATTGGTGAAGGTATCCAGCTCGAAGTCCAGTGGTGGATGGCCGGCGCCCATCATGCGGTGATCGATGGGCTTGTCGGTGCTGCCCATGTGGCAGTTGATACACAGGCGCCCGCGGTTGACCGGGTCGGCCAGCGGGAAGAGGCCGTCGGCGATGTTCTCAGCGTGGGTGTTGTCGGTCACGTGCGGCCCCAGCCACTCCTCGGCGCCGCCGTGGCAGGCCTCGCAGCCGACACCTTCTCTTAGCGAGTAGCGCCGCCCGCGGCGTTCGGCCGGTACGTAGTCGCTGTGGCAGGTCAGACATTCGCGCGCTTCCTCGGCTTTGCCGATGCCCAGGTTCTTCGCCATGCGCTCGGCCTCGGGCGTCAGTAGCAGCTTGTAGGCGTTCGAATGTGCGTCCTCGCGCTGCCAGGTGAGGTATTCGTTCTGCAGCACGTAGGCGTCATCGAAGGCCTGCTGACCGCCGTGGCAGTTGCTGCCGGCGCAGGTGGCGACGCCGACGTGCTGGTACTTGCTGTTCCAGGGCATCTCCGGCGTGGCGGCTGCCGCGCCGGGCATTAACACCGTCGCGAGCAGGGTGAAGGCGGGCAGTAGCTTGGAAAGTCGCATAACGAAGGTCCTGTCGCGGGGATGCCCCATGTTCATGGTTCGTTATCTGCGCCAAAGATGCGCTCTCATGATAGGCAACGCAATCTACTGCGTCTCCGCACAACTTGCATCTGCGCGCCAGGGCTGCACACAGTCGAATTGGTGCATCGCTAGCCGCTTCCACATAGACTGAGGGCCGGTCGGGGGATCGCTTACTCATGGCAGAGAATGGCACGCATTACCGCATTGCCGTCGTAGGTTCCGGCCCCGGCGGGTTCTCGGCTGCCTGCCGTGCCGCCGAGATGGGCGACTCGCACATCCTGCTGGAGGCCAAGCCGCACCTCTCCAACACGATCTTCCGCTACCAGAAGGGCAAGCACGTGATGGCCGAGCCGTCGGTGCTGCCCTTGCGCGCCGCGGCGCGCTTCGACGCCGGCACGCGCGAGGCGATCCTGCAGGCTTGGGAAGAGGACGCCCGCGAGCGCGGCGTCAATATCCGATATGAGTCGGAAGTGGCAGCGATTCAGCGCGACGACTCGGTGTTCGCGCTGGAGTGCGCCAACGGTACGCGAGTGACCGCCGACGCCGTCGTGCTCGGCATTGGCGTGCAGGGCAATCCGCGCAAGCTGGGCGCTCCGGGTGAGGACCTGCCCGGTATCCAGTACACCCTTGATGACCCGGACGAATACCGCGACGAGGTCATCGTGGTGGTCGGCGCCGGTGACGCGGCCATCGAGAACGCGGTGGCGCTGGCCAAGCAAAACGCGGTGCACATCGTCAATCGCAAGGACGAGTTCTCGCGTGCCAAGGAGGGCAACAACAATCTGATCCTGCAAGCGATCGACGACGGCAGCGTGACCTGTCACTACAACACCACCGTCGATTCAGTCGAGGCCCTGCCGGTAGACGACCCCAGCGGTCGCAGCATGCGCCTGACGCTCAACGGCAAGGAGGATCAGGTCGTCGTCGATTGCGATCGCATCATCGCGCGTCTCGGCGCCATTCCGCCGCGTGGCTTCGTCGAGGCCTGTGGTGTCGAATTCCCCAGCGATGATCCGAACGCGGTGCCGCAGGTGTCGTCGACCTACGAGTCGAACGTGCGGGGGCTCTACGTCGTCGGCGCGCTGGCAGGTTATCCGCTCATCAAGCAGGCGATGAACCAGGGCTACGAGGTGGTCGAGACCATCTGCGGCCGCCCGGTACGGCCGGCCGACGAGCCGATTCTCAAGGAACGCTTCAACGTCTTTCCCTGGGTTGACGATGTCGAGGTGGTGCTCGATGTGCTCGCCGCGCGTTCGCCGATTTTCTCGGCGCTCAACCGCCTGCAGCTGCGCGAATTCCTGCTGGAGAGCACGATCCGGGCGCTCGACGAGGACGAGGTCGTCTATCGCCAGGGCGATCACGGTGCATCCGTCTTCGTCATCGTCTCCGGCGAGGCGCAGGTGACCTTCGGAACCGGCGATTTCAGCAAGACCGCGAAGATCCGATCGGGTCGCATATTCGGCGAGATGGCGCTGATCTCTGGGCGGCCACGCAGCGCGTCTGTGGCGGCCGGCAAGGACACGGTGGTGGTGGAGATCCCGCGCCGGGCCATGCTCAAGCTCATCGCCAGCAATGAGAAGGTGCAGCGTTACGTCGATCGTACTTTCACGATGCGCGCGCTGGAGCGCTTCCTGGCGCCGGGGGCCGACGAGTCGGAGCTGTCGCGCGTGGTGGCCGAGGCCGAACTGCGCGAGTTCCGCGCTGGCGATGCCATCTACGAGATCGGCGATGCGGCCGAGCATATCCATCTCATCCGCTCCGGCTCGGTGATGATGTCGGTGCCCGGTACCAAGGAGGATGTGATTCTCAACTACGTGCCGGGCGGCAACTACTTTGGCGAGCTTGACGTCATCGCCGGCACCGATCGCCAGCAGACCGCGCGCGCGGCCATCAAGACGCAAACCATCAGCGTACCGGCCGGCCCCTTCCTGGAGCTGCTGGAGAAATACCCGGCCATCAAGGAGCGCGTGCGCGAGCGCTTCAGCGCCCAGATCCAGCAACGCCTGGAGCTGGAGCGCAGCCCCGAGCGCGGCGCGATCATGCATTTCCTGCTGCAGGAGGGACTGGGTGAGGCCACCGACGCGCTGCTCATCGACGAGTCGCTCTGCGTGCGCTGCGACTACTGTGAGAAGGCTTGCGCGGCGACGCACGGCAATGTCTCACGGCTGAACCGCGAAGCCGGAGCGACCTTCGCCAATCTGCACGTGCCGACTTCCTGCCGGCACTGCGAGCATCCACACTGCATGAAGGATTGTCCTCCCGACGCGATTCACCGCGCCGCCAACGGCGAGGTCTACATCGAGGACACCTGCATCGGCTGCGGCAACTGCGAGCGCAACTGTCCCTACGGCGTCATCCAGATGGGCGTGGCCAGCGACGAGAAGCCCAGCCTGCTGCAGTGGCTATTGACCGGTGGCGGCCCCGAGCCGGGCAGCGAGATCAAGGGCAAGGGCAGCATCAAGAAGGCGGTCAAGTGCGATATGTGCGGCGACCGTGAAGAGGGGCCGGCCTGTGTTCAGGCCTGCCCGACCGGCGCGGCCATCCGCGTCGGCCCCGAGTCCTTCTTCCAGGTGCTGTCGCGTGGCGGTCGCTGAGCGCCTGCTACAGCGCCTGCGTTCGCGCGGCGCCGCAGCGGCCGAGCGCGAGGCCGAGCATCGCTCGATCTTCGTCTATGCCAATTTCCGGTACCTGAAAGCGGCGCTGCTGCTGTGCGCGCTGAGCATCCTGGCCTACGCGCTGCACGACCCGCATTTCCCGCCCAGCGGCAATACCTGGCTGGGCTACACGCTGGGCACCATCGGTGCGCTGCTGATCGTGTGGCTGGCTTGGCTGGGTGTGCGCAAGCGCAACTTTCGCGCCGGCACCGGGCGCGTCAAGGGCTGGGTCAGCGCGCACGTGTATCTGGGCCTGTCCCTGCTGATCGTGGCGACGCTGCACACCGGCTTCCAGTTCGGTCTCAACGTGCACACGCTGGCCTATACGCTGATGGTGCTGGTGATCGTCAGCGGCATCTACGGGATCATCGCCTACAGCATTCTCCCGACGCGGATCACCCAGGCGCGCGAGGGTGGCGAGTTCCGCGAGATGGTGGCCAGCATCGACCGCCTCGGCGAGCAGGCGCTGAAGCTGGCGGACCAGATCGACAGCGAAACCCACGCCGTCGTCGCGCGCTCGGTGGGCAGCGCCCGTGTTGGCGGCAGCGTCGGTGAGCAGCTGCGCGGCCGCTATCCGCGCGCGGACAGCAGCGGGACGCTGGAAGAGTTCCTCAAGCTCAAGGGCTCGGAGGTGGGCGCGGCGCCGGCCGGGCCGAGTGGGCGCCAGGCGACCATCGCCTTCTTCGCCGACCAGCTCTTCGATTCCGGACGCGAGCCGCGCGGTGAGAAACTGCAGAAGTTGCTGCAGGTGACCTCCGAGCGCAAGGCGCTGATCGAGCGCATCAATCGCGACACCACGCTGCGCGCGCGCCTCAACATCTGGCTGTATCTGCATGTGCCGCTGACCATCGCGCTACTGGCAGCGCTGGTGGTGCACATCGTCTCCGTCTTCCTCTACTGGTGACCCAATGAGCCTGCGCGTCGAGGTCATCCAGGGCGAGGAGCGTCGCAGCTTCGATACCGAGGCTACGATCTCGATCGGGCGCAGCGAGGAATCGACGGTGGTGCTGCCCGGTCTCTATGTGGCGCGGCGGCACATAGAGATCGCCCAACAAGACGGTGGTGCGCTGCACCTGCGCTGCAAGTCGCCGCTCGGCGTTGTCCGCAACGGCAAGACCGTGCGCGAGGACTGCGATCTTCAGCCCGGCGACAGGCTCGAGATCGCGGGTCACCAACTGTTGCTAACCATGGATCCGGGCAGCAAGGAGACCCTGCTTCGGATTACCGTTGATACCGGCGCCGCTTCCGGCACGGCGGGCGATCGACGACTGGATCTGCGCGCCGCCGGCTTGCGCATGCGCAGGCCGGCGCTGATCGCGGCTGCGGCCGTGCTGCTGTTGATGCTGGTGGTTCCACTGCTGCTGCGCGCGGTGGCGGTGCCACCGGTTGTAGAGACAGTGCTGCCTATCGACGACTGGTGGAGCTCCGGCCGGCTCAGCAATGCGCATCAGCACTTCGCCGAGGATTGCGGCAGCTGCCATCTGCAGCTTTTCCGGCGCGTACCCGACAAGGCGTGCATGGATTGCCACGAGGGTATCGCGCACCACTCCGACATGGTGGCGGAAGCCGGATTGAGCAGCCTGGACGAGCAGCGCTGCGCCAGTTGCCATCGCGAGCACGGTGGCGCGCACGCCGTGCTACCGGAGCACCCGGGCACCTGCGTCGATTGCCACGGCGATCCGGAGGCCTTCCCGGTGTCTACTGAACTGCGCCGCATTACCGCCTTCGAGGATCATCCATCCTTCCGCGCGACGGTGACGCGGCGCGAGGGCGCCGAGCTGGGCACCGCGCGTCTGCTGCTGTCCGAAGCCCCGGCCGACGAGACAGGTCTGGTTTTTCCGCACGATGTGCACCTGGACGAAGAAGGCGTGCTCGGTCCGGACGGACCCGAGCAACTCGCCTGCAGCAGTTGTCATCGCCCGGACGCCGGCGAGGTGGGCTTCCGCGCCATTCGTTTCGAGCGCGATTGCCAGTCCTGCCATCAGCTGGACCTCGTCGTCGGCGAGGATCTGTTGCGTCTGCCGCACGCCGAGCCCGCGGCCGTTCGCCAGCAGGTGCGCTCGGCAGTCGCCGCACTTCCGGAGGGCGCCTTCTCGCGTCGACCGGACAGTTCGGCGCGACGCCGGGCGGGTGCCGAAGCTGAACGCGGTGGCCCGGTCTCGGCCGATGCGCTGGTCGCGGAGGTCTTCTCGACCCGCGTCTGTGCCAAGTGTCATGAGCCTGCCGAAGACGCCGAAGGGCTGCCGGACGTCCAGCCGGTAAGGCTGCGCAGCAGCTGGCTTGTGCACGCGCGCTTCACGCACGCCGATCACGGCTGGGTGTCCTGCGGCGATTGTCATGCGGCGCGTGACTCGGAGGATGCGGACGAACTGCTGCTACCGGATCTGGCGACTTGTCGCTCCTGCCATGCCGGGGTAGCATCAAGCAGAGGCGTTCGCTCGGCCTGCATAGATTGTCATGGCTTTCACGTCGCACATGACACAGTGATGGGCTGGGCGCAAGGGGATAATCAGCATGAGCCTATGGGATCCACGGGGGATTAGGGCTTTCGCAGTGGCTGCCGGGGCGTTGTTGTGCCTGGCGGCCTGCTCGGGAGACCGTAACGATAGTCAACGCGGCATCGGCGCTGGCCCGGAGCCCTGTGACGGCTCCTGCCAGGACACGCCGACGCAGCTGAGCAGCGGCGACGTCGGGCGCATCATCGCCCAGGGCGTCCAGGAGGCCGAAGCGCGCAGCATGCCGGCGACCATCGGCGTGGTCGATCGCGTTGGCAATGTGCTGGCCATCTACCGCATGGACGGTGCGCCCGAGACCATCCGCATTACCTCCGGGCCGGAGCCCATCACCGGCGCACCCGTGACCGGCGGCCTGGATGGGGTCGAGATCGTCGCCTCGGAGCTGGGCGTGATTTCCAAGGCGCTGACTGCGGCCTACTTCTCCTCGGAAGGCAACGCCTTCACCACGCGCACGGCCAACCAGATCATCCAGGAGAACTTCAATCCGGGTGAGTTCAACACGCCCGGCGGACCGCTCTTCGGCGTGCAGATCAGTCAGCTGCCCTGCTCGGATATCTCGCAGCGATTCGACGGTAGCGGCCCCAGCCCCGGTCCGCATCGCGCGCCAATCGGTTTCGCGGCCGATCCGGGCGGGCTGCCTCTTTACAAGAACGGCACGCTGGTCGGCGCGGTGTCGGTTATCGCTGACGGCGAATATTCGCTGGACAAGACCATTACCGACAATGATCGGAACGTCGACGAGCTGGTGGCCACGGCCGCCAGCTTCGGCTTCGGCGCGCCGCGCAACCGGCGCGCGGATGTCATAACGGTAGAAGGCAAGACGCTGCGCTTCGCCGATGTCGATTTCGGCGATCTCGCGAGTGACCCGGAGCAGGCGCCGGCTTTCGGTGCGCTGGATCCGGCGGACCCGGGCTTGCTCGCCGTGCTCGGCTACACGGTCGACGACCCGGCCGATCCGCCGCCGCCGCTGCGCGCCGGCACGGCCTTTGGTCAGCCCGAGTCAGGTGTGCGGCCGGCTGATCCGGCCCTCTTCGATCCAGCGCTGGACGCTTTCGTGCTGGTCGATGACGCCAACAACAACCGCTTCCCGCCGACGGCCGGCGTCGGTGGTCTGTCCGCGGACGACGTCCAGCGCCTGCTCGCCGACTCGATCTCGCTGGCCAACCGCTCGCGCAGCCAGGTGCGCAAGCCACTTGGTTCCAGCGCCGGTATCCATGTCACTGTCGTGGACATCAACGGCGATGTACTGGGCATGGCGCGCACTCGCGACGCGCTCATCGATGCCGTCGACGTCACGACGCAGAAGGCGCGCACCGCGCTGACGCTCTCCGCAGACTTCGCGGCCGATCGGCTCAACAGCCTGCCGCCGGCTGGTTATCTCGGTGAGGGCGATCTCAATACGGTCGTGCAGCGCGCGCTGAACGACGATCAGGCGGAATCCGAGATCCCGCCTTATGTGCAGGCCTATCGCGACTTCTTCGATCTGCCGCAGGGGCTGGCCGACGGCAATATTGCCTTTTCCACCCGCGCGGTCGGCAATATCTCACGTCCCTTCTATCCGGACGGTCAGAACGGCGCCGGTGGCGTCAACCCGCAGCCCGAGGGGCCACTTTCCAAGCCGCCGGGCGAGTGGAGCATCTTCTCGACGGGGCTGGAGCTCGATCTCGTCTACAACGCGGTGGTGCGTCACCTGGTCTACGTGCTGCAGGTGCCGAATCCGGGTAATCCGGCACAGCCTCTATTCGACACCGACGTTGCGCGCAACTGCACGGGCTACAGCTCGATTCCGGACGGTCTACTGGCGCAGACGGATGCCTTTAGCGAGTTGCGCAACGGCCTCACTCTCTTCGCCGGCGGTTTCCCGATTTACGATGGCAGCGGTGAGCTGATCGGTGCGATTGGCCTTTCCGGTGACGGGCTGGAGCAGGACGATTTCCTGCCTTTCCTGGCTGTCGATCGCGTCGGCAAGGAAACCGGGAATCTGCAGAATGCGCCTCGCGAAATCCGGGCCGATGTGCTGCAGGCAAAAGATCCCGGCCTTCCACCCGACGCGCGCGAGGTCAATCTGCGCTGGGTGATCTGCCCGCAGTCGCCCTTCCTCGACGATCCAACCGAGCAGGAGGTCTGCAATGACCTCTAAGCTGATGCTGCATCGAAACAGTTCGACTGCGCTGGTATTGGCACTTGTGCTTGGCTTGAGCGCGACCGACAGCAATGCCCAGGACGACCGCCGCCGCCCCGGTGAGCGCGCCGAGCGCGGCTCGGAAGTCGATGCACCGCCGGCGCCATCCGAGCGGCAGCAGCAGCGTCAGTCCGAGCCTGCGCCAGCGGCTCGCGAGCTGCAGCCTGCGACCGAACGTCGCCGCGCCGGAGACGCTCCGGCAGCGCGCGAGACGCCCGCCGTACAACGGCGCCGCCCCGGTGCCGACGATGCCCCGGACTCGCAACCGGCGGTGCAGCGCAGCGAGCGGCGGCGGCCCGGCCAGTCCGAGGCCACCACGCGCACCTCGCGTGGCGAGCGTCCCGATCCGGGGTCGCCCGTGCGCGAGCGCCAACCCTTCGACTTCAACGCGGCCTCCGGGCTGAAGCCGGTGGCGAAACCCCCGCGCGGCGCCAGCTATGAGAAGGAAACGGTGGCCAACGACCGTTGGTTCCTGACCCAGCGCCTGGGTCTTACCGATTATCCCTGGTGGGATCCCTACAACCAGAACACGCTGAAGGCGGACCGCCCCATCTTCGGCGACTGGTTCTTCAACACGCTGTTGGTTTCGGATACCCAGTACGAGCCGCGCCGGCTGCCGACACCGGTCGGCCCGCAGGGTGAGGACGGGCCAGGCAGTGCGGACCTGATCGGTGACGGCGAGCAGACCCTCTTCGCACAGAATCTCGCGGCTTCCTTCGTGCTCTACCGCGGCGACACCACCTTCATGCCGCCGGACTGGGAGTTCCGCTTCACTCCGATCTACAACTACAACTACGCCGAGGTCGAGCAGGCGCGTGTGCTGCGCATCGACCCTGGCCGTGGCACGACACGCTCCGACAATCATTTCGCGATCCAAGAGCTGTTCATCGATTACCACATCCGAGACGTGTCGACGCAGTACGATTTCGACAGCGTCCGTTTCGGTATCCAGCCCTTCAACGTCGATTTCCGTGGCTTCCTCTTCCGCGACCAGCCCTTCGGCCTGCGTTTCTTCGGCAACCGCAGCAACAACATCTTCCTTTACAACATCGCCTGGTTCCGGCGCATGGAAAAGGACACCAACAGTGAGCTGAACGACGCTGGCCAGTCGCTGCGCGACGACGACATCTTCGTCTTCAACCTCTACTGGCAGGATTTCCCCAGCCGTGGTTTTACCAGCCAGGGCGTGCTGCTCTACAACCGCAACACCGAGGGCGATAATGCGCCCTATTTCAACAACAACGACTTCATCGAGCGGCCGGCCTCCATCGGTCTGGAGAAGGCACGCAATTACGATGTCGGTTACATCGGCTACAACGGCGAAGGCCACTTCGGCCGGCTCAATACCTCGGTGTCCACCTATCTGGCACTGGGCAGCGCCGATCGCGGCGTCTTCGTTGACCGCGAAACCGACATCCGCGCCTTCTTCGGTGCCGCGGAGTTGTCGGTGGACTTCGACTGGCGGCGCCTGCGCTTCCAGGCGCTCTACGCCTCCGGCGACGACGACGCCTACGACGACACGGAGACCGGATTCGATGCCATCTTCGAGAACCCGCTCTTCGCCGGCGCCGACACCAGCTTCTGGGTGCGGCAGAACGTTCCGCTCATCGGCGGCGGCGTCGTGGCGCTGTCCGGTCGCAACGGTATCCTGAACTCGCTGCGCAGCTCCAAGGCGCAGGGCCAGTCCAACTTCACGAATCCGGGCTTGGCGCTGATCGGCATCGGGGCCGATCTCGACATCACGCCGCAGTGGCGCTTGTCGACGAATCTGAATCAGCTCGCATTTGCTGATACGGCAGTGCTGGAGGCGGCACGCCAGCAGCCCGGCATCGACCGCATGATTGGTACCGACGCTTCGGTGGCCGCCATCTGGCGCCCCTTCTTTACGCAGAACATCGTTTTCCGAGCATCAGCCGCGGCGCTGCTGCCGGGTAAGGGCTACGAGGAGCTCTACGGCGACGAGGTCGCCTACTCGATGCTCTTCAATCTCACACTCCTGTGGTGATCGGCGGTGGCAAGCCGTGCCTCGCAACCGATCGGGTGCATTGACATGACTGTTTCCACGCTCCGCCAACTCACTATCGCCGCGCTGGTTTTCGCGGGTCTGGGGGCCGTCCCGGTCGAGGTCGCGCAGGCGGCCAGCGGCGAGAAGGCGGTCGCTCGCGACTACGAGCCGGCGCCGCCGGCGCCCCGCCAGCAGTCGCCGGAACAGGCCGACGCCAAATCGGCGGGTTGCGTGACCTGCCATACCGATACCGACGCCAAGACCATGCACGACAATCCGGCCGTGACGCTGGGTTGCACGGATTGCCATGGCGGTGATGCCGGCGTGAAGCGCCCGCCTGGCGGTGATGGCATCGTCGACAAGAATTACCTCGCGGCCCTTGAAGAGGCGCATGTGCTGCCGCGCTATCCGGACAGCTGGAGCTGGCCGGATTCGGGGAACCCGGAGCACACCTATACGCTGCTCAACAAGGACAGCCCCGAGTTCGCGCGCTTCGTGAATCCCTCGGATTACCGTGTCGTGCGCGAGGCGTGCGGCGCTTGCCACCTTCCTGTGATCGAGGCTGCCGAGCGCAGCCTGATGGCGACTACGGCGATGTTCTGGCAGGGCGCTTCCTACAACAACGGCATCCTGCCCTACAAGCGGCCGATCCTCGGCGAAGCCTACACGCGCGAGGGCGAGGCCGCGATCATCAAGGGGCCGGTCGAGCCGAACGAGAACATGAAGGGCAAGGGCGTGGTCGACACGCTCTATCCGATGCCGGCCTACGAAACGGTGCCTCCCGGCGACGTCTTCCGCATCTTTGAGCGCGGTGGGCGCATTATCGTCAATCTCTTCCCCGAGACGGCGCAGGTCAATGCCATTGGCCCCAATCTGGGCACGATTCAGGTGCTTGAGGAGCCGGGGCGCCCGGATATTCGCCAGTCGAACCGCGGTCCCGGCACCGGTAACCGCATCTCGATTCCTGTGCTCAATCTGCACAAGACGCGCCTCAACGACCCGCTGATGTGGTTCCTGGGCACTAACGACCAACCCGGCGATTACCGCAGCTCGGGCTGCGCCTCCTGCCATGTGGTCTACGCCAACGATCGCGACCCGCGGCATTCGGCGCAATACGCGAAGTTCGGCCACAGCGGCAAGTCGCAGAGCGTGGACCCGACCATTCCCAAGGACGAGTCCGGCCATCCGCTGGAGCACAAATTCACCAGCGCGATCCCGACCAGTCAGTGCATGAGCTGCCACATGCATCAGCCGAATATCTTCCTGAATTCGATGCTCGGCTACACGATGTGGGACTACGAGTCCGACGCGCCCTTCATGTGGCCGGAGGAGCAGAAGTACCCGACGCCTGAGGAGGAGCGCGAGATCAACCGCCGCAACCCCGAAGGTGCGGCGGTGCGGGGCAAGTGGAGCGACGTCGACTTCCTGAAGCAGGTCTGGGAGATGAATCCGGAGCTGAAGGAAACGCAGTTCGCCGATTATCACGGCCACGGCTGGAACTTCCGCGCCGTCTTCAAGCGCGATCGCGAAGGCAATCTGCTGGATGACGAGGGCGATATCGTCGCCAACGACGATCCCGAGAAGTTCGACAAGGCCGTGCACATGTCCTCGATCCATGTCGACAAGGGCATGCATTGCGTCGACTGCCACTTCTCACAGGACGTCCACGGCGACGGCCATATGTACGGCGAGGTTGCTCAGGCCATCGAGATCCAGTGCGCGGACTGCCACGGTACCGCCGACGCCTATCCGCCGCTGCTGACCTCCGGGCCGGCTGCGCCGGAAGGTGGCACCGATCTGTCGACGATGCGCACGCCTTTCGGCGAGCTTCGCTTCGAATGGCGCGGCGGCAAGCTGATCCAGCGCTCCAACCTTGATGAGGATCTGGAGTGGGAGATGTCGCTGGTCAAGGACAGCGTTTCCAAGGGGCACGCCGCATACAACAGCAAGGCCGCGCGCGCCAAGTTGATGAGCTCGGATACCGAGACCCAGAACTGGGGCGCGGACGTCGCGCCCGAGGATCGTGCGCACAAGAACGAAGAGATGATGTGCATCACTTGCCACAGTTCCTGGACCACGAGCTGCGCAGGCTGCCATCTGCCGGTCGAGGCCAACTGGAAGACCGAGCGACAGCACTACGAAGGCGGCAAGCGGCGCAACTTCGCGACCTACAATCCGCAGATCACGCGCAACGACGTCTACCAGCTGGGCCGTCACGGACCCGCCAAGGGCAACCGCATCGCGCCCGTGCGTTCCTCCAGTGCGCTGGTGCTCAGTTCCACCAATGCCAACCGCGAGAAGATCTACGTGCAGCAGCCGCCGGTGTCTTCCAGCGGCTACTCCTCGCAGGCTTTCGCGCCGCACTATCCGCATACCGAGCGCAAGACCGAGACGCAGGGATGCACGGACTGTCACCTGTCGGAGGACAACGACAACAACGCCTGGATGGCGCAGCTGCTGCTGCACGGCACCAATTTCATGAACCTGATTGGCTACCACTCGTGGGTGGGTCTGGACGGCGGCCTCTCCGCGGTCAAGGTCACCGAGTGGGAAGAGCCGCAGGCGGTCATCGGCAGCTATCTGCATCGCGAAGCCTACCCGGACTGGCACGAGCAGCATCTGGAGCGGGATCGCGAGCTGAAGGGTCGCGAGGAGCCGATCGCGCACTCCCACAATGCGCCCGGGCCGGTCAACTGCATTCAGTTGCGCGGCGAGTATCTCTACGTCGCGCAGGGTGACGGGGGCTTCGAGGCCTATGACGTAGCGTCTATCGGCAACAAGGGCTTCTCGCAGCGGATGATCAGCGCGCCCTTCTCGGCGCTGGGCCACGATACGCAGGTGGATTCGGCCAACGCGACCTGTGTGGCGCTGCCGACGACGCAGCCGATCCATCCGGATCGCAACACCGAGTACATGCAGGAGGTTAATCAGGAGCAGCCCTTCCATCCGATCTACGACTTCGCGTTGATCACCGACGCGGAAGAAGGCCTGATCCTGGTGGACGTCAACACGCTCTCTGATGGCGAGCCGCGCAACAACTTCCTGGAGCGCGCGCTCACCTGGAACGAAGGCGGAGTGCTCGACGGCGCGCGCCACCTGACGGTGGCCGGCTACTACGTCTATGTCGCCACCGACGAGGGTATCGTCGTGCTCAATCTCGACGATCCGATGCAGCCGCGCGTGGCCGCCCGCATTCCGCTGCAGGGCGTGCGCGCCACGGCCGTGCAGTTCCGCTATCTCTTCGCCACCACCGACGCCGGGCTGGAAGTCGTCGATGTGACCGACCCCAACGAGCCGCGTCTCACCGGCGCGAAGGTCCCCTTCGAGAACGCACGCAAGGTCTATCCGGTGCGTACCTACGCCTATGTGGCGGCGGGCAGCGAGGGTCTCGGCATCGTCGACATCAAGAACCCCGAGGAACCCAAGCTGGTACAGAGCTTTGACGCCGATGGCCAGATCAAGGATGCCTGGGACGTGCAGGTGGGCGGTGCCTACGCTTCTCTCTACGCCTACGTGGCGGATGGCGAGGCCGGCCTGAAAGTGCTGCAGCTGATGAGCCCGGAAAGCCAGCCGAACTACTACGGCTTCTCGCCGGCACCCAAGCCCGAGCTGATCGCCTGGTACCGGACACCGAAGCCGGCTCGCGCGCTATCCGAGGGCCTGCATCGCGACCGCGCCGTTGACGAGACCGGTGGCCAGATGGCGGTCTTCGGCCGCATCGGCTCGCGGCCCTTCACGCTGGAAGAGCAGCAGGCGATGTACCTGAACGATGCAGGCGAGCCCTGGTTCGTGACCGACGAGCCATGAACGACTGAACGAACGCTTGGCGGGCTGTGGGCTGCGGGCTGCGAATGGAGTTGTGGCGCGTCGTGTCCCCCTCGAAGAGCCACGAAGAAGCAAGGAGAAGCGCCATGACATTTGCACTGCGTCCTGTTCATCTCGCCGGAAGTGTTCTGCTGGCCACCATGCTCACCGCTTGCGGCGGAGGTGGCGGCGGCGCCGGGATCATCGACCCCGGCGACAGCGATAGCGTTGCCGATGCCCTCCGAGTGAAGTTCGGGGGCAGTGACGCGACCGTAGTGGAAGGCGATCCGCCCCGGCAGAACACCGAAACTGCGGGCAATCCGGCGCTGGATGTGCCCGATGAACAGGACCGTCGGGTAACCCCTGGACAGACCAAGGAGATCAGCTACGACGCCGATACCGAGGGCGCCTCTGCCTTATCGGTGCTCTACGCCAAGGTTACGGGCTCGGGCAGCTTCTTCCGCGCAGAACTCTCCCAGGCGCAAGCCTATTCCAAACAGAGCGGCGGCTTGCCGAGCCTCAGCCTGGAAATTCCGGGCAACCTGGGAGCCGGAGAGTTCTGCGTACAGGTGTCGATCCAGGACGACGCGCAGCGCGTTTCCAATGTCGATGAGATCTGCTTCGAGAGCGTGCCCGCGGACGGTAGCGCCGCCGCTGCTCTGGAAAGTCTGCAGGGAAACTGGGAACGCTGTTTCGACGGGCGAATCGAGATGCTGGCGATCGACGGCGACATTCTCGACTTCTCGGAGGCCGAGTACGCAAACCAGAATTGCACTGGTGATGTGCTCGCTACCTTCAGCGATACGTTGCAGATCACGGTCGGCCCCGAGCTGATCTCTGACAGCGGCCTCACTGTCAACGAGATTGACCTTGAGGTGATCGATTCTCCCAACGAAAGCGAGATAGGCAACAGGGAGTTCAGCATCTTTCGCGTTGATGATGACACTGACCAACTCTTTACCAGTCTGGACGATGCGAGCAGTCCAGAGAACCGACCGACGGCGCTCGACCTCGACAATCCTTACACGCGAGCAGCCGGAGGCGGCAACGCGCAGCTCACGGGCAGCTGGCGACTCGACACCGGCGACCCCGACAGTCTCGCACTTATCAACTTCCTGCCCGACGGCACTTATGTGCTGGCTTCCGTCAGCCAGCAGGACTCCGTCGATCAGCGCGGCATGGAATGGGCGAGCTACACGCGCGATGCCGAGTCGGGGCTGCTGGACATCAGCATCATCTTCGACAGCACCGGCGCGGCCGGCCTGTTCGATACCACCGAGGGAGATCAGCAGGTCGAGGATATCTTCGTGAACCTGAGCGGTGAGCGGCTCGTCATCGAGGTCTTCGAGGACGGGCAGGCCGACGAGCGGCTCGAGCTCGACCCCATCGCATCGAACGGGATTCTGGGCACCTGGCTCGTGCGGCAGCCCAACGAGAACGACCTCCTGCTCTTCAACTTTCTCGACGACGGCAGCTACATCCATTTCGAAGTCGACGACGACGATCCTGAGGAAACCTCCGGATTGGAGTGGGGCGATTACACGCACGACCCCGCCAGCGGGGTGCTGACGGTAAGCGGTCGCTTCGACGAGAACGGATCGACGGGCTTGTCCGACGCCTACGATCCGCCGCCCAATCTCTTCCTGAGCGCGAATGGTGATGTGCTGACTCTGGAGGTGGATGAGGATGGTGATCAACATATCGAGGATTCCGTGAGCTTTGAGCGGCAGTAGCCGAGGCCCCGCGCCACGCTGACGATTGGCACCGGTCTACGCTGTGCCAGCCGATATCTGATGCCCTCGATGCGTCGGGTGCAGATGAACTACGGCCCTTTCTGCGAAGCATTTGCTGCAAGGAGCGACATGACCCGAAGAATGGGGACGCAGCCCACTTGCCTCTCTCGGCCAAAGGAGTAATCTGGTGAAAACACAAAGGCGGAGTAACGTGATGAGTGCAAACGAAGGCAATAGCCTGTGGCCCCGTTTTCTTGCGAGCCTGCTGGCGGGAATCCTTGTCGTCGGACTGACCGCCTGCGGCGGCGGCGGTGGTGGTGGTGGTGTCATCGACCCCGAGGATAGTAATGCCATGTCCCGCGCACTCGCGGTGAAGTTCGGGGGCGTGGATGCGGAGCGCAAGGAAGGGGATCCGCCAGCTTCCAATCCTAGTGATCCGGAAAACCCGACGGTCAGCGATGTTCCCGGAGAGGAAGATGTGACTCCGGGGGAGACCAAGGAGATCAGCTTCAATGCTGATGCCAGCCCGTCTTCGGCGCTTGCGGCCCTGTACGCCAAGGTGACCGGTTCCGACGATTACTTCGAAGCCGGTGTGGATCAGACGCAGTCGCTCACCAAGCAGACGAACGCTCCGATAACACTCAGCTTCGATATTCCGGAGAATTTGGGCGCTGGCGAGTTCTGCGTGGATATCTCAGTCGGCGATACGGAGTCCCGGACTTCTGAAAGCGAGCAGGTCTGTTTCAACGTCCGCCCCGAGGAGTTCAGTCCGGCTGCGGTCCAGGCTCGCCTCCAGGGCACATGGGAACTCTGCAACGGTCGCTTTCTGGAGACCGGAACCTTCCAAGGTGGCACCCTGAGCTTCAGCGAGACCGAGTACGCGGAAACCGGTTGCTCGGGAGCTGTTGTCGATACCTTCAACGACACGCTCCAGTATTCGATCGGACCCGCCTTCACGGCTGACGATGGTCTGTTCGCGAACGAGTTCGACGCCGAGGTCACCGAGTCAGATGCACCGGAGGATGTCGGTCTGCAGTTCTCCGGGATCTTGCGGGTTACCGAGCAGCCGGATGAGCTCTTTCTCAACGTCGGTGAGGAGAACGGTTCGCCCTCCGCCCGTCCGACGGGTTTCGCCGGGCAGGATCCGTACCTGCGACCGCAGAGCAATGGTGGAGGCGGTGGAAGCAGCACGCCTCTGGAAGATCAGGCTTGGAGCTTCTCGGTTAACGGAGAAGTTACGCAGGACGGTGAGACGCAGAATGTCAGCTTCGAGAGTCCGGAGCCCGTGAATGGGCTCAGCGTCCCGCAGCAACAGCCGGATGAGAGCGATATTGTCCTTTCCGACAGCTTCTCCGCCGGTTTTCAGGAAGCGTGCGACCAGTTCGACGGCGAGGCCCAAGTCGAGCAGCTCGACTTCACGCGAAATGGCGGCGGCGAAGTTGGTACGGTGGTTGAACTGATCATCGACTATTTCGCTGATGGAACCTGCACGCAGGATGGTGAAACCCAGCAGATCAATGTTGATGTTCGGCTCACCTACAACTGGACGCGCCTCGAGTAAGTCGACGGTGCAACGGATCGGAAAGGGGGCTTCGGCCCCCTTTTCGTTTGATAGGGGGTCACATGCGCGGAGCATGGAGCATGGAGCATGGAGCATGGGCCTGACACGTGGATCAGCACGGCATTTCTTCGTAGCTAACTGCAGTTAGCCAGAGGCAATTCACTCATGAATGCGTTTCTTATCGGATTGGGCGTAGGCGTTATCGCGGTTCTTCCGATTGCGTGGGGCCTGTTGCGTCACTTCGGTTTTGGCGCCCGTTTCGCCGGTTATATGGCTCTCGCCACGGTTCTTGTGCTCGCCTTTTCCGTGTGGGCAGGTTGGCACTTCGCTGGCGCCGAGGAGCGCGTACAGGGCGACAGTCTCCGCGCCCACCGCGATAATCCCGAGCGTACATCGACCGGGTTGGCGGAAAGCTTCGAGGCTGAGCTCGCCGCTCGTGGCGAGGATGTCAGCGTCGATGAGCTGGTTCTGCTCGCGCGAACCCAGGAGGCGGCGCGCAAGTACGAAAAGGCGGCCGCGACCTACGCGCTCGCTAATCGCAGGACGGACTTTGGCAACGCCGACATGCTGGTTGCCGAGGCGCAGGCCCGGCTGAATGCGCCGCACGCCGACGGCGGCGCGAGCTTGGCGCGAGAGCGTCTGGATCAGGCGCTGGCCTTGGCGCCGGAGCATCCGGGTGCCAACTACTACCTCGCTTCGCTGAAGCTTCAGGCCGGCGACACTCAGGGGGCGCTGCCGCATCTGGAGTTGGTGCTGGACTCGGGCATTCTGCAGCCCGATGCGCAGTCGCTGCTGCGGGATCGCATCGCGGAGTGGCGGGGAGAAGCCGCCACGACGGAGTTTGTCGAAGCGGAGGTCGCAACGGCGATGGAGATCGTGGTGGAAGCAGACGCGGCTATTGAAGCTGTTGGTGGGACGCTGTTCGTGTTTCTCCGCCGTCCGGAAGGACCGCCGATGCCGCTGGCGGCAAAGCGTGTGGGCGCGCCGAGCTTCCCGTTGACTCTGACCATCAGCGATGCCGACCGCCTGCAGGAGGGTCGCTCGCTGGCGAGCTATGACCGACTCATGGTGGGTGCGCGCCTGTCCACCAGCGGCGAGGCGACCGGCAATCCGGGTGACCCGCAAGCGCAGGGCGAAATTCGTCCTGCCACGGGAGAGGCGCTGCGGCTCAAGCTCGAACAGTAGCTTGATTGTGCGTGCGCCGCGGCAGGGGAGTTCGTATACCGGAGTGTTCGCTTGTTGCGCCAACAGGCGTCGGGTTCCTTCGCCGGATGTATCATGCGAAGCCGCACTGCCGCTATGTCGAATCGCTGATCCATCGGCCTTATTGATGCGCGGCGCGCCGGCTCACGACTAACTGCCCGTTACATGACGCCCTATCTCGAATTGATGCGCCGCGCCCTCGAGGAGGGAACGGATAAGACCGACCGTACCGGCACCGGCACGCGCTCGGTTTTCGGGCATCAGATGCGCTTCGATCTCTCCGAAGGCTTCCCGCTGCTGACGACAAAGAAGCTGCATCTGAAGAGCATCATCTACGAGCTGCTCTGGTTCCTGCGTGGCGAAACCAATGCGCGCTGGCTGCAGGAGCACGGCGTGCGCATCTGGAACGAATGGGCCGGCGCGGACGGTGAGCTCGGTCCGGTCTACGGCGCGCAGTGGCGCAGCTGGCCGACGCCTGATGGCGGGCATATCGATCAGATCAGCCAGGTCCTGCAGCAGATTCGCGACAATCCCGATTCGCGTCGGCACATCGTTTCAGCCTGGAATGTCGCCGCGTTGCCCGAGATGGCCTTGCCGCCCTGCCATCTGCTTTTCCAGTTCTACGTCGCCGATGGCCGGCTGTCCTGCCAGCTCTATCAGCGCAGCGCCGACATCTTCCTGGGCGTACCCTTCAATATCGCCAGCTATTCGCTGCTGACGCTGATGGTGGCGCAGGTCTGCGATCTGCAACCGGGCGATTTCGTCTGGACCGGCGGCGATTGTCACGTCTACAGCAATCACTTCGAGCAGGCGCGCACCCAGCTCGAGCGCGCACCACAACCGCGGCCCACGATGCGCCTGAATCCCGAGCGACGCGATCTCTTCGCTTTCGCCTACGGGGACTTCACGCTGGAGGGCTACGACCCACACCCGCATATCCCGGCGGCGGTCGCCGTCTGATGCTGGCATGGGCCGCAGGGCCCACTGCTGCGGCATTCCTGGGGATCTTCGGCCGGCTTCGGCCGCGCTTGCAGGCGCCCTACCGGCTTGACCCATCCCCGGGTGACGGGGATCATTCGCTGCTTTCCAGTCAGGGGTATCCCCGCGAATGAGTGATTCCGGCGTCAAGACCGACGAGAAGAAGCAGCACTTTGACGACATCTACGTGGCCGAGAATCCGGTTCCTTTCAAGGAACGGATCATGGACGCGCTGCAGTATGTCTCGGACAACTTCAACCAGCAGAGTTTCGATCGGTTGATCCTGCCCTGGGCGCAGCAGAAGACAGCCAATGGTACGCCTCTCAATTTCGTCGATCTGGCCGGCTGCTTCGGAAATACCACCATGGCCACGCTCAACGGCATGGATTACGACGCCATTCGCGATAACTGGAAGGATGCCGAATCTGCCAGAAAGGTTGCGCAGCCACGCCGTTTCCCGGCGCAGGTCACGGGTATCGACATCTCTGCCAATGCGCTGGCCTACGGTAAGTCGGCCGGGATCTACGACACCACGATCGAGGCGGATCTCAACCATCCATCCGCAGAGACCCAGGCGCAGCTCAGCGACACGCTGCGCGCGGCGAACATCCTGATCTCCACCGCGGCGCTGGTCTATCTCGAACCGGAGGCTGTTGCGCGGCTGATGGATGCCTTCGCCGATGGGCAGGATGAAGGCTATATGCTCGTCAACTTCCTCAACCCCTTCGCTCTCGAAGCGGCCGATGCCACCAAGCGCACGCTGCTCGAGCGCTTCGAGTTCGTCGGCAGCATGGCCTCGCGCCATCGCATGATGTCGCCCATCGAGCGGGAGAACTATCCCGGCGAGGAATGGGCGCTGCTGGAAGTCTGGGTGCTGCGCCGCCGCGCCTAGGCGTAACCACTGGCGTGCGCAGCGGCGCGACGCCATCAGCCGCGGCATCCCTCCTCTGACCATCACGGCGGCAGCGGCGCTCCGGCGCTTGCCCGCCCGGAGTGGTCGTGCGATGTCAGCTACAGCTTGTCATCCCAGGCTTACCTGAACGCTCCTTCAGGCGGACGCTACCGATCATCGGTGGCTGGCGTTTTACTCCGAGGTCCCTGCGTAGGGTGGTGCGCAGGGTGGAGGGAAAACACATGGAAGGAGACAGTTCGATGCTGAAGAATCCGATTTCGTTGCTATCCGTCGGCGCGGCGGCGCTGCTGCTGGCGGCCTGCGGCGGTGGTGGTGGCGGCTCCACTCCCAATGCTGGCAATCCAGGCGACGACAACAACGCCTCTGTCAATGAAGTGTTCGCGAAGTTCGACTGCAGCTTCGCTGCAGAGGGGCCGGTCGCTGGACCATTGGACGAGGCGCAGAGCGCGCTGATCGAGCAGACAGCCAGCAATCTCGGCGACAACGAGCAGCTCGGCGAATCCGCAGTCGCGATCATCACCGGCGTTTCGCGTCTGCTGGATGTCGTGGATGCGCTCGCGGCGAGCGGCGAGAGCCTGGCCGTCAGCCAGGATCCCGAACTTGCGAGTCAGGATCTGCTGGGTGCGACGCAGGCGCTGCAATGCGGCGCGGCTTCCCTCGCCGAGGCGGGGCAGGCCAGCCCGCTGGCGACGCTGCCCGAGATGGATCAACTGCTTGAGGATCTCAAGAATCTCGCGCTGGCGCTGGATGCCCAGGACCCCGCGACTCTCGGGCCGGAAGGCATTGAGACGCTGACCGCGCGCATCGCCGATGTTGCCGAGACCTTGTCGGCTCTCGCCACGCTGGCGGCGCAGGACATCGGCCTTCCGGGCGTGCCTCCGGAGCTCCAGGGACTACTCACGCTGCCCAGCATCCTGCTCGCCGATATCGCCGACACATTGCGCGCTGCGGGAACGCTGGATGGTCAGGGTGTCGCCGACGGGCTCTCGACCGCCGTCGGCGGCGTGCTTAGCGGGGTGCTGAACCTGGCCCCGGGTGATGCGGCAGCCGGGCCTTTGGCGCAGGCGGAAGCCTCGCTGCGCGAAGGGCTGGGTCAGCTGCTGGTGCCGCTCTTCGACGCCATCGCCGGTCAACTGAGCGATGGCGGCTTCCAGCCCGATGCCTTCGCCGATTTCCTTGCCGGTGGTTTCGCCGGGGAGACTGATTTCGCGCTCGCCGGTGCCATTGCCGGCGCAGACGGATTCGGCACCGCACCGCTGGCTGAGCGTCTTGCCGGCATCCCGGTGCTCGGCGACATTCTGGCTCAGGTGCTGGCTGCTGACGGCGTCGATACGGGCGAACTGGAAGGCGGCTTGCCGCTGATCTCCGCGCTGCTATCCGGTGGCGGTGAAGATGGCCTGCCGAGCCTGCTGGAGGCGCTACAGAGCGCGGCCGGTCAGTTGCAGAGCGCCGGCGGCGGCGATGCCTCCGAGCTGCCCACCGATGCCGAGGGGCTGCTGGCCCTGTTGCCGCAGCTCGGCAACGGCGACAACCCGCTCGCGAGCACGCTGCAGAGCATCTTCTCGACGCTGGCCAGCGGCGACAGTGGTGGTCTGCAGGGCTTGCTGGACAGCTTGGCCGGGCTGCTCGGCGCCTGATCGCAGCGGGAAATAAACCGCATTCTCTATCGATCGGCGGCGCCCTAGAGGCGCCGCCGTCTTTTACACTGCCGGCATGGATATTACTCTCGTGCTGGCGATGGACGACGACGGTCTCATCGGTGCCGCCGGCGGGTTACCCTGGCGTATGCCAGCCGACCTGCGCCACTTCCGGGAGTTGACGATGGGCCGGACGATCGTCATGGGACGAACGACCTGGCAGAGCATCGGGCGTCCTCTCGATGGGCGGGACAATTGGGTGCTCAGCCGGGATCCGAGCTTCGAGGCCGACGGCGCGCGTGTTTTCACGGATATCGATAGCCTGCTTGCGGCCGCACCAACGAGCGGTTTGGCTGTGATTGGCGGGGCGCGCGTTTACGAGCAGCTGATGCCGAAGGCCACGCGTATCGAGCTGACACGCATCCACGCTCGGCTCAAGGGGGATGCCTATTTCCCCGACCCGGCGCTGGAAGGCTGGCGCACCACTGACCTGGTCGTCCATCAGCCCGATTCTCGTCATGCCTGGCCCTACAGCTTCCAGACACTGGTTCCGCGGTGAGGTCAGGGCGCTGCTTGGCAATCGCCTGTTACGGGCTGCTTGCGCCATCGCTGCTTTTCGCCGCTGAATGCCCGGAAGGCGAGCGGTCGCGCCCCGTGGCGGAAATCGTATTCGAAGGCAACGAGGTGACGCGTCGCGAAACGCTGACGCGCGAACTCGCGTTCGGCCCTGGCGACCCGGTTTGTCCAGCTGATCTGCAGCGTGGACGTCAGGCGTTGCTCGACCTGCGTCTCTTTCGCGAGGTCAATTGGCACGAGGAGGCCACTGAGGACGGGGGGCTGCGCGTCGTCTACAGTGTGCGCGAGCGCTGGTACTTTCTGCCTGTTCCACGGGTCGACGCCAACAGCGACGCGACTTTCGGTCTGGGCGTGAGTCTGAACTGGAACAATGTTGGCGGCCGTAATCACCGCCTGTCGATGAGCGCGGTGCGACGCGAACTCGAGGAGCGCACGCTCGACGACGAAACCATCGTCAGCGCCGCCTACAACTGGCGCCGCTTTGGCGGGACGCGCACGAATATCACGCTGCGCGGCAGCGACAGTCGCGAGAGCGCTGTCGACGGTGATAGTCGTTTCCAGGATCGCGAGATGAGCTTCGGTGTGGGGGCCTCCAGGCAGCTCACCAGTCACCAGACCGGTCAAGGCTGGGCGCTGGATGGCGGCCTCGACTGGGTGCGCGGCAGTAATCGCGGGCGCGAGGCGCCGCCCGACGAGGGTGTGTTGGTCGCGCCCAGCATCGGGCTGTCCTACACGGATCTGCACTCCTCGGTCTACAGTGAGCGTGGTTTTACCGCGCGCATCGCCATGTCCGCGAGTGTTCCCGAGCTCTCGGACTACGATCAGACGCGCTTCGGTGGTGCGGTGCTGCACATTCAGCCCATTGGCGAGCGCGCGCACCAGCGCCTGCATCTGCGCGCCAGCGCTGGCAGCTTCCACGGCGGCCCGTCCCAGCGACGCAGCGACACCTTTCAGCTCGGCGGGGCCAGCAATCTGCGCGGCTACGACAACGAGTTCGGGGAGGGTGATGTCTTCTGGACCGTGGGTGCGGAGTACCTGCGCCCCGTCGGCTGGGAATGGTTGCGAGTCCTCGCCGTGCTCGAGGCCGGTCAGGTCCATCGCGCCAGCTTCCCGGACCGGGATCCCGGCTTCATGGCCAGCATCGGTCTCGGCTTCCGCGTTCGCTTTACGTGGTTCGTCGACGCCGAAATCGAACTCGGCGTTGCCTACCCGCTGCGTGGCGGCGATGGCCTCCGCGGTTTTGCCGGCGGCGTTTGAGACGGCTTCGGGGCCATTCGTGGTAAAACCGGTATCTCAAACAATCTCACCGGGAAGTGCATCGCATGAGTGATCTGAAGTCCGCATTCGAGCAGGCCCAGGCCGACGTCAAGACTCTGACCGAGCGCCCCAGCAACGACGATCTGCTCGCCCTCTACGCCCATTTCAAGCAGGCCACCGACGGCGACGTTTCGGGCAAGCGCCCGGGCATGCTGGATATGGTGGGTCGCGCCAAGTACGACGCCTGGGCCGGCCTCAAGGGCGTGAGCAAGGATGACGCCATGCAGAAGTACATCGACAAGGTCAACGAGCTGCTCGGCCGCTAGGGCCGATAGCGAGTCACCACGGGCTCCACAGATTCCCGGGGTTCCTTCTGCTGGCGCTGACTTTGTCAGCGCCAGCAGACACCAGAAAGATCTGTGTCAATTTGCGAAATCTCTGGTTCTAGGATTTTTCGCGGGATTCTATAGCTCGGCGCCCCACCCAGTCGCGCGCGAATTGCGCGGCGACGCGCCCGGAGCGGGATGCGCGCTGTAGCGCCCAACGCAGCGCTGCCTCGCGTGCGGCTTCGTCCATTTTGCTGCCCAGCGCCTGCAGGTGGTGATCCACCAGCTGCAGATACTGCTGCTGCTCGAAGGGCGGGAAGGACAGCCACAGCCCGAAGCGCTCGGAGAGCGAGATCTTCTCCTCGGTCGTCTCGCCGGGGTGCAGCTCCTCGTCGACCATGCGGTAGGCCTCGTTCTCGGATTGATGCTCCGGCATGAGATGTCGGCGGTTCGAGGTCGCGTAGATCAGCACGTTCTCCGCCGGCTCTTCAATGCCGCCGTCGAGAGCGGTTTTCAACTCCATCAGGGCGCGGTCGCCCGGTGTTACCGAGAAGTCGTCGACGTAGATCAGGAAGCGCTCGGCGCGGTCGCGCAGCGGCGCGACGATGTCGGGCAGCGCCACCAGATCGTGGGGTGGCACGGCTACCAGGCGCAGGCCCTCGTCGGCAAAGCGGTGCAGCATCGCCTTTACCAGCGAGGACTTGCCGGTGCCCCGTGCGCCGGTGAGCAGCGCATGATTGGATGGATGGCCGGCCACGAATTGCTGCGTGTTCGCCAGCAGGGCCGCCTTCTGGCGGTCGATGCCATGCAGATCCTCAAGGGCGAGGGTATGCGGGTGCGCGATCGTCTGAAGGCCGCCATCGCGCCAACGGTAGGCCAGCGTCGAGGGATCCTGTTGCTCGGGCGTCACGGTTTCCTCGCTGGTTGGTGAGCACGCATTCTGCCGCCGCATCCTCGTTCGGGAAAGTGGGATCTCGTCACTCCTACGATGGGCGCGTCACGCGTTCGGCGCCAGATTCCACGCAGATATCGAGAATCCGCGAGCGCACCGCATTGCGTCGCTCGCGCTAGGGAGACGGGGGTGGAGAAGACGAAACCGCGGTAGGGACGGTCGCGTCGCGTTGTGATGAGTGCCTGGCTGGTGCCGCGCGCCGGCTGTGGCGGATCCAGCGCCGTCGCGAGCGGCGATCTGCGCGGCCCGCCGGGCCCGACGCCGCTGGCGCGCTTTCTCGCTGACACCGAGCGCGCGACCCTGCGCAGCCTCGTCGACCGCCTGATTCCGGGCGATCTGGTGCCTGGCGCGGCTGATGCCGAGTCCCGCGCGAGGGCGGCCGGCTCACCGCGCCGGATGTGCCAGTCTCCGGCGATCCTCTCGAAGCGATGATTGGCTTGTTGGCACCGGTTCAAAGCGCCTGAAGGGGCTTGGTGCAACTCGAAGATTCTAGCCTGCGTGCCGGAGACTAGGCCCAGGTCCGTTCACGCCTTGGCGGCCGCACGGTTGGGCAACGGGGTGAGCGTTTCCTAGGCAATGAGCCCTCGCAGCGCCGGGCAGCCAGAAGCTACCACTGGTCGACCGCGATGCTCGTATGTCTTTTCGATGGGCAGATGCTGTGCGCCAGGAGAGTTGTCACAGGATGTGCGCCGTGGATACAGAATACCGAGCCTCTCGCCGCGTCTTTGGCGGCACCTGTCTGAGGGAGCGCGCACATGTGCAGGCAGGATGAGATGGCCTACAGCGCGGAGCTGCTGCGTCTGACCCTGCCCCAGATGGCGCGTCACGGCTCCTCGATGAATCCCTTGAACTACGCGCTCTGGTACACCTTCGTGGCGGGGAGCATGCCGGCGCTGGTAAAAGATGTCCGCGCACAGCTGGTGCTCAACGATCCTTTGACGTCGCAACAGGTGCGCAGCCTCTTCGATCAGTACATCAACGATTACGATATTGAAGAGATTCGGCGCGTTCGCAGCGATCTGGCGGGCGTGGTGGATACGGTGGCACGCAGCACGCAGGAGTCCCGCGCGCAGACCGAGGCTTTCGAGGAGTCTCTGCAGGAGCATGTTGCACGCCTGCAGCAGCCTCAGAATTCCGACGAGCTGTCGCGCACGCTGACTTCGCTAATAAGCGATACGACAACCATGCGCGGCAATGTCGGTGCGATACAGCAGCAGCTGGCATCGACGGTGCAGGAGATCGGCCGCCTTCAGGAGGCGCTTGAGCAGGCCCGCGAAGAATCGCTGCGTGACCCGCTGACGGGTATTGCCAACCGCCGCGGCTTCGACGCGGCGCTGAACGAAGCGCTGCGCGCCGACCCCGGCCGGGAAGACAGCGGTTGCTGCCTGTTGCTTGTAGACATCGATCACTTCAAGCGCGTGAACGATACCTACGGCCACCTGCTTGGGGATCGCGTCATCGTTGCGGTGGCCAAGGTGCTGCGCGATGCGCTTGTACCGGGTCAAACTGCAGCGCGTTACGGCGGCGAGGAGTTCGCGATCGTGATGCCCGACGCCTCCCGGGGGAAAGCGCGGGCGCTGGCCGAGCGCGTGCGCGCGGAAGTCGCGCGTGGTCGCGTCAAGCGGCGCGACGGTGGCGAGGAGATCGGCCAGATCACGATATCGGTGGGCGTCTGCGTCCCGCCGGTCGACCGGGACGCGGAGGTCTACATGCGCACCGCCGATGAAGCCTTGTATTCCTCGAAGGCGAATGGGCGGAACTGCGTGACGATCTTTCCGCCCAGCGCGTCGCAGAGCAGCGCCCCTGTAGGCGCCAGGCAGTGCGAAACCGGTTGAGCGCACGCCGGTAGGCGGCGCGGCGCGGCGCGCGGCCGCGAGGTGCGTTGCGCTTCAGGCCAGCTTCTTGTGCTGGGCGCGTCGGTTGACGCCCGGCTCGCCGCCATGGCGCTTGCGGAAGTCCTCCTCGTAGTCCTGATAGTTGCCTTCGCGGAAGACGATCTCTCCGGAATCCTCGAAGGCAAGGATGTGCGTCGCAATGCGGTCGAGGAACCAGCGATCGTGCGAGATCACCATGGCGCAGCCGGGGAAGTCGAGTAGGGCCTCCTCCAGCGCGCGCAGGGTCTCGACGTCGAGGTCGTTGGTCGGCTCGTCGAGCAGCAGCACGTTGCCGCCGGCCAGCAGCAGCTTGGCCAGATGCACGCGATTGCGCTCGCCGCCCGACAGGTCGCCGATGCGTTTCTGCTGGTCGCCGCCCTTGAAGTTGAAGCGGCCGATGTAGGCGCGCGAGGGCATCTCGAAATTGCCGATCTTGAGGATGTCGTTGCCGCCGGAGATCTCCTCGAAGACGGTCTTGGCGTCGGCGAGACTGTCGCGGCTCTGGTTGACATAGGCCAGTTGCACGGTCTCGCCGACGCGCACGGTGCCGGCATCAGGCTGCTCCTCGCCGGTGATCATGCGGAAGAGGGTGGTCTTGCCGCGGCCGTTGGCGCCGATGATGCCGACGATGGCGCCTTTCGGCACATCGAAGGACAGCCCTTCGTAGAGCTTGTGGTCGCCGTAGCCCTTGGCCACATCGTCGAACTGCACGACGACGTCGCCGAGCCGCGGGCCGGGCGGAATGTAGATCTCCTTGGTCTCGGCGCGCTTCTGGTATTCCTGGCTCTGCATCTCCTCGAAGGCCTTGAGGCGGGCCTTGGACTTGCTCTGCCGGCCCTTGGCGTTGGAGCGCACCCACTCCAGCTCCTGCGCCATGGCCTTGCGCCGGGCGTCGGCCTGCTTCTCCTCGCCGGCCAGGCGCTTTTCCTTCTGCTCCAGCCAGCTCGAGTAGTTGCCCTGCCAGGGGATGCCGTGGCCGCGGTCCAGCTCCAGGATCCAGCCGGCGACGTTGTCGAGGAAGTAGCGATCGTGGGTGACGGCAACGACGGTGCCCTCGAAGTCGTGCAGGAACTTCTCCAGCCAGGCAACCGACTCGGCGTCCAGATGGTTGGTGGGCTCGTCGATCAGCAGCATGTCGGGCTTGGACAGCAGCAGGCGGCACAGCGCCACGCGTCGGCGCTCGCCACCGGACAGCCGGTCGACGCTGGCCTCCCAGGGTGGCAGGTTCAGCGCCTCGGCAGCCTTGTCGAGCATGACGTTGAGCTCCCAGCCGTTGGCGGCGTCGATCTTCTCCTGAAGCTCGCCCTGGCGCGCGATGAGGGCGTCGAAGTCGGCCTCGGGGTTCTCGAACTCCTTGGTCACCGCGTCGAATTCACTCAGCCACTCGGCCAATTCGCCGACGCCGTCCATAACGTTGCCGCGTACGTCCTTGTTCGCGTCGAGCTGCGGCTCCTGCGGCAGATAGCCGACCTTGATGCCGGGCTGGGCGCGCGCCTCGCCGTGAAACTCCTTGTCGACGCCGGCCATGATGCGCAGCAGCGTCGATTTGCCGGCGCCGTTGTAGCCGAGCACGCCGATCTTGGCGCCCGGAAAGAAGGACAGCGAGATGTCGCGCAGGATTTCCTTGCGCGGCGGGATGGTCTTGCCAACCCGGTTCATCGTGTAGACGTACTGGCTCATGGTCTTACTGGCAGCTTGCGAGGTTGCGCAGTGTACCGGCGCGCGCGGCCGCTGGCAGCAGCCGTGCTGCGGCGTGGGGCGCTACCAGTCGTCGCGCCAGTCGTCGTCGGCGTCGCTGTCTTCGCCTTCTTCGAGCGGCTCTTCGCCGTAGTCGATGGGCGGGTTGCCGTCGTAGACCAGGTTCAGGCGACTCTCCAGGTAAACCGTGCGCAGGGCGACGTATTCGTCGACCTGGCCCTCTAGAAAACCGTCGGCTGACAGCAGCCGCGCGCGTAGATCGATCACCCGAAAGCCGGTGATGACGTACTGCACCTCGTTGTTGAGCAGGCGCTCCGGGGTGGAGAAGGAATCGGCGCCGCGGCCGAGGATGTCGCGGTTGGTGCTCGGCCCCAGGAAGGGCACCATCAGATACCAGCCGGGTCCGACGCCCCAGTGGCCCAGCGTCTGCCCGAAGTCTTCGTCATTTTCCCGCAGGCCGACGGGGGTGGCCACATCGATGAAGCCGACGAGCCCCGCCGTGCTGTTGATCAGGAAGCGGCCGGTGTCGCGGCCGGCTTGCGCGAACTTTCCCTGTAGCGCTGCGTTGAGAATGGTGACCGGATAGCTCAGATTCGACAGGAAATTGCCGATGCCGCTGCGCACCGGCTGCGGCGTGACATTCTTGTAGCCGCGCGCGACCGGCCTCAGCACATAGCGGTCCGCCGTGCGATTGAAGCTGTAGATGCCGCGGTTGAGCGGCTCCAGCGGGTCAGCGGGGTCGTAGGCTGGGGTATGGGCGCAGGCGGCGAGCAGCCCTGTGGTGAGGGCCGCGACGGCGCCATGGGCAAGTTGGCGTCTCAGCATGACGGCTTTCCGGTCAGCAGGTCTTCGGCGCCAAAGCAGGCGATCAGCTGGTGCAAGCGTTCGGGAACGCCTGTTAACTGCAACGGCCGACCGTGGCGACGGCGGATATCGAGCAATAGTGCCACTGCCGCGCTGTCGATAGCCTCGACTGCGGACAGATCCAGGACATCCGCCGGCTCCACGCTCGTCACGAGGGCGTCGTAGCGCGCCGCGATGCCTTCGTGGGTGAGCGCTCCCGACAGCTGGGCCATGACCTCAGGCGCCGGGCGTTTCGGTGCTGATCTCGCCGCCTTCCAGGCGTTCGATCAGCGCGTCGAGCCCGTTCTCGCGGATGCGCTGATTGAACTGGGCCCGGAAGTTGGTCACTAGGCTGATGCCCTCGACGTTGATGTCGTAGATCAGCCACTCGCTGTCGACCTTGTGCATGACGAAGCCCACGGGGACGTTCTCGCCGTCCTCGACCACCAGCCGAGTGTCGACGGTCACCTGCTCGGCGCCTTCCTCCATGCGCAGCGGCAGGAACTCGGCCTCCACCGCCTCGTTGTACTCGAGCATGGCGTCGGCGTAGGTGCGCATCAGCGTGTTCTTGAACGCCTCTGTGAAGCGGCGACGCTGCTCCTTGTCGGCGCTGCGGGCGTGGCGGGCCAGCACTAGGCGCGCGATATAGGGCATGTCGAAGTAGGGGACGATCTCCTCGTCGATCATCGCGTAGAAGGCGTCGCTGTCCTCGCGATAGGTGTCGGCGTTCTCCTTGATGAGGTCGCGCACACGCGAGACGGCGGTCTTGATGACCTCGTCCGGCGGCCGGGTTTCGGAAGCTTCCTGGGCGACGGCAGTAGGTGCCCAGGAGGCGGGTAGTGCCGCGACGACGAGCATCGCGAGCGCGGAAAGCGGAGTTTTCATGATTCGGAGCATGGGGTCAGTCCTTTTGGGTCATGGATTCGAGAAAGCGGCCGACGAGCTTTTCCAGCACCAGGGCGTCCTGCGTCAGCGGCAGACGGTCTCCCTCCGCCAGCGCCTGCTCGGCGCCGCCCGGATCGATACCGATGTACTGCTCGCCGAGCAGGCCGCTGGTGAGGATGCTGGCACCGCTGTCGGCGGGCAGGTCATCGTATTGGGCCGAGATACGCATCGTCACGCGGGCCGAGAAGGTCACCGGATCGATGCGGATGTCGGCGACGCGCCCGATGCGCACGCCGGAAAGGGTCACGGGCGCACCGCGCTTCAGACCGCCGATATTGTTGAAGTCGGCGGTGACGTTGTAGCCGTCCTCCACGGCCGCGCCATCCGGCCCGGCGACGCGGAAGGTCAGCAGGAAGACGGCGGCCACGGCGAGGACGAAGAAGAGTCCGACCATGATTTCTGCAGCGCGCGAGGGCATGAGGTGCTCCGGGGTCAGGCGGCGTACATCGCCGCGGTCAGCAGGAAGTCGAGGCCGAGCACGGCCAGAGACGCCACCACGACCGTGGAAGTCGTGGCCCGTGCCACGCCTTCGGCGGTCGGGGTGGCGTGATAGCCCTGATAGACGGCGATCCAGGCGATGACGGCACCGAAGACCAGCGCCTTCAGGCTGCTGTCCGCGAGATCGCCCATATCCACGGCGGCGCGGATCTGTCCCCAGTAGCTGCCGGCGTCCACGCCCAGCAGCTCGACGCCGACGAGATGGCCGCCGGCCACGCCGATGGCCATGACGATGAAGATGGGGTTGAGCAGCGGCGCGGCCAGTGTCAGTGCGATGAAGCGTGGCGCGATCACCCGCTTCATCGGGTCCACGGCCATCATTTCCATGCCCGAGAGCTGGTCGGTGGCGCGCATCAGGCCGATCTCGGCGGTGACGGCCGATCCTGCGCGCCCGGCAAGCAGCAGGGCGGTCAGTACCGGCGCCAGCTCGCGAATGATGACCAGCGCCACCGAGGCCCCCAGCGCGCTTTCGGCCGAGAACTGCACCAGCAGGCGGTAGCCCTGCAGGGCCAGCACCATTCCGACGAAGGCACCGGCGATGACGATGATGGCCAGCGACAGCATGCCGCTGGCGTAGAGCTGCAGCGCCAGCTGGCGCGGCCGGGCGAAGGCCGCCGGCGTCGCCGCCAGTGTGCGCAGGCCGAAGAGCACTGCGCGACCCTGTCCCGCCAGCAGATCGGCCGGCCAGGCGATCAGCGCCTTCATGCCGCGCTCCCCAGCAGTTGCGCTGCCAGCGGCGGCGCCGGGTAGTGGAAGGGCTCGGGGCCGTCGGCCTCGCCGTCGAGGAACTGCCGTACGCGCGGGTCGGTGCTGTCGCGCAGGGCGGCGGCGGTGCCCGCAGCGCGCAGCCGGCCTTCCGACAGCACATAGGCGTGGTCGGCGATGGACAGGGTTTCGGTGACGTCGTGGGAGACGATCACCGAGGTCGTGCCCAGGGCGTCGTTGAGGCCGCGGATCAGCCGCAGCAGCACGCCCATGGAGATCGGGTCCTGGCCGGTAAAGGGCTCGTCGTAGAGCACCAGATCCGGGTCCAGAGCAATGGCGCGAGCCAGCGCGACGCGACGGGCCATGCCGCCGGAGAGCTGCGCCGGGAAGAGCCCGGCGGCGCCGCGCAGGCCGACGGCTTCCAGCTTGAGCAGTACCAGATCGCGAATCAGCGTCTCCGGCAGCTTCGTGTGGTTGCGTAGCGGGAAGGCGACATTCTCGAAGACGGTGAGATCGGTGAGCAGCGCCCCGTTCTGGAAGAGCATGCCCATGCGCCGGCGCATGGCGTAGAGCCGGCGGCGTGGCGCACCCACGATCTCCTCGCCATTAAGGCGTAGGCTGCCCGCCTGCGGCCGGATCTGGCCCCCCATCATGCGCAGCAGCGTCGTCTTGCCGGTGCCGGAGGGTCCCATGATGGCGGTGATGCGACCGCGCGGGATATCCAGATCGATGCCGTCGAAGAGCAGGCGGCCCGGCTGGGAAAAGCGCAGGCCGCGGACTTCCACGAGATTGGCGTTGGATTCCGGCATGGAGCTCAGTCTCCGCTCACGGCCTGAACCGCCTGTGAAGCGGCCAGCGGCGCCAGGCCGTCCGCCAGCAGGCGCGCCTCCAGCGTGGCGCTGACCTCGGTCAGCGAAGCGCTCGCGCCGCGGCCGCGCATGTCGGTCATGCGCTGATTCTGCATGCCGCAGGGGTTGATGCGCGAAAAGGGCGCCAGATCCATGTCGACATTCAGTGCCAGCCCGTGGAAGCTGCAGCCGTGGCGCACGCGCAGGCCCAGCGAGGCGATCTTGGCGCCGTCGGCGCAGAAGACGCCCGGCGCCCCGTCGCGCAGGCACCCGTCCGCGATGTCGTGCGCGGCCAGCGTGTCGATGATGGCCTGCTCGATGCGCTCCACCAGCCGACGGATGCCGATACCCAGTCGCGGCAGGTCGACCATCAGATAGCCGACGATCTGGCCCGGCCCGTGGTAGGTCACCTGGCCGCCGCGGTCGCTCTGTACCAACGGAATGTCGCCGAGATCGAGGACATGCTCCGGTCGGCCGGCCTGCCCCTGCGTGAAGACCGGCGGATGCTGCAGCAGCCAGATCTCGTCGGCGGTGTCGATGTCGCGCGCGTCGGTGAAGCGGTGCATCGCCGTGAAGGCGGCGGCGTAGTCGACGAAGCCGAGACGCCGGACGATGGGGGCGGGCGACCGGCTCACAGCGCCATGATCACCGAGGTATCGGCAGCGATCGCTGCGCGCACGCGCCGGATCTGGTCGTGCTCGCTGGCGTGCAGCGTAAGGCGCAGGCACATGAAGTTGCCCTTGCGCGAGGGCTGGCGTTCGGCGTCGATATGGACGCCGGCGGTCTCCCGGCAGGCGCTGATCAGCGCCTGCTCGGCATTGGCGTCCGGTCGCAGGAAGACCTTGAAGGGAACGCGGCAGGGCAGCTTGTAGACCGCTTCATCGTCGACCTGCGGCCCGCTGACCTTCGGCTTGTCCGGATCAGACGCCAAGGCGCAGCCTGACGGCGTCGACGAGCCGCTTGAAGATGCCGCCCTGCGGCACGGCTTCGGTAGCGACCAAAGGCTCGACGCGCAGCGTTTCGTCATCCAGCCGCACGGTCAGGGTGCCCAGGCGCTCGCCAGCGGCGATGGGCGCCTGCAGTGGTGAGCGGATCTCGGCGTCCAGTGACAGGCGGTCGGTGGCGTCGCGCGGCACGGTGACCTGCAGCGCTTCGCCGAGACCCACCGCCAGCTCCGACTGCTCACCGCCGTAGACGGCGCGCGTCTGCACGCTTTCGCCCGCAGCGAAGAGTGTGACGGTGTCGAAGAAGCGGAAACCGTAGTTGAGCAGGGCCAGCGAATCCTGCGTGCGCTGATCCGGGCTGGGTGTGCCCAGTACGACCGAGATCAGGCGGCGGCCGTCGCGCACCGCGCTGGAGGCCAGACAGTAACCACTCTCGCTGGTGTAGCCGGTCTTGACGCCGTCGACCGAATCGTCCCGCCACAGCAGGCGATTGCGGTTGAACTGGCGGATGTCGTTGTAGGTGAACTCCTTTTCGGAGTAAATCGCGTAGCCCTCCGGGAAATCGCGAATGTGCGCCCGAACGAGCTTGGCGATGTCGCCAGCGGTGGAGTAGTGCCCTTCCTCCGGCATGCCGGAGGCGTTCTGGAACTGGCTGTTCTCCATGCCCAGGCGCTCGGCGGCGGCGTTCATCATGCTGGCGAAGCCGGCCTGGCTGCCGGCGAGGTGCTCGGCCACTGCCACGCTGGCGTCGTTGCCGCTCTGCACGATGATGCCGCGCAGCAGGTCTTCCAGCTTCACCAGCGTGCCGACCTCGATGAACATGCGCGACTGCGTCGAGTCGATGCCTTGTCGCCACGCCTTCTCCGAGATCAGTACGCGGTTGTCCATCGAGGCGCGGTCGGCGGCGATTTCCTCGAAGGCGACGTAGCTGGTCATGACCTTGGTAATGGAGGCCGGGCTGCGCCGTTCGTCGGGAGCGTGCTCGGCGATGATCTGCCCGGTGGCCGCATCCATCAGCACATAGGCCTCAGCCTGCAGAGGTGGCGCCTCCGGCACCGAGCGCGCGGCGGCGACGGCGGGAAGGACGGCGAGGAGGGCGACAAGCAGGCGAAGGCGGGGCATCAGGCTCGGCATTACGAATGAATCCCTCATGATAGCGGTTTCGGCAGGGATCTCAGCGCGCCGCGCGCATGTGCTGCGCCGGGACGTCGCGTGCGCGCAGCCAACGCGCCAGTTCGGCAGCCTGCTCGGCGTCTTCCAATGGCCCGATGCGCACCTCATGGCGCGCGCGGCCGTCGGCACCTTCGATCAGGTGGATGGCAGCGTTGTCCACGCCCAGCCCGAGCAACTGCTCGCGACGCTGGACGGCCTCTACGGGATCGGTGGTGGGTTGCCACACGCGCAGATAGCCACCGTCGTTGGTCGATGGCTCGCCGGGCGGTGCGAGCGCTTCGACTTCCACCGGCGCGTGGCCCGCTTCGGTTATGCCCAGGCGCGCGGCGGCGGCGTAAGAAAGATCGATGATGCGGTCCTCGTGGAAGGGGCCGCGGTCGTTGACGCGCACGATCGCCGAGCGCCCGTTGCCCAGATGCGTGACGCGAACATAGCTGGGCAGCGGCAGCGTGCGATGTGCCGCCGTCATTTCGTACATGTCGTACGGTTCGCCACTGGAGGTGCGGCGGCCGTGGAACTTCTTGCCGTACCAGGAGGCGCCGCCACGCTCGCGGTAGCCTTCGGCCTTGTCCAGCACGAAGTAGCGTTGGTCAAAGACCTCGTAGCTGGAGGGGTTGCCGTAGCGGCTCTTCGGCTCGTCGCGCACCTCGGGATTCGGCGTCAGGGCGACGTTGGCCGGGATCTCGTGCTCCGACGGCGCACGGTCCTGTTCATGCCGGGGTGCGGGCGTGCCGAAGCGATCCTCGGCGGTCTCGGGAGTGGTAGCGCAGCCGCCGATCAGTAGCGCCAGTCCCGTCAGACTGAGTCGGGTGCGTGTCTTCATGGCATGAAGCGTCCGGCCGGCTCGCCACGCGCCTGCGATATCGCCTCGGCGAGGTCGCCGACGGCCATGGCGTAGAAGACGCGCGGGTTGTAGCGCATGACGGCGTAGAAGTTGGGCAGGGCGACAAGGAACTCGCGGCCTTCGTCGCGCTGCAGCTCCAGCAGGCCGGCCGGCATGTCGGCCGGCATTGCGCGCGTCGGCTCGGCACCGATGGTGGCGAGCTCAGCGACGCTGCTGTTCGGGCGCAGTGTGTTGAAGGCGATGGCGTCGGCGCGGACCTGAAAGCGCCGCGGCGTCAGTGCCATGGGCTCGCTGGCGCGCCAGGCCGAGCGCGGGTCGTAGTCGATCAGGTAGCGCGCGATGGAGCCGATGGCGTCGGCCGGGGTCCACAGGTCGATACTGCCGTCGTCGTCGTAATCCACCGCCAGCCGCCGGTAGTTGCTGGGCATGAATTGCGCCCAGCCCATGGCGCCGGCGTAGGAGCCCTCCGGCTCCGTCGGCTTCAGGGCGGTTTCGCGCGTCAGCGCCAGGAAGGCGGCCAGCTCGGAGAGGAAGAAATCACCGCGGCTGGGGTGGTCGAAGGCCTGCGTGGCCAGCGCGTCGAGCACGCGTGTGCGACCGGTAAAGCCGCCGTAGCGAGTCTCGACGCCGAGGATGGCGACGATGACCTCCGGCGCCACGCCGTAGTCGTCCTCGGCACGACGCAGCGTCGCCTCGTGCTCCTCGAAGAAGGCCACACCGCGCTGGATCATGGCCTCGGTGACATGCAGCTTGCGGTAGGCCGTCCAGGTCAGCGTGTGCTCCGGAGCGGTTTGCTCTTGCTCGATCAACTCCGGCAGCTTTTCGGCTGCCGTCAGCGCCTCGCGCGCCGCTTGCAGGTCAGCTGCGTCAAAGCCGTGCTCGGATTCCAGACGATCGAGCAGCAGAGCCGCGCGCGGGTGCTCGGAATAGTCCGCTGGGGCGGCGAAGGGGGCCATCAAGAGGAGTCCGCAGGCAAATCGTCGGATCACATGCATCGCGTCGGGGCACCTCAGCTCGGGACCAGCTTGCGGTGGGTCTGAATGGACATGAGTATGCCGAAGCCGGCTAGCAGGCTGACCGTTGAGGTGCCGCCGAAGCTCATCAGCGGCAGCGGCACACCTACCACCGGCAACAGACCGCAGACCATGCCCACATTAATGAAGACATAGACGAAGAAGATGATGCCCAGCGTGCCGCCCAGCAAGCGCTGGAAGGTTTCCTGGCCGCGGAGCGAGATGATGAGGCAGCGTCCGGTTAGCGCCATATAGAGTAGTAGCAGCAGCATTGCCCCGGTCAGGCCGGCCTCCTCGGCGAAGGCGGCGAAGATGAAGTCCGTGTGTGATTCGGGCAGGAAATCCAGGCTGGCCTGCGTGCCGTTGCCGAAGCCCTTGCCGAAGACGCCGCCCGAGCCGATCGCTATCTTCGACTGGGTGATGTGGTAGCCGGTTCCGAGCGGGTCGCGCTCCGGGTTCAAAAAGGTGAGCACGCGCGAGCGCTGGTAGTCGTGCATGTTGAGCCAGAGCACGGGCAGGGCCGCGGCGATGGTGCCGGCAAAGCCGGCGATCCAGCGCCAGCGCAGCCCGCCCAGGTACAGCGCAATCATTCCGGTCATGGCGACAATGACCGAGGTACCGAGGTCGGGCTGGATCATGATGGCGGCGACGGGCAGAGCAATGATGATGCCCACCACGCCAAGCCGGCGGGTGCCCGGCGCCGTGCCGGTGGCGTGTAGATAGGCCGCCACCGCCATGGGCATGGCCAGCTTCATCAGCTCCGAGGGCTGGAAGCGGAGGATGCCCAGGTCGAGCCAGCGCTGAGCCCCCTTGGAGCTGTCGCCCAGCAGTAGCACCAGCCCCAACAGCAGCAGTGTGAGTACATAGAAGGCCGGTGCCACGGCGCGGTAGCCGTCTGGCGGTATACGCGCGCAGATGACGAGAATCACCAAGCCTACTGCCAGCCGCTTGCTCTGGCTCCAGATCGCGCCGGCGTCTTGGCCGGTGGCGCTGTACAGAGTGGCAAGGCTGACCACCATCAGCACCAGGATCAGGCCAAGTAGCGGACCGTCGATGTGATGGCGGGCGAAAAAGCCGGGGATGTTGCCGGCGTCGCGGCCGGCGTCCGACTGCAGTGGATTCACGGTGTGATCTCCGTGATGACGGGCGGTGTACGCTCGACCAGCCAGGCATCCAGCACCCGTCGCGCTATGGGCGCGGCCACGGCGCCGCCGCTTCCGCCGTGCTCCACCAGTACGCTCACCACGATGCGGGGGTCCTCGGCCGGTGCGTAGGCCGTGAACAGGGCGTGATCACGCAGGCGCTTGGGTACATCCTCGATTTCCGGGGCCTGGTCATCTTCCTGCGACAGGCCGGCTACCTGAGACGTGCCGGTTTTTCCCGCGATGCGGTAAGGGGCATCACGACCGCTGCGGTAGGCCGTGCCCTGCGGGGCGTGCATAGTCGTGACCATGCCTTCGTGGACGTGGTCCCAGTGCTCGGCGTGCGAGATGGGGATCTGCGGTAGCGCTTCCTGTGGCTCGGCGACGATGTGGCCCTCGGCGACGCGCTCCACTGCGCGCAGCACGTGCGGGCGTGCGCCGCCGCCGCGCGTGGCGATGCGGGCGGTCATATAGGTGATCTGCAACGGCGTCATCGTCATGTAACCCTGGCCGATACCGATATTCAGGGTTTCGCCGGGGAACCAGATCTCGCCGCGCGCCTTCCGTTTCCATTCGCGCGATGGGGCGATACCGGCTCGCTCGCTGGGTAGGTCGATGCCGGTGGGTTTGCCCAGGCCGAACCAGCTGAGCATGCCCTCGATGCGCTCGATGCCCAGCTCGTGAGCAGCCTGATAGTAGTAGACGTCGCAGGACTCCGAGATCGCCCGCTCGAGATCGACCCAGCCGTGCCCGCGCCGTTTCCAGTCGCGGAAGCGACGGCTGACGTTGGGCAGCTCGAAGTGGCCGGGGCAGTAGACGCGCTGCTCCGGGCTGACGACGCCCTCCTCCAGCGCGATCATCGCCATCATCGGCTTGATGGTGGAGCCTGGGGGGTAGGTGCCGGTCAGCGCCCGGTTGAACAGCGGCCGGCGTGGGTCGTCGTTGAGGGCGCGGTAGCGCTTGTGCGAGATGCCATCGACGAAGTGCCGGGGATCGAAGCCCGGCTTGGAAACCAGTGCCAGGATCTCGCCGTTGCGCGGGTCCATCGCCACGATTGCGCCCTCGTGGCCTTCCAGCGCCGCGTGGGCCTCGAGCTGCAGATTGGCGTCGACTGTCAGGTGGAGGTTGGCGCCGGGCTTGCCGGGCCGGTGCTCCAGATCGCGTAGCGGCCTGCCGGTGGCGTTGGTCTCCACCATCTTGGCGCCGGTGGTGCCGTGCAGTCGCTCCTCATACTGCCGTTCCACCCCTGTTTTACCGATATGCGTGGTGCCGCGATAATCGGCGTTTGGAAACACCCGCAGATCGCGCTCGGTGATGCCGCCCACATAGCCCACCAGATGGGCCATAGCCTCACCCAGGGGATACTCGCGCGTCAGGCCGGCGCGTACGTCCACACCGGGAAAGTCGTGCCGGTTGACCTGGAAGTGTGCGACCTCCTCGAAGGACAACCGCGTGCGCACCGGCACGCCGCGGTAGCGCGGAGTGCGCACCAGTCGCTCGCGGAAGCGGTCGATGTCGGCGTCGCTGATGTCGATGATCTCGCCCAGCTCGGCCAGCGTGGTGTCGATGTCGTCAACCTGCTCCGGCACCAGCTCCAGCACGTAAGCCGGGCTGTTCTGGGCGAGTACGACGCCATTGCGATCGAAGATCAGCCCGCGGACGGGGGGTACAGTGACCAGCCGCATGCGGTTGTCGTTGGAGCGCGTGGACAGCTGCTCGTGCTGTAGCACCTGCAGGTCGAAGCTGCGCCAGATCAGCAGCAACATCAGCAGTAGGCAGATCCCGCCGGCCAGGAAGACGCGCGCAAAGAAGCTGCGCCGCTCCGCGTAGAGATCCCTAATGCGGTCGAAATTTCCCACCGGCGCTCAGCCCGGCGACTTGGCCACGGGCGCTGGGCGTAGCAGCAGCACGGCCAGCGGCCACAGCAGCAGGGAGACGGGAATGGCCCACCAGTGCGCGCTGCGTAGGCTGTGCTCGCCCGTGAGCGCGTCGAGCAGGCTTAGCAGCAGCGCGTGCAGCAGGAAAAGCACTCCGGCTGCGATCGATGCTTGCCACAGCGGCATGGTGCGCAACGCGGCGCGCCATTGCATGGTCGCGGCCAGTGGCAGCAGCAGCGCGGCGCCGTGCAGGCCCAGCGTGACGCCGCGCACGGCGTCCAGCATCAGCCCGGCGGCCAGCGCCAGCGGCAGCACCGCCATCGGATCGCGCTGCATGGCCCAGGCTGACAGCACCAGCAGTGGCCAGGCCGGCCGCAGCGGCATGATCGGCTCGGGTAGCGGCAGCAGCGTCAGCAGCAGCGCCAGCGCCGTCAAGGTAATCAGGAGCAGGCCGTCGCGTAGCGTGGTCATGGCGTTTCCTCCGCTTCGTTTTCCGGCGCCTTAGCCGGTTCGGACGGAGTGGGTGGCATGACTTCGAAGGCATCTTCGGGGATGGTCTCTATGCGCGTGCCATCCTCGCCCAGGCCCTCCTCGCTCCAAAGCAGCAGCACCTGGCGGCTGCGGTTGACGCGTGCCTCGGGCAGGGCTATGGCCTCCATGAAGCTCTGTCCAGGTTCGTATCGCACCTCGCGTACGCGCGCTACCGGGTAACCAGAGGGGAAGCGTCCGCCCAGCGAGGATGACACCAGCAGGTCATCAACGCGGATGTCTGCGTTGCCCGGCAGGTAGGGCAGCGACAGCGACTGGCCGTCGCCGCGGCCGACGGCGATGGTCTGCAGGCCGGTGCGGTTGACCTCCACCGGGATGCCGTGGTCCGGATCGGTGACCAGCAGCGCACTCGCCGAGCGCGCATGCACGCGCACGACTTGCCCGAGCACGCCCGAGGCGTCGATGACGGCCTGGCCGCGATAGACGCCGTGCTCGCTGCCGCGATTGAGGATCAGGCGCTGCTGGTAGGGGTCCTGGCTGGCGGCAAGCACTTCGGCGACCAAGGCGCGTGCTTCCAGCACATCGGTTGAGGACAACAGCGCGCGCAGCCGGCGGTTCTCGGCCTCCAGCGCCTCTACGCGCTGCACGCGTGACATCAACCTCAGATGCGTGCGCTGCAGCTGTTCGTAGGCTTCCAGCTCCTCGGCGCGCAGCGAGATGAAGTTAACGAAGCGGCGCAACTCGGCGGGCTGTTCGGCCAGCCAGACCAGCGGGCTGGCGGCGACCATGGCGGCGCTGCGCAGCGGCGCGAGGCGCTCGGTCTGCAGGTCGACCGCGATCAGCGCCAGGCAGAGCAGCGCCAGCACCAGCGCGCGCCGGCTGCCCGTGCCGCTGCGCTGGAAGAGCGGGCGTCGCGGGCGCGAGAGCGTATTCAAGACCTTGGCATCATCACGGGCTGGCGGGCTTCGAGCATAAGGCGAAGCGCGGAATCATCAAAGCCGGACGCGCGGCCGGGGCCGCGCCTCCGCCGTGGCTATTCCGGCGACAGGAATTCGCCCTGCCGGTCCAGCATGTCCAGCAGCAGGCCGCCGCCGCGTGCGACGCAGGTGAGCGGGTCGTCGGCGACGATGACCGGCAGGCCGGTCTCCTCGGAGAGCAGCTTGTCCAGGTCGCGCAGCAGCGCGCCGCCGCCGGTCAGCACGATGCCGCGCTCGGCGATGTCGGCGCCCAGCTCGGGCGGGGTCTTCTCCAGCGCCTTCTTGACCGCGGCGACGATACCGGTGAGCGGCTCCTGCAGCGCGTCGAGAACCTCGTTGGAGTTCATCGTGAAGGTGCGCGGCACGCCGGCGGCGGCGTGGCGGCCGACGATCTCGATCTCCTGCACCTCGTGGCCCGGGAAGGCAGTGCCGATCTTGATCTTGATGCGCTCGGCGGTGGGCTCGGCGACGTGCATGTTGTATTGCCGCCGGACGTAATTCATGATCGCTTCGTCGAACTTGTCGCCACCGATGCGCACGCTCTCGGCGAAGACGATGCCGTTGAGGCTGATGATGCCGACCTCGGAGGTGCCGCCGCCGATATCCAGCACCATCGAGCCGCGTGCTTCCCCGATGGGGATGCCCGCGCCCAGCGCGGCGGCTACCGGCTCCTCGATGACGAAGACCTTGCGCGCGCCGGCGTTCTCCACCGATTCGCGGATGGCGCGGCGCTCGACCTGCGTAGAGCCGTGCGGCACGCAGACCACGACGCGCGTCATCGGGCGCAGCATGCGGCCCTTCTGCACCTTGCGGATGAAGTGCTGCAGCATCTTCTCCGTGACGGTGAAGTCGGCGATGACGCCATCGCGCAGCGGGCGCACCGTCGAGATATTGCCGGGCGTGCGACCGAGCATCTCCTTGGCGTCGGTGCCGACGGCTTCGACGCGCTTGCGGCCGCCGGCTTCGGTGCGAATGGCCACCACCGAGGGCTCGTTGAGCACGATGCCTTCATCGCGGGCATAAACGAGGGTATTGGCCGTGCCCAGGTCGATGGACAGGTCGTTGATAAAGAGCCGGCGAAACGCTTCGAGCATCAGTTCAGGACGGGGGAAGGAATCTAACGGGGATGGTCGCCGACAGCGCCGGATGGCAACGGCCTCGGGCCGTTGACTTGGCGGCGGTCTGCCTGCACAAGAGCTAAGATAATGCACGCATCATAATGGATTTTCCCGCTTCCGCCCGTGAATCGGCGCCGCACCCGCGGCGGTCGGCGCGCGGGCCATAGCTCATCGCGAGGCAGCATGCCACTCAGCAACGAACAGCTCCGCCACGTGGCGCATCTGGCGCGGCTCCACATCGAGCAGCCGCGGCTGGATAGCCTTGGCGGCGAGCTCGACGCCATCCTCGGCATGGTCGACGCGCTGCGCGCGGCCGATACGTCCGACGTCACCCCCATGGCGCACCCGCTGGCCATGCCCCAGCGCGGTCGCGATGACATCGTGACCGAGGAAGACCAGCGCGACCGTTTCCAGGCCCTGGCCCCCGAGGCCGTCGACGGCCTCTACCGCGTGCCGCGCGTCATCGAATAAGCAGAAGGCCACCATGCACAGCCGATCCCTCGCCGCGCTCGCCGAGAGCCTGCGCGCCCGCGAATTCTCCAGCCGCGAGCTGACCGAGCACTTCCTGTCGCGCATCGACGCGCACGATGGCGGGCTCAACAGCTATGTCACCGTCACGCCCGAGCGCGCGCTGGCCCAGGCCGACGCCGCCGACGCCCGCATTGCCAAGGGTGAGGCGGGGCCGCTGACCGGCATTCCGCTGGCGCACAAGGACCTCTTCTGTACTCAGGGTGTGCGCACTTCCTGCGGCTCGAAGATGTTGGACAACTTCGTCGCCCCCTACGATGCGCACATCGTCGAGCTGCTCGACGCGGCCGGCATGGTCACGCTTGGCAAGGTGAACATGGACGAGTTCGCCATGGGCTCTTCGACCGAAACCAGCTTCTACGGCCCCACCAGGAATCCCTGGGATACCGAGCGCGTTCCCGGCGGCTCTTCGGGTGGCAGTGTCGCGGCAGTGGCGGCCGGGCTGGCGCCTGCGGCCACGGCCACCGACACCGGCGGCTCCATCCGCCAGCCCGCGGCATTGACCGGCCTAACGGGCATCAAGCCGACCTACGGGCGCGTCTCGCGCTACGGCATGGTGGCCTTCGCCTCTTCGCTGGATCAGGCCGGGGTGGTGGCGCATAGCGCCGCCGACGCCGCGCTGGTGCTGCAGGGCATGGCCGGCTTCGATCCGCGCGACTCCACCTGCGCCGAGCGCGAGGTCGAGGACTATAGCGCGGCGCTCGACGAGCCCATGGCCGGGCTGCGTATCGGCCTGCCCGCCGAGTACTTCGCCGAGGGACTGGACGACGCCGTGCGCGAAGCGGTCATGGCGGCCGCGCGCGAGTACGAGAAGCTGGGCGCCACGCTGGTCGAGATCCAGCTGCCCAATTCGCCGCTGTCGGTGCCCACCTACTACGTGGTAGCGCCGGCCGAAGCCTCCTCCAATCTGTCGCGTTACGACGGCGTGCGCTACGGCTATCGCTGCGCCGACCCCGAGAATCTGGAGGACCTCTACAAGCGCTCGCGCGGCGAGGGCTTCGGCAAGGAGGTCCAGCGCCGCATCCTCATCGGCACCTATGTGCTGTCGCACGGCTACTACGACGCCTACTACCTGCAGGCGCAGAAGGTGCGCCACCTGATCGCCGAGGACTTCGAGCGCGCCTTCTCCGACGTCGACCTGATCCTGGGGCCGACCACCCAGGGCACGGCCTTCGCGCTCGGCGAGAAGGCGGACGACCCGGTGACGATGTATCTCAACGACGTCTATACCATCGCCGCCAATCTGGCCGGCTTGCCGGCGCTGTCCATGCCCTGCGGGTTCAAGGACGGCCTGCCGGCGGGCGCGCAGCTCATCGGTCGCCACTTCGACGAGGGGCGGTTGCTGGCCGCGGCCCACGCCTACCAGCAGGTCACCGATTGGCATACGCGCTTCCCCGAGGCCTTCGCATGAAAGTGGCCACAGAGCTACTGCGCGTGCGCCTGAGCGCGTCCGGCGGTGCTCGGACTGCTCATGTATTGCCTTATACACTGCGCGCCCTGCGCTCCGGCGGCCGCTCTCAGGCACCCGCTCGCTACGCACTGAGGCCACTTTATTTATGAGTGATGTTCGTATTCCCGAGGGCTGGGAGGCCGTCATCGGCCTGGAGGTCCACTGCCAGCTCTCGACGCAGTCGAAGATCTTCTCCGGCGCACCCACCGCCTATGGCGCGCCGCCGAATGCGCAGGCCTCGGCCATCGACCTCGGCATGCCGGGCGTGCTGCCCGTGCTCAACCGCGACGCGCTGCGCATGGCCGTCATGTTCGGTCTGGCCGTCGAGGCCGACATCGCGCCGGTGTCGGTCTTCGCGCGTAAGCACTACTTCTACCCGGACCTGCCCAAGGGCTACCAGATCTCGCAGTACGAACTGCCCATCGTCGGCAAGGGGCATCTGGACATCGTCGTCGGCGAGGAAGAAAAGCGCATCGGCATCACCCGCGCGCACATGGAGGAGGACGCCGGCAAGTCCATGCACGAGGGCTTTGTCGGCGCCTCGGGCATTGACCTTAATCGCGCCGGCACGCCGCTCATCGAGATCGTCTCCGAGCCGGAGCTGCGTACGCCGGCCGAGGCCGTCGCCTACCTGAAGAAGCTGCACCAGATCGTCGTCTATCTGGGCATCTGCGACGGCAACATGCAGGAAGGCTCCTTCCGCTGCGACGCCAACGTCTCGGTGCGGCCGGTCGGCCAGGCCGAGTTCGGCACGCGCACGGAGACCAAGAACGTCAACTCCTTCCGCTATGTCGAGAAGGCCATCGAGCACGAGATCCATCGCCAGATCGACGTGCTCGAAGCCGGCGGCAGCATCGACCAGGAGACGCGCCTCTTCGATCCCTCCAGCGGCACGACCCGCGCCATGCGCTCCAAGGAGGACGCGCACGACTACCGCTACTTCCCGGACCCCGACCTGCTGCCCATCCGCTGCGAGCCGGCCTATATCGAGGAGGTCCGCGCCTCGCTGCCCGAGCTGCCCATCGACAAGCGCAACCGCTTCGAGCAGCAGTACGGCCTGTCGCGTTACGACGCCACCGTGCTCACCGGCGAGCGGCCGCTGGCCGATTTCTACGAGGCCATGGTTGCTGCCGCCGGCGGTGAGGCCAAGCTCTGCGCGAACTGGGTCATCACCGATCTGCTCGGAGCCCTCAACAAGGCCGGACTGGGGATCACCGAATCGCCGGTGTCGGCCGGGCAGATGGCCGGTCTGGTCCAGCGCATGGTCGACGAGACCATCTCCGGCAAGATCGCCAAGGAGGTTTTCGAGGCCATGATGAACGGCGAAGGCGACGCCGACACCGTCATCGAGGCCAAGGGCCTGCGCCAGATCACGGACGACAGCGCGATCGGCGAGATCATCGAGCAGGTCGTTGCCGACAATCCCAAGCAGCTCGAGCAGTACAAGGGCGGCAAGGAGCGGGTGCTCGGTTTCTTTGTCGGTCAGGTCATGAAGGCCACCGGTGGCAAGGCGAATCCGGATGCGGTCAACCGGCTGCTCAAGGAGCGACTCGGCCCGCCGTCGTCGGAATGAGCACCGTCCGGGATCTACAGACCGAGCACGCCCCCGACGAGCAGCTCACCGGCTTTCATCTGCCCGAGTACGGCGTGCGCGGCGCCATTCTGCGCGCCGGCGAGGGCGTGCCGGCGATGGTGGCCCGCGACGGGCATCCGCCTGACGTCCAGCGCCTGCTCGGCGAGCTGCTCGCCGCCGGGCCGCTGATGGCGGCCAATCTCAAGTTCAGGGGCCGCATGGGGCTGCAGATCCAGAACAGTGCCGAGCTGGCGCTGCTGCTGGTACAGACCGAGGACGATCTGCGCACGCGCGGCATGGCCCGGGTGCGCAGCGACACGGGCGGTGCCGGCGACTTCGCGCAGCTGACGCGGGACGGCGTCTTCGGCGTGACGCTGGAGCCGAAATCCGGGCAGAGCTATCAGGCGATGGTGCCGCTGGGCAGCGCCAGCTGCGAGCAGGCGCTGGAGGCCTACTTCGCGCAGAGCGAACAGCTGCCGACGCGCTTCGTGCTGGCCACCGACGGTGAGCGTGTCGCCGGGCTCATGCTGCAGCGTCTTCCAGGAGTGGGCGCCGAGGCCGATGCCGGCTGGGCGCATGTCGAGGCGCTGGTCGACACCTTGGGCGGCGAAGAGCTGATCGCGCAATCGCCCGCCGTCATCCTGAAGCGCCTCTTTCACGCCGAGGATCTGCAGCTGCACGCACCGCGACAGGTGGCCATTGCCTGCTCCTGCAGTCACGCCAAGGTTTCGCGCGTGCTGCTGTCGCTGGGCGAAGACGAAGTGCGCGACATCCTGGCGGAGCAGGGCTCGGTTACGGTGCACTGCGATTTCTGTGGTCAGGGCTACCACTACGACCCGGCGCAGATACAGACGCTCTTCGCCGCCGTGAACGCCAGCGCCACTGACCCGGTGCCCCCCAGCGGCGGGCTGCACTGATAGCGCCCTCAACCTGAGGGGCGCTGTGGGGCCATCCTTGCGCGCGACATTGGTCGAGTGCTCCAAGCTTCTCTAAGCATTGCGCCGGCGACGAAATGTGTCGCCTGATGCGAGCTGAGGTCATGCGTTGGCGCAGCCAAAACCCTCCTTTAGTAGGGGGCGCTGCCCCATCCCGCGGAGTGCAATAAGCCTACCCAAGGCTTCGGCGCTGTCCGCCGTCTATGGCCGTACTGAAAGCTCAAGGTTGTCACTGCATGAATGTGGTTAGTGAGCAGTCTCGTTGCTTTAGTGGGGATAAGCTCTCCGCCTGACGGTCGATTATCTTGTTTGTGATTTTGTAAGGAACCAGGGCCAGGCTCACAAAAGGTCAGGCTGTATTTTTGCACTGACTCGTCTACGCACCGACTCGGAATGAGGCAAGCGGAACCAGAAACTCGTCGTGGATCAATCCCGTCGCCCGGCTTGAGCGGCTTCATCGCCAACGTAGCCAGGTCTTGCGTCGATGAGGGCCTCCAGCCCAATGGGCTTCGGTCTCAAGCCTCGATGATGAGCATGCTCGGACCGCTCTGTTCGATAGAAGATCGATCTTGAGTTGGAGGGCGGGGCTAGCGAGCTGTGGGATCGGTCGGCCTGGCTGACGAGAGTCCGCACGAAGACAAAAACTAGAGGAGAGACTCATGGTGGTGATCCCAAAGGCCACGCGGATACACGGTTCGGGCTTCCGCGAGCGCTCTGGCGCAGTATCCCTTGGCGTGATGGATAGTCTTAGGAGCCTGCTCCTAGTCGGTCTGTCCGTGTTGATGCTGCCCGCCTGCTCACAGTCGGATGCGCCGCACACCGATGACGAAGCCGCCAAGGGCACAGAAGTTGCTGCGGTCGATGGAAAACGCCTGCGAGCCGCCGACGGCGAGTCGGGCGCCTGGATGAGTCACGGTCGCACCTATTCCGAGCAGCGCTATTCGCCGCTGGACGCCATTAACGACGACAACGTCGATAGGCTCGGGCTGGCCTGGAGCTTCAAGCTGGACGTGGATCGCGGGGTGGAAGCCACGCCGATTGTGGTCGACGGCGTGATGTATACCACTGGGCCTTACAGCATCGTCTACGCCCTGGATCCGGTCTCCGGCGAGTTGATCTGGAAGTACGACCCACAGGTGCCGCGAGCGACCGGCGGCAAGGCCTGCTGCGGTGTCGTTAACCGCGGCGTCGCGGTGTGGCAGGGCAAGGTCTACGTCGGGGCCTTCGATGGCCGGCTGATTGCACTCGACGCGGCCAGCGGCGAGGTGGTTTGGGAGACCAATACGATCGTAGACAACGGCTATCCCAACTATACCATTACGGGCGCCCCGCGGGTGGTCAAGGGCAAGGTACTTATCGGCAACGGCGGTGCCGAGCTGGGGGTTCGTGGCTATGTCAGCGCCTACGACGCCGATACGGGCGATCTGGATTGGCGCTTCTTCACGGTGCCGGGCGATCCTTCCAAACCTGTGGAGAACGATATCCTCGAGATGGCCCGGGAGACCTGGCACGGAGAGACCTACTACAAGCAGGGCGGGGGCGGCACGGTCTGGGACTCGATCGCCTATGACCCGGAGTTGGATCAGCTCTATATCGGTGTCGGTAATGGTTCGCCCTGGAACATCGCCGATCGCAGCGAGGGCAAGGGCGACAATCTTTTCCTGTCGTCGATTGTGGCGCTGGATCCCGACACTGGAGAATACATTTGGCATTACCAGACGACGCCGGGCGACAAGTGGGATTACACCGCTACCCAGCACCTTGTCCAGGCAGAGCTGAGCCTGGACGGAGAGCGTCGCAAGGTGCTGATGCAGGCCCCCAAGAATGGTTTTTTCTATGTGATCGACCGCGAGACGGGCGAGCTGCTATCGGCCGAGAACTACGTGCCGGTGAACTGGGCGGAGGGTATCGACATGGATACCGGACGGCCGATCTTTAGCGAAGCCGGGGACTACAGCGAAAAGCCGAAGCTGGTCACTCCCAGTCCTTTTGGCGGCCACAATTGGCAGCCGATGTCATACAACCCGGATACGGGGCTGGTTTATATCCCGGCGCAGTACGCCAGCTTTCTGTACGCGGATTCCGAGGCGGATCCGATCGTCGCTTTGAACCTGTGGAACATTGGCTTGGAGCCGCTCGAGTTGCCGGAGGACCCGGACGAGATCGACGCACTGGCCGAGCAATTCCACGGCGCGCTTTTGGCCTGGGATCCGGTGAAGCAAGAGGCGGCTTGGAAGGTCGAGCACCCGCACCTGTGGAACGGCGGTACGCTGACCACCGCCGGCAATCTGGTATTCCAGGGCAACGCTCAGGGGGAAGTGCGGGCGTACGCCGCTGATAGTGGCGAGCTGCTGTGGAAGTCGCGCGCCAACAGCGGTGTGCTGGCCGGACCCATGACCTATGAGATCGACGGCGAGCAGTACGTGACCTTCATGGTTGGCTGGGGCGGCGCTTTTACGCTCTTGACCGGTCCACTGGCCTCCAGAATCGACGTGCAGCCCGAATCCCGGGTTCTGACCTACAAGCTTGATGGCAAGGGCAAGTTGCCGCCGCCGCGCAACGAGCCGCGGCCGGTACCGGAGCCGCCGGAGCGCGACGCCGACATTGGCGCCGAGTCGCTGGCTACCGGGAAATATCTCTACAACGGGGTCTGCGCCACCTGTCACGGTGTCAATGTGGAGAGCAGCGGGGTGGTGCCGGATCTGCGCTACCTGGACGCGGAGACTCACGAGCACTTCGCGGCGATTGTGCACGGCGCGCGTGCCCACCAAGGCATGCCGTCATTTGGCCACATCCTGGGCGGGGATAATGATCAGATTCGTCTAGTGCACGAGTACGTGATCAAGCGCAGTCACGATCTGGTGGCGGACATCGAGAAGGCGAGCAGCGAATAGTTCCTCTCGCTTTCGAGGGCCAACGGCTCTGGGGCGGCGCTGGCCGCCGCCATGCCAAGCCCGCCGGCGTCAGAGCGCAGGCGCCTGCTGCTCGGCAAGACGCGGGTTCTTCATGCCAGGATTGCCGCGTTCCCCAAGGCCGGCACGATGGATGGTCGTACTGTCGCCTGGAGCAGCTTCCCGCGGGCGGTCGTCCTCAGTGCCGCGCACCCTCCTTGCCATTGCTGCTATGCCTGCAAGGAGGGGCGCGCGGGCTTAGGCACCGTGCGGGGGCGGAATGCTCGTCGTCGTGATGGCGGCTATTCGATGTCACGTAGCCAGTTGGCGATGGCGTGTCCTATCTCGTCGGGCGAGTCTTCCTGGACGAAATGGTGGCCGCTGACCGTTACTTCCGTCTGGTTGGGCCAGCTGCGGCAGAACTCGCGCGCGCCGTCCACCAGAATCGCCCCTGGCTCTGCATTGATGAAGAGTTTCGGGACCTCGCTCGCCGATAACCATGCACCGTATGCCTCAATGTCCTCGATGACATCGGCGGGCTCGCCTGCGATCGGAAGTTCATTCGGCCATGTCAGTGTCGGTCTGCGTGCTTCGCCCGCGTCTGCGAAGGGGCGGCGATACTCCGCCATTTCCTCCGTGGTGAGGTCCCGGAGAATGGCGCCTGGGAGGATCGTTTCGATGAACAGGTTCTTATCGAGGATCATTTCGCTTCCGGCGTCCGATCGGAGAGCCTGAAAGATCTCGCGAATGGAGTCCGGCCATTCTTCCCAACTCAGAGGTTTGACGATGGATTCCATGTAAGTGATCCCGCGCACGCGCTCGGGCCTTTGTCGGCGCGTTATTCATCGTGCGCGACGCCTTGTGGTTTCACTCGCCGAGTAGCGAGCTTCCATGCCGCGTGCGGCGATGAAGTGAGTCCGCCTTCTTCGGCAAGCGACGGCCGGGCACTTATTTGGCCCTGTTGCGCCGCAACGCCGTCCACGATCGGCATATCAAGCTCTGCGAGCGGCAGTGACGGGCTCAGCGACCAAGTTGCCTGGTCCCGGGCTTCCAGATGCACCGATGCCTTCTCCCGCATACCTGACAAAAGAAAGGCGACGACCCGCGCTTCCTCATCAAAGATTCCTCTTAAACGATAGCCACAAGCCTCACCCGGGGCAGGGCGATACGGAGGAGACGATGACCGAAATCGGAGCCCAGCAAACGCTGGAAGAGGCCGGCGACGCCGGCGCCATACCGCTCGACTGGATCGACGTCAGCAATCCGGAGCTGTTCCGGGACGACGCGATGTGGGGCCTTTTTCAGCGGCTGCGGGCGGAGGACCCTGTCCATTACTGCGCCGACAGCCGGTTTGGCCCGTACTGGTCCGTGACCAAGTTCAAGGACATCATGCAGGTCGAAACCCATCCGGAGATCTATTCCTCGGATTGGCGCTATGGCGGTATCACGATCATGGACGACAACACCGTTGCAAAACTGCCCATGTTCATCGCTATGGACCCGCCGAAGCATGACGAGCAGCGCAAGGTCGTGAGCCCGATCGTGGCGCCGGACAATCTGGCAAGGCTGGAGGGGTTGATCCGGCAGCGTACCGCCGACGCCCTTGACGAACTCCCCGTCAACGAGACCTTCGACTGGGTGGAAAGGGTGTCGATCAACCTGACCACCAAGATGTTGGCCACGATCTTCGACTTTCCCTTCGAGGACCGGCATCTGTTAACCCACTGGTCCGATATCGCGACCACCCTGCCCGGGGCCGGTCTGATTGATAGCGAGGAGGAGCGGTACGTCGAAATGCAAGCCTGCGCCGAGTACATGACGCGGCTGTGGAACGCACGCGTGAATGCCGAGCCGGGGGCCGACGTCATCTCAATGTTGGCGCACTCTGACAAGACGCGTGACATGACGCCGGAAGAATTCCTCGGCAACATCTTCCTGCTCATCGTCGGCGGTAACGACACCACTCGCAATTCGATGAGCGGCGGCCTGCTGGCTTTCAACCGCTTCCCCAACGAATACCGCAAACTCTGCGCCAATCCGGAATTGGTCTCGTCGGCGGTGCCGGAAATCGTTCGCTGGCAGACGCCACTGGCATACATGCGGCGCACGGCGACTCAAGACACCGAGTTGCGCGGCAAGCGAATACGGAAGGGGGACAAGGTGGTGATGTGGTACGTATCCGGCAACCGCGACGAGGAGAGCATCGACGATCCGGAGGCGTTCATCATCGACCGCGCCCGCCCGCGTCATCATTTGTCCTTCGGCTTCGGGATTCACCGCTGCGTGGGCAACCGCCTCGCGGAACTGCAGATCCGGATCCTGTGGGAGGGGTTGTTGCAGCGCTGGCCCGATCCCATGCAGATCGAGGTGGTCGGCGAGCCCAAGCGGGTCGAATCGAGTTTCGTGAAGGGCTACGAATCCCTACCGGTGCGCATCAACGCCTGATCTAGCGCCTGTCCGCGAGTGTCCGCGTGCGGCCCGCGCGGGGCGCGCATTCGCTTTACGGGGCCAGATGGCGTCTACCGCTCCAAGGAGAGAGTAATGAGCAAGATTACGTTCGTGGAATTCAACGGCACGGTTAGAGAGGTCGAGGCGGTCGACGGCAGCAGCATTATGGAAGCGGCCGTGGGCAATATGGTGCCCGGCATTGACGGTGATTGCGGCGGCGAGTGCGCCTGCGCCACCTGCCACGTCCACATTGATCCGGCTTGGCGCGACAAGTTGCCGCCCATGAGTGATATGGAGAATTCAATGCTCGATCTTACCGACGAGCGCGACGAGCGCTCGCGTCTCGGTTGCCAGATCAAGCTTGGACCCGGGTTGTCGGGCATCGTCGTGCAGACGCCTTTGGGCCAGCATTGACCCGAGCCCGGTCCATCAAGCGAAGACAGCCGTTTAGAGCCAGGGGCGCACAGAAGGCGGCGCCGGTCACGCGGCATGTGATCCGCTATGACGGGCCTTGATGGACCAGCGGGTTGTTGATTTGCACCGCCGTGTTATGGCTTGAGTGAAGTGCAATCCATGTGAGCGTGAGACGCGTTGCGCCGATCACAAGGGAGATAATGTCGTGACCTTGTTACAGCTGACTTTCTTCATCTTTCTCGCTCTTGCCCTGGGTGGTGTGCTCATGGCGTGCCTTATCTTGCTCAAGTACCGGGTCCCGCGGGCGTTGAGCAATGGGCATGGCCTTCTGGCACTGGTGGCGTTAGCGATCTTTCTGGCAGCGAACCTGACAGCGGACAACGGCGCTTTGGCATGGTGGGCCTTCGGCGTTCTCGCCGCCGGTTTCCTTGGTGGAGGCTTCTTGTTCCGATTCCTGTTCAGGGACCGCGCGCCAATCAAGCTTATCGCCGGTCACGCTGCACTGGGGGTTACCGGCCTCGCGCTGCTCGGGCTGTCCGCTTTCTGAAGTCTCTAGCCAGGGGGGCTGAGTCCAGGGGAATTGCAGTGCTCAGCTGTCCAGCAGCCCGAGTTCACGCGCACGCGCCACAGCGGCAAGCCGGCTGGAGACCGCGAGTTTTCCGTAGATGTTGTGAAGGTGCCACTTCAGGGTCCCTTCGGTGATGAACAGTGAGTCGGCCAGCTGGCGGTTGCCTAGACCTGCCTGCAAGCGGGAAAGAATATGCAGCTCGCGGGACGTCAGGGGCTCGACGAGCGGTTGCTTCTCCTGGCTGCTTGTTGTCTGCGCCGCTTCTTCGGCTTCGCTTAGGCCGATGATGCCGGCGATTTGTTCGAGATACTTGGTTGTCGGGGAGTTTGGCGTTGCCTGGCAGGCTGATTGCAGATACTTGGACAGCAGGGGGCGCAGTGCTGCCCCCTCGTCGGCAAAGGTGCGCAGGTACCCCTCAGGCATCGCCAGCTTGAGCGCGTCAGAAAAAAGGGAGAGTGCCTTGCGCTCGTCGCCCGATTGATACAACGCCAGCGCCTGAAGTATCAGGATCTCGACCTCCTTCTTCTTTTGCCCGCTCTGCTTGGCGTGGCGCAGAATCGGTGCAAGGAGTTCACAGGCCTCTGCGTGTTTGCCCTGGAGCAGCGCGGTTCGCGCGTGTATTCGGACGGATTTGTCTTCCAGTGCACCTTGCAGAGCTTCCAGCGAGCTGCAGCCGGTCGGCGGCGAGTGCCGGAATTCCTGCCATACAGCTTCTGCTTGTTCGTGCTCACCGTGATGCAGAAGGAGCACCGCCCGTTCGGCGCCGAGTGCGATTGCCAATCGAGGCAGTCCGCGTCCGCGTGCCAATGCTTCGCCCTCGGCGAGGGTTTCCAGGGCGTCTAGCGCGGCGCCCTGCACATTCTGAATGCGGGCGAGTGTCACGTAGCCGACAATCACCGGGTCCGTCGAGCTTTCCTCGACCAGCGTTGAGAGGCCGCGATCAAGCGCGTGTCCTGCTTCGGGCAACTGGTTGAACTCGTACAGCAGTCCAGCGCGCAATGCATGGAGCATTGTCACCGCACGGGACCACTCGCCCAATTGGGCGTCGAGTTCCGCCACATACTCTGTGGCTTCGTGCAGTGCCTGCCGGTACTGGCCGCGCTTGATCAGGTTGGCGACAGCCAGCATGTGTCCCCACGCCAGAATGTATGGGGCGTCACACTGCCGCGCCAGTTCCTGGGACAGGCGGGCATGCTGCAGTCCGACATTGAAATCACTCAAGGACTTGGCCGAGAAAGCCAGTACGGCATGGGCTGCGCCTCGATCAAAGATGCTGGCATCGGGCCAGCGTGCGAGCCAGCGCTGCGTCCGTGTGTGGGCCTCTTCGGCTCGGTCTTGTAAGCCGGCCTCCACACATCGTTGCAACTCGATGGCTTCCTCGAGTTTGTCGGCCGATAGGGGGGACTGGTCGACAGGGGCGCTAATGCGTTGTTGCTCGAGTTCGCGGCGGATGTTCTCTGCGTCCGCGTGCTGTTTAACGAAGTCGAGCGACCAAGCTTGCCGCAATCGAATTTCCGGAAAGCGGGATAACTCGCTCTGCGGCAGTTTGTTGATCCAATGGAGATAGGTGGTATGTCGTCCGAAGTGCTGGACCATTACGCTTGCGTGCTCATCGATCAACGCGGCCGCGGTGTCGGGGTCTTCCGTGTCCAGCGATACCTCTATCGCGAGGTCGACGTGACCTTGTGCCGCCAGCCAGCTTCGGGCCCGGTCGCGCACTTCCTCAAGAAGCGGTCGATCATTTCGTTTCAGGTGCTCTAACAGGAAGTCGCGAACCAGCGGGTGCAGAGCATATCGGGGGTCTGCTGCGCCACTGCGGCTGATCGGGAGTGCGCGCTGGTCGAGTTCCTTCAGCAGGGTGCCGGCATCCGGCATATCGGTGGCGGCAACGGCCAGGGGCAGGGTGAAATTGCGCAGAACCGACAGGCGCAGCAGAAAATCCCGTATGCGCGGCGATTGTTGGGACAGGAAGGCATCGTTCAGGTAATCGGTCAGCGGTTGGGTGCCTTCTATGAGGCCGGCGAGCAGGTGATCCTGTGATGTGTGTTCCCCCTGCAGCGACAAAGCAACCAATCTGACGGCAGCCGGCCATCCCTGCGCGCGTCCGATTAACTGATCGATCAGCTCTTTGCGTGGTTCGATGCCATGCTGAGCCAGCATCCTCGAAATTTCATCCTGGTTCAGCGCCAACTGATCGGCGCTGAAGCGATGCAGGCGCCCTTCGAGCAGGGGCTTGCTGAAAGCTGCGCTCGGATAGGAGCGCCCGCTGAAAACCAGGACTATGCCGTTGGGTTGATAACGCAACAGCAGGCGCAGGGTTGATGAGGCGGACTGTTCGAGTACCTCATGAACATCGTCGATAAACAAGACCGTGCGGCGCTCGCGGGATTCGAGGTCGCTCAGTAGTGCCTTGACCATGGCCAATCGCCCTTCGCTGCCATAGCTGTCCAGCACAGAAGTCCCGGCCGCGGTGTCCGTCCTTCCCAGTGCTGCGGCGAGGTCCACAAGAAGTTGGTCGCCATGTCGATCATCGGCCTCTGCCGTGAGCCAGATCACGCGGTGACCGGAACTGGAGGCTTGGCGGTGCCATTGCGACAGTAGGGTCGACTTGCCGTATCCGGGCCCGGCGTGGACCACTACGATCGCCTTGTTTTGCGTCCAGATGGCTTCTGGCAGTTGCAGGCGGTCGCGAGGGAGCTCCCAGCTATGAGGTTCGCCGCCGGGCGGGGGGTCTTTCACGCCGTTCACTACCGTCACGTCGCTATACCCCGCCGGTCGGGAGCGTTGGGCCGGAGATGTAGGAACTCCAGTGCAGCGTCATGGTACTCCTGATCTCGATCGGTCGAGTCTCTGAAGGTGATGGATGGGGCCTTCCGTTGGAGTTCATTCGCCGCACAGGGTTGGCACCCGATTTCTCAGCCGTCGGGGTGCCTCTCGATGGCCCCTGGTTGGTTCTAATAGACGCCCCCACGCCGGCGAGTCGGCCGGATGGTGACGTACGCCAGCGTTCGGTAGATCTATGTGCGCCACTACGCTACTCCCGCCCTCGAAGTGCGTGAACCTCACAAAAGGAAGGGGGGGGGGCGATCTGGACCCCGTCAATCCCTATTGTCGGCTACCCGCTGATCAGTTCCACGCACAACTAGAAGCTGCTCCTGTTGACCAATGACCTGAAGTCAGTTATTAATGACCTATGGTCAACAGTGCCGCCGTTCTGAAGCGCGCCCATCACCCTGAGCAGCGGCAACAGCGCCGCGAGGCCATCGTCGCGGCTGGTCGGGAGTTGCTTCTGGCGCATGGCTACGATGCTGTGGGCATGCTGGACATCGCGCGCGCGGCGGGAGTCGCCAAGGGCACGCTCTATTTGTACTTCCCGACCAAGGAAGCCCTGTTCCTGGAACTGTTGAGCAGCGAGTACACCAGCTGCTTTGACGTGCTGGACGCGGCACTGGCGGCGATGACGGCACCGGCCGGCGCGGAAGCCGTGGCGGCTGCGGTTACCGAGTCGCTGACCGCGCATCCGCTGTTCCTCAAGCTCGTGGCGCTGCTGCATGTCGTGCTGGAGCACAACATCAGCCCAACCGAGGCGCGTCCCTTCAAGATGATGCTGCGCGAGCGCACCGATACTACCGGCGCGCGACTGGAGGGCTTGCTGCCGCAGCTTGCGGCGGGTGACGGGGCGCGGCTGCTGCTGAACGTCGAGGCGCTGGCAGTGGGCTGGCGTCACCTCGCCGAGCCCGCGCCGGTCGTCGCCGAGTTGCTGGCCGAGCCGCAGCTCGCCTTGTTCCGGGCTGACTTCGCGCCTGCCTTTCATCATAGCCTGGCCGCGCTGATTCGCGGCTGGCAGGACGAGGGTTGAGCATATGGCAAGCAAGAGACTGAACGGAAAGACCGCCCTGGTCACCGGTGCCTCCAGTGGCCTCGGCACCGATTTCGCGCACCAGCTCGCCGCCGAAGGCGCCGATCTGATCCTGGTGGCGCGTTGGCGGGAGTTGCTGGAGACGGTGGCAAGCGACATCCGTCGCGATCACGGCGTACACGTTGACGTGATGGCGGTCGATCTCGCCGACCCCGGCGCGCGCGAGAAGCTCGCGGCCGATCTGCGCGCCGAAGGACGCCCGGTGCAGGTGCTGATCAACAACGCCGGCTTCGGCGTTTTCGGCGATTTCCGCGACACGGAATGGGCCCGGATGCAGGCCATGCTGGAGGTCGACGTCATGGCTTTGACGCATCTGACGCGGCTCTTCGTCGACGACATGGTGGCGCGTGGAGAGGGCTACATCCTGCTCGTCGCTTCCACTGGCGCCTTTCAGCCGACGCCCACCTACGCTGCCTACTCCGCGGCCAAGGCCTATGTGCTGAGTTTCGGCCACGCGCTGCATTTCGAGCTGCGCGGTACTGGTGTGTCCTGCACCACCGTCTGCCCCGGTGTGACGGCCACCGAGTTCCTGCAGGTATCCGGCCAGCGCAAGACCTGGTATCACCGCCTGACGATGATGGATGCGCCGAGTGTCGCGCGCCGCGGCCTGCGTCGCATGCTGCGCCGTCGTCCCGAGATCATCCCGGGCTGGATCAATGCCTTCATGGCTTTTACGACGCGTTTCACGCCGCGACCGATGCTGGCGCGCATTGCTTGGCTGGTGATGCGCAACGAGTAGTGTCGATGTCCCAGCTGGGTTTCGGAAGTCTCCGTTTAGTGCGTCAGCTCGCGCACCACCACCGTGGCGTAGGCGCCCGGCGGCAGGCGGAAGTCCAGGGTCAGCACGTCGGTCTCCGGCCAGCTCCAGCGCAATTCGCCGGGTAGCAGTCGCAGCGCGCGCCGATACTGTTCCATGCCGGCGGACTCCAGGCCCGCCTTCAGCGTGGCGAAGGGGGCCAGCACGCGCTCCTCCAGCGCCCGCGCGGTGTCGGCCGTGGGCAGCGCGCCGCAGCCCCAGAGCGGGCCGGAGGGCGAGATGTCGCCGGCGGCCAGCCGTGCCTGCAGCTCCGGCGAGGCTGCCTCCGGCCCGAACCAGGAGCGCGAGCCGGCCAGACACCAGATCTCGCCATCCAGACCCTGATCCCAGTTGCCCTCGTGCACGCGGGCGTTCAGCACGGCGTTGAAGCAGTGCGAGCGAGCGGCCGACAGCAGCATCGAGCGGGTGTTGCGGTCGACGCGCCGGCCGGCGAACATCGCCTCTGCCCGTGCCACATTGGCACCGCCGAGGCCGAAGCGCTGCTCGCCGTAGTAGTTTGGCACGCCGCGGTCGCGGATCGCGGTCAGGCAGTGCTCGGCCGCCGCGGAGTCGCCCTGCACCTCGCGCAGGGTCAGCCGGAAGCGGTTGCCTGCCAGTGCGCCGCGCTTGAGCTTGCGCCGGTGACGGCCGCGCGGGGTGATTGATACCTCCGCGTGCGGGAAGGCTGCCCAGTCCGGTGCCTCGCGGCCCGGTAGGTGGATCGTGAAAGCCTGTGTCGTGACCGCATCCCGGTCCTTGATTCCGGCATAGCCGACATCCACCGGATTGACGCCGGCGAAGCGCGCCAGCTCCTTGGCGAGCCAGTCGGTATTGGTGTTGCGCTTGCGTACCTCCAGCCACAGATGATCGCCGTCGCCGTCCGGGGCAACATTGGGCAACTCCTCCACCACGAAGTCCTCGGGGCTGCTGCGCAGTCGCGCCTGCAGGGGTGGGCGACCGTGCGCGTGGGCTAGGGAATCGGTCAATGCGAACGCAACCGGGGCGGGGGTGGTGTCATCCTAGCCGCGCTTCCACTGAGCCAGTCGGGCCGGATTGGGGGCTCAGGGTCCAGTTGGACGGTCCCATTCGCCCCATTGCCCGCCCGAAGGGACCGTAGGTCGGCCTTGGTTGTTTCATGGTGGTGCATGGCGCAAGCTGAGGGCGGACCTGCGGGCGTGCTGCGGGAAGGTCGTCTCGACGGATAGGGAGGAGGCGCTGTGCTGGAGAAGCCGAGTGGCGCACGTTCGCCTGAGCGATCCGAGTGCAAGCTCGAAGACGCAATGGTAGCTGTGCCACCGCGTGCTTTCGTGGCAGTCTGCCGCTCGACCGTCACGGCGCGAGGAGACGGAGGCGCTCCAGCATGGCGGCAGCAACGATGACGACAACACTTCAGGTGGCCGTCGGACTATGTTGCGCGGCCGTAGCGTGGATGCCGGAAGCCGCGGCTGAGCCGACCCTGAGCTTCGATGGCTTCGGCACGGTCGGCGTGGTGCACTCCAACGAGGACCGGGCTGACTTCGTTTCCAATGTCTTCGCCCCCGATGGAGCCGGCCATACCCGCGACCTGAGCCCCGAGGTGGATAGCCGGCTTGGCCTGCAACTCGGTTCCGAATTCACCCCGCGGCTGTCCGGCATCGTGCAGGTCGTGGTGGAGCAGCGCTACGACGATACCTACAAGCCCACCCTGGAGTGGGCGAATATCCGCTTCGACGCTACGCCGCGGCTGACGCTGCGCGCCGGGCGCATGGTGTTGCCGATATTCCTCGCCTCCGAATACCGGAAGGTGAGTTTCGCCAACCCATGGGTGCGACCGCCGCCTGAGGTCTATCAGACGGTCCCGGCCACCAATTTCGACGGCATTGCGGCAAGCTACCGGCGGCGCCTCGGCAGCTACGACAACCATCTTCAGCTGGTCTACGGCGGTAAGGATACCTCGACCCCCGGGGGCGGCGAGATAGAGACGCGCAACGGCTTCACCATCGCGAATACCATCGAGCGCGGCGCGGGGACGCTTTTCGCCAGTTACAGCCGGACGCATATCACCGCCGATGGCTTCGCACCCTTGTTCGATGCCTTTCGTTCCTTCGGGCCGGAGGGCGAGGCGATTGCCAACCGCTACGACGCCGACGACACACCCCTAAATATCCTGAGCGCGGGGGCACGCTACGACCCCGGCGACTGGTTCGCGATGGGGGAGTTCGCGCTCCGCGAGAGCCGTACCTTCATTGCGGATTTCCGTGGCTGGTATGTCACCGGCGGTTATCGGCTGGGTGCCGTTACACCCTACCTCACGCTGGCCAGGGTTTGGGTCGCGAGCAACACCAGCGATCCGGGGCTGAGCAATCCGGAAGCCCAGGGTTTCAATGCCGCGCTCAACGACTTGCTCGGCAGCGCGGCGCGGCAGAAGAGCATTGCCCTCGGCGCGCGATGGGATTTCGCGCCCAGCATGGCCCTGAAACTGCAACTCGATTATCTGGACCTGGATTCCGATTCGAGCGGCGTGCTGGTCAACCCGCAACCCGGTTTCCGTCGTGGCGGTTCGGCCACCTTGGTCAGTCTTGCGCTCGATTTCGTGTTCTGAGATGGCGAGCCTATTGAAATCTCTCGCAGTCGCAGGTTTCGGGCTTCTGCTGAGCGCCGCGACGACGGCGAGCGCCGCGGATGTCGTGGTGGTGGTCTCCAGCGATAGCCCGGTTGACTCGCTGAGTCGTGCGGAGCTCGCGGACGCCTATCTTGGACGGGTGGTCCGCCTGCCGAGCGGCGAGCCGCTGCTCCCCCTCGACCAGGCCGAAAGCAGCGCCGCCTACGAGCGCTTCTACGAGAACTATCTCGGGCGCACACCGGCGCAGATCAAGGCGCATTGGTCGCGCCTGATCTTCACCGGTCGCGGGCGGCCGCCGCCCTCGCTGCGCGATGTCGAGACCTTGGCGGATCGCATCGCCGCAACGCCGAATGCCATCGGCTATATGGATGCCGAGCGCGTGGGCGATGGCTTGCGGGTGGTGCAGCTTGAGTAGTCCGGAACCCGAAACGCCTGCCAGGCGCAGCCGATGGCAGCTTCTGGTCGAGCCGCCGGTGCTGTTCACGGCGATCGGCTTGCTCGTGCTGGCGGTTATCTGGGGCGCAACCTTGAACCTCGCCGCGAAGGAGCACGCTGCCGCGCACCGCACGGCGGCCTCACTCGCCACGGATGTGGCGGATACCTACGAGGCGCAGGTCGTCCGTGCCCTGCGCGAGATCGATCATGCCTTGAAGCTCGTACGCTACGAGTTGATCGATCGTCCCGGCGATGCCGCCGCCTCCGATGTCCTGGAGAATCTGGCCGAGCAGGATCTGCTGCTCCCCTCCTTGCTGTTCACGGTCAACGTGCTGGACGGCGAGGGGCGGGTTGTTGCCAGCACCGAAGGGGGAGCTGAGCCAGTGGATGCTGCCTTTGCCGAGCTGCTGCAGCGCGCGCGAAGCGCCGATGCCCTGGGTGATCGGCCAGCCGCGCCGGGAGGCAGAGGATGGAGAGTGGCGGCTGCGCTTCGCACGGGCGATTGCCAACGGCGACGGCGTCGATTCCGGCGCCGTCGTGATTTCGGTGCATGCCGGTTATTTCGTCAGCGGCTACGAGCCGGCGGCACTTGGCGATGAGGGCGTGCTCGGCCTGCTCGGAACGGATGGCGTTTTCCGCGTGCGGCGCACGGGTGATGCTCTGTCCGCCGGCTCGGCGATCGATTCAGGAGCCTTGATCGTCGAGGAGGGCATGAGCGAGCAGCCGGCCGAAGTCCGGGTCAATGCCTGGGACGAGGTCCGTCGCTACACCATTGCACGCAAGCTCTTCGAGTTCCCGCTGGCCATCGTGGTGGGCTTGTCGGAGGAGGAGCAGCTGGCCCCGGCCGAGCGGCTGGAGATGATCTACATGTGGCGTGCTGCTGCGGCGAGCGCGGTTGTGCTCATCGTCGTGGCCCTGCTCGGCTTCATGAGCTGGCGCCTGCATCAGGCGCGTGCCCGGGTTCTGGCGGAGCGCATCGCCCACGCCGAGCGCGTCGAGTATCTGGCCTTTCACGACAATCTCACCGATCTGCCGAACCGGGCCTTCTTCAGCCATCTTCTGGGTCGGGAGATGCAGCAGGCACGGCGTCATGGGCGAAGCCTGGCGCTGTTGTTCCTCGACCTGGACCGTTTCAAGAACATCAACGACTCGCTCGGACACGAGGCGGGCGACGAACTGCTGCAGGAAATGGCGAGACGCCTCGCCGGCTCGGTGCGCGAAAGCGATGTCGTGGCGCGTTTGGGCGGCGACGAGTTCGTGGTGCTGCTGCCGGAAATCGCCACGCGCGGGCAGGTGGTGCCGGTGGCGGAGAAGGTGCTCGAGGCGGTGGCTCGGCCGATGACGCTGGTCGGCCAGGAGTTCCGGGTCACGGTGAGCATCGGCGTGGCCGTCTTCCCCGGTGATGGCGAGGACGAGCAGACACTCATGAAGAACGCTGACGTGGCGATGTATCACGCCAAGAGCCGGGGCAAGAACAACTATCAGATCTATTCAGAAGAGCTGAGCACGGATTCGCTGGAGCGGCTGGCACTGGAATCCAGCCTGCGCAATGCCCTGGAGCGCGGCGAGCTGCGGCTGTTCTATCAGGCCAAGCGCAGCATGGCCGACAACAGCCTGACCGGCATGGAGGCGCTGCTGTACTGGCAGCATCCGGAGCTCGGCCTGATTCCGCCGCGGGAATTCATCACTCTGGCCGAGGAAACCGGGCTCATCATCCCCATCGGTCGCTGGGTGCTGCGCACGGCTTGCCGGCAGAACGTCGCTTGGCAGGAAGAAGGCCTTTCGCCGCTGAGCATGGCGGTGAATCTGTCCACGCGTCAGTTCATCGATGAGGGTCTGCTTGAGGATATCAAGCGCGCGCTGAAGGACACCGGCATGGATCCCAGTCTGCTCGAGGTGGAGGTCAGCGAGAGCATGGTCATGCGCGAGCTCGATCGCACCATTCGCATTCTCGGTGAGATGAAGCAGATGGGCATCCGGGTGGCGATAGAGGATTTCGGCACCGGTTATTCCTCGCTCAGCACGCTGCAGCAATTCCCCTTCGATGCCATCAAGATCGATAGGTCCTTCGTGCGCGACGCGGTACGCAGCGCTGAGAACGGTGATCTCACCGACGCGATCATCGCCATCGGCAGGCAGCTTAGCCGTACGGTCGTCGCCGACGGCGTCGAGACCGAGGAGCAGTTCGCCTTCCTGCGCAGCCACTTGTGTGACGAGTTTCAGGGTGGCTATGGCGACGAGCCGATGGCCGCGGAAGCATGACCCGCTGACGCGTTGAGCCGTTAGCGCGGTCGGTGGGCGGGACGCCACAGCCGCCCGCGGGGCTCATGCGGTCGCGGTGCCTTCACGAGTTTTGCTCGCGACCCATCGCGGCCGAATGGCTTTACCTACATCGTAATGCGCGTACGCTCGGCCGGTAGCGGAAAGGTGGGGCGCTCGGCCAGCAGCGGCTGGAGCTCGTCGCCAGGAAGTGGGTAGCTGAAGTAGCGGCCCTGGCCAATGTGGCAGTCGAGTTCTTGCAGCACATCGCTGATCTCGATGGATTCGATGCCCTCGGCGACGACGTCGGCGCCGAAGGCACGAGCCAGCTCCAGTACCGTGCGTACGATGTCGTGGCTGTAGCTGTCGTCGAGGAGCTTCATGACGAAGCCACGGTCGATCTTGATCTCGTCGAAGGGATATTTCTGCAGGTAGAGCAGTGAGGAGTAGCCGGTGCCGAAGTCGTCCAGCGACAGGCGCACGCCGATGTCGTGCAGGGCCTTGATCTGAGTCTTGAGGTTGTCGGATTCTCGCGCGAAGACGCTCTCGGTGATCTCCAGCGCCAGCAGCTTGCCGGGTAGCGCGAATTCCTTCAGCAGCGCACGGATCTTCTCCGGCAGATCCGCCGTCATGAACTGCACCAGCGAGACGTTCACCGCCACGCGCACGGGTTCGACGCCGGCGTCGAGCCACTGACGCAGCTGCCGGCAGCTCTCGCGCAGGATCCAGTCGCCGATGGGACCGATGAGCTGACTCTTCTCAGCGATGCCGATGAAGCGGCCGGGCAGAATCATTCCATGGCGCGGATGATTCCAGCGCAGCAGTGCTTCGCAGCTGTGGATCCGGCCGCTATCCAGCATGACTTTGGGCTGGAAGTGCAGCTCGAATTGCGCCTCCTTGAGCGCAATGCGCAGCTCGCGAGTCAGATCGATGCGCTGGGTGTCCGCGGTGTCCAGGGCGTGGCTGTAGGCGATCCAGCGCATCTCGGCGGCGTCACGGTGCTGGGCCAGCGCCAGCTCGGCCTCCCGCAGCAGGGAAGCGACGGGGCGTGGCTCGGTGCCCAGCTCGGTATAACCGAGGCGCGTGCCGACGTCGATATCCATCTCGTCGAGGGGCAGCGGGCGGGAAAGGCTATCAGCCAGGCGCTCCAGCAGCGCTTCAAGATCGTCTCCTGCGGCGGGTTGCAGGAAGAGCACGAACTCGTCGCCGCCGGTGCGTCCGGCAATATGGTCGGATGGGGGCTGCCCTTGCAGTCGCTCGCCAAGACTGGCGAGTACGCGGTCACCGGCCTCGAAGCCGAGGGCGTCGTTGATGTCGCGCATGCCGCGGATATTTACTGCTACGAGCAGTGCTTCCGCCGGCCAGCCGGCATCGCTGATGCGCGCTTCCAGAGCGCGGACGAAGCCGTTGCGGGTAGGCAGGCCGGTGAGGCTATCCTCGAAGGCCATGCGCTCCAGCTTGCGCTCGGCCAGCTTGCGCTCGGTGATGTCGATGTGCATGACCACGGCGCCGTGCTCGATGCTGCCCGGCTCGCCGGGCACCAGCCGGTTCATCGTCACCCGGAACCAGCGGAATTGCTCCGGTGAGTGGCAGGGGTATTCCATGGCGAAGCTGGCGCGTGCGCCGCTCAGGACCTCGCGAAGGCCTTTGGCCACTGCGTCGGCCTCGTCGGCACAGTCGCCCTCGGAGGTCTCGCAGATGCGCAGGTAGTTCGCGCCGACGCCGAAATCTTCACCCTGGAAGGCGTTGTCCTGTGCGAAGCGTCGCCACTGCTCGTTGACATCGACGATGACGCCCTCGTGGTCGATGAGCGCGATATGTGCCGGCAACGAATTGATCAGTGCCCGCCGCGAGTCGAGCAGTGCGCTCAGATGGTCGCGCGAGCTGCTGAGCTCCGCCTCCCGGTTGCGCAGCTTCTGGATCAACTCGTTGCGCCCGGTCACATCAAGCAGATAGACCGCGAGTCCCTCGTGGGTCGGGTAGGCGCGGAAGCTCAGCCATTTGCCGAAGGGCTCGTAGTAGTCCTCGATCTGGACCGTCACGCGCTCGTCCATGGCGCGCCGGTAGGCAGTCTCCCAGACGGTGCCGATTACTTCCGGGAAGGTATCCCAGAGCGTCTGGCCGATGACGTCCTCGCTCCGGCGTCCGGATATCTTCTCGGCGGCGGGGTTGGCGAAGATGAATCGCCAGTCCCGGTCCAGCGTGAAGAAGGCGTCGGTGATGCTGGCAATGGTCTGGCGCAGATTCTTCTCGAGCTGGGCGGCCTCGTCTTCGGCTTGCTTGCGCGCCGAGATGTCCTGCAGCGCGCCCTGCAGGCGGACGATGCTGCCGCCGTCGTCGCGCACCGGCTCGCCCACGGCCCGCACCCAGACGCGCTCGCCTTCGGCGGTGAGTATCTGGAACTCCTCGTCGAAGGCGGTCCCGCGCCGGATGCAGGCAGCATAGAGGGCAAGGATGCGCCTGCGGTACTCGGGCGCGAAGAAGCCCTCCGCCTCTTTCCGTGTCGGTGAATAGCCCGGCGGCATGCCGTGGATCTCGGCCATGACGTCGGACCAGAGCGGCCGGATGTTGGGCGGATCCAGTTCCACCGACCAGGCGCCCAACCGCGCGATGCGCCCCGCCATATTGATGAGTTGGGCCTGCGATTGCGCCGTGCTCTCAGCTTCCCTGAATTCGCTGATGTCGGTGATGACTGCGCCAATGCGCGTGACCTTGCCCTCGGCGTCAAGGATCGGGTAATAGCGCGCGAGGATTGGGCGGTAATGGCCCTCGCTGTCGCGGCGCAGGGTTTCTAGGCGTTGTGATCTGCCGTTCAGGCAGCGCTCGAGGGCGGGGCGGATTCTCTGCTCGAAATCCTCGGCGCCGATGATCTCGGCGAGCAGCCTTCCCTGGATGTCCTCGCGTTTGCGGCCCACCCAATGGCAGTAGGCGGTATTCACCCAGATGCAGCGGAATTCGTTGTCGCAGACGCCGCAGAGGTCTTCGCTGCCCTCCAGCAACTCCTGGAAGGCGCTCACATGCTCATCGAGTTGTCGCCACTCGGTAATATCCTGAACGGCGCCGTACAGAAGGCGCACATGGCCGTGATGGTCTTGCTCGGATTCGGCGCGCTCCTGGACATAGCGGAGCGTGCCGTCCGGTCGCCGCAAGCGGAAAACGAAGTCGCGGCTGGGGCCTCCGGCAAGAAGACTGTCCAGGGCCTCGCGCATCATCGGCAGGTCGTCGGGCTCGACCATCTCGAAGAATCGCTCCACGTCGGGCGCGCCGTCCTCTGGTGCCAGGCCGGTTATCCGGAAGGTTTCCTCCGTCCAGATCATGCGCAGCGTTGCTGGGTCCACCTCCCAGCTGCCGATATGTGCGAGGCGCTGCGAGGTGGCGAGCATCTGGTCGTGTCGCCGCAGCGCGTGCTCTTGCTTGGCGAGCTTGCGGGTGCGTGCGCCCACCCGCAGCTCGACGAGCTAGAGCCCGGCGGCGAGCAGCAGCGCGGTGAGCAGCAGGCCGAGTAGCGCCCACCGGGCCCAGTCGGGCAGAGGGCGTTCAGCGTCGCGGGCGTCCATACCCAGCCATCGCTGCAGCAGCGCGTGATACTCGGAATCCGGATCTGCCTTGAGGGCGGCGAGCCGCCGGTCGAAGCCGGCGCTTGGCTCAGCGCTTCGCGCGGCCTGCGGGCTGAAGGCATAGCGCAGTTCGGCGGGCTGCAGCAGGATGGGAGTAGCCACGACGTCGAACTGCGCCCGCATGTGGTTGCCGAAGTCGCGATTGACGACACCGGCGTCGACGTCCCCCCTGGCCAGCGCGGCAAAGACGGCCTCGTAGCTGGGCACAGCGACGAAGTTGGCCGGGATGTCGAAGCGATCGAGCAGCGTGCGGATGCCCTCGGCTCCGTCGACGTTGACGCTGCCCTCGAGCACGCCCACGCGCCGGCCGCGCAGATCGGGGATCACCTCGATATCGACGCCCGGCGCGGCGTAGACGCGCGACCAGCTGACATGGACGGTCTCCTCGCCGAAGACGATCCGCTCGCGCCTTTGCTCGGTGACTGCCACGTCGACAAGGACATCTATGTCACTCGAAGCAAGCTCGGACAGCAATGTGTTCCAGTCGCCCGACACCCATTCGACGGAGCGGCCCTCCGCAGCGGCAATGACGCGCGTCAGCTCCGGCCAGAAGCCGGTCGGCGGCTCGCCCTCCGCGAGCTGGATCTTGGGTGGGTTGTGATAGACGCCGACACGGAGCGGCGCATCCCCGGCAAAGACGAGGTGAGGGAGCGCCGCCAGCATTGCTGCCGCGGCGAAACCGATGCCGGCCCTGCTGCCGCTCATGCGCGTGTCTCCTGCTGCGCTTATCTTTCTTCTGTCCTGGTCCGGTCCACGCGGCGCATGCCGTCGCGGAGGCCTTGAGCCCATGCGCCAAGGGCTTGACCCGAGCATACGCTGCGTGAAGGCGGGTGCCCAGGGGCGGCGCCGGTCGTGGCTGCCAAGCGATGGGGTGTGCCCCGCTGGCGCTGCTGGAAGTGAAGCTGGGAGATGCACTCGGCATCGGCCACCTCATCGCCTTCGGTATCGGTGGTGGTGGCATTGTGGGTGAGCAAGGCTTTGCCGTGCTCGCGGATGGTGGGGAAGTAGCGGCTGCTACCGAAGCCGGACAAAAGCAATCCCTTTTCTGACCATCGTCGCGGCCGGAGTCGACATCGTGCAATCTCTGGTCTCGACGATGTGCTTAGCAGGCGTGAGTGCGATGGAAGCAGCAGGTTTCCCCGTGCTTTGCGCGGTCGTTGCCTTTGCGGCCAGGGCTGCATCTGTTTACGCCCGATGCCGGTAAATCCCAGGACTGGCACTGCGCGCACTCCTGCGCCAAATAGGGCACGGCGGTCAATCGCAACATGTTCTTCTTTTTCCCGTTCCAGAATCTCCTTTCGCTGACCGTCGTTCCCGCAGCCTATGTTTCGGTAGCCTTCCTTGAGACGGTCCCGCTCCGGGGCCTGCTGACTTTGGCGAGCCTGCAGGCAACGGCGCTGATGGCGCTTATGTTGCCGACTACGATGCAGCGCAAGGCCGGCCATGCCGAGCCCGTACGTACAACCAGTGCCCTGTTCCGTGGCCTCCGCGCCGCCCCTGAGAAGAAAAGACAATGGACCTGATAGAAGCCTGCGAACGCGGTTGGATCCCCGACTCCCTGTCCCGTGCCGGCATGCGCCGGCTCATCGGCCGACGCCTGGTCGATGAGGCCAATACTGACGGTGAGACGCGCGCGGAGCGTCTGCAGGCCTTCATCGAGGGCCTGCGTGCCTCGCCGATCGCCATCCATACCGCCGACGCCAACGCCCAGCATTACGAAGTGCCGGCGGGCTTCTTTCACCAGCACCTCGGGCCGCGGTTGAAGTATTCCTGCTGTCTCTATCCAACCGGCGGCGAGTCGCTGGCCGAGGCCGAGGAGGCGATGTTGCGTCTCTATGCCGAGCGCGCCGGTGTGGCCGACGGCCAGCGGATTCTCGATCTGGGCTGTGGCTGGGGCTCGCTCGGACTGTGGCTGGCCGAGAACTATCCGTCGGCCCAGGTCGTGGGGCTGTCGAACTCGCACGGCCAGCGCGAGTGGATCATGGCGCAGGCCGCTCAGCGCGGGCTGGACAATCTGCAGATCGTCACCGGCGACATCACCAACTTCGATTTCCCGGCCGATGGGCTGGAAGCGGGCTTCGACCGCATTCTCTCCATCGAGATGTTCGAGCACATGAAGAATTACGGCGCGCTGCTGGCCAGGCTGGCGGGCTGGCTGCGTGACGCTGACAGTCGGCTCTTCGTGCACATCTTCGCGCACAAGCTGCTCGCCTATCACTTCGAGGACAAGTCGAAGGATGACTGGATGACGCGCTACTTCTTCAGTGGCGGCACCATGCCCTCGGAGAACCTGCTGCTGCATTTCCAGGACGATATGAAGATCCTGCGCCAGTGGTGGGTCGACGGCCGCCACTACGAGCGCACCGCCAATCACTGGCTGGCGGGCATGGATGCCAACCGCGACGCTCTCCTCGCCACCTTTCGCGATTCCGACTACCGGGCCGAGCCGGAGGTCTGGTTCCAGCGCTGGCGCATGTTCTACATGGCCGTCGCCGAGCTTTTCGGCTACGACAAGGGCCAGGAATGGGGCGTGGCGCACTATCTCTTCGCGCCGCGCCGATAGCAGCATGACGCGCCTGGCGCTGCTGCTGCCGGCGTTGCTGCTGGGCGCCTGCCTGGCGCCGCGCTGGGACGCCGAGCCGGATGCGCACTTCGACGGCCGCCAGTTCCGTAATCCGGGAGCACCCTTCGATGTCGGCTTCACGGATCTGCTCCGCTTCTACGCCACGCGCGAGCCCGGAGAATGGCGCCGCAACATGGCCATCGCCCCGGGCCCGCCGCCGCCACAACGGGTGGGCGAGGGCGAGTTGCGGCTGACCTTCATTAACCATGCCACTGTGCTAGTGCAGGCTGACGGGGGGAATCTGCTCACCGATCCGATCTGGTCCGAGCGTGCCAGCCCGGTTTCCTGGGCTGGGCCGAAGCGCTACCGGCCGCCGGGCATCGCCTTCGAGGACCTGCCGCCCATAGACGTGGTGATGATCAGCCACAATCACTACGATCATCTGGACCTGCCCACGTTGCAGCGTCTGCAGGCGGCCTTCGATCCGCTTTTCGTAGTGCCGGCCGGCGACGATGTCGTGCTGCGTCACTATGGCATCACGCGCGTGATGGCCCTCGACTGGTGGCACTCCGCGAAGCTGCCCGGTGGCTGCGCGTTGACGGCCGTGCCGGTCAAGCACTGGTCCGGCCGCCGCCTGCTGCCCTCGGGCCGCAACCTGAGTCTGTGGGCCGGGTATGTCATCGGCACGCGCGGCGGCCCCGTCTATTTCGCCGGCGACACGGGTTACGGTGATCACTTCGTGGCCACGCGCGAGCGCTTCGGCCCGATGCGTGCGGCGCTGCTGCCCATCGGCGCCTACGAGCCGCGCTGGCTGACGGCCTATCAGCACATGGCGCCGGTCGAGGCGGTGCAGGCGCACAAGGACCTTCTGGCGCGGTTCAGCCTCGGCATCCATTATGGTGTCTTCGAGATGGCCGACGACGGCATGCACGAGCCGGCCGCCGCACTCATCGCTGCGGCTCGCGCTGCGCTGCCGGATCCGACCCGCTTTCCGCCCGCCGCCGAAGGGCAGCACTACGAGATTGAACCGCTCAAGGAGCCCGCCTCATGTCCCTCACCCGTTCCCTCCTGATGACCGTTGGCCTCTTCGCAGCCGCGGGCAGCGCCGGCGCCGAGACCAAGGACGCCGTCTTCTTCGGCTATGCCTACAACGCTGAAAGCGGCGAGTACCTCTACACCGAGCGCCACCAGCAGCGCATGGAGGGGCGACGCTGGATCGAGGGCAGCATCGATTACTACGACGCCGAGGGGGAAAAGCTGGGCCGCAAGAAGATGGATTTCCGCGCCAACCCGTATATCCCCGAGTACAGCCTGGAGCTGGAAAGCGGCTACGCCGAAGGCATCCGCGATGTCGGCGAGAAACGCGCGGTGATGTGGAAGCGCCCGGCCGGCGGCGGCAGCGAGCAGACCGAGACGCTCAAGGTGCGCGACGCCATGGCCGCCGACTCCGGCTTTCACAGCCTTATCTACGACAACCTTGACGCCATTCTCGACGGTGAGACCAAGAAGTTCCGTTTTGCGGTGGCCGGAAATCTCAGCGACTACAGCTTCCGCGTGCGCAAGACCGGCGAGACCGAGTTCGAGGGCCGCTCCGCGGCGGTGCTCAAGGTGGAGGCGGCGACGCTGCTGCGCCTGATCGCGCCTTCGCTGCAGCTGACCTACGACCCCGAGAATGGCCAGCTGCTGGAGTACCGCGGCCTGAGCAACGTCCACGACCCGGCTACAGGCGAGCCCTTCGAAGACGTGCGGATCAGCTATTACAGAAAGCCGCCGGAGGATGCCACCGGCGTGCCGGAGGAAGCCTACGAGTGACGCCGCTCTAAGCCATGGCCAAGCTCGTCGTCGATCTGCATCCCGTCGCCCGCGACGGCAGCGCGATTGATGCCGAGCTGGCGCGGGCGCTGGATGAGGCCGAAGCCAAGCGTATCCGCACGGTGGAGATCATCCCCGGCAAGGGTAGCGGTCAGCTGAAGAAGCGCGTTCTGCGCTATCTGGACCGGCCCGACATCAAGCGCCGTTACCACCGGCTGGAGAAGGACAGCCGCAACTGGGGGCGGCTGTTTCTCCATTTCCGTTTCTAGGCACTCAGGCGGCCTTGGCCTCGGCCTCCCAGACCACCTTGCGACCGCGGTCGGCTGCCGCCGTCTCGATGAGGTCGGCGTAACGGTCTTCGATCTGTGAGCGCTTGACCTTCATGGTGGGCGTCATCAGGCCGTTGTCGATGCTCCATTCATCGTCGACGATCACCAGCTTGGCGATGGCCTCGTGCGCCTCGAGCTCGGCATTGACCGCTTGCATGGTCTCCACCAGCGAGTTGCCGACCTCCTCGGGCGACTTGTCGCGTGCATCCGCCTGCAGCGTCAGCAGCATGACAGGCTGCTTCAGGTTCATGCCGACCAGGCAGAGCTGATCGATGAAGGTATTGCGCGACATCGCGCCCTCGATGGGGCTGGGGGCGACGTACTTGCCCTTGGCGGTCTTGAAGATGTCCTTGACGCGGCCGGTGATGTAGAGGTAGCCGTCGCCGTCGACGTAGCCCTTGTCGCCGGTCTTCAGCCAGCCGTCCTCCGTGAAGGTCTCGGCAGTCTTCTCGGGCTCCTTGTAGTAACCCTTCATGACGCCCGGGTGCTTGAAGAGGATCTCGCCTTCTTCTGACAGCTTCATCTCGGCGCGCGGCATGGTTTTGCCGACCGAGCCGATGCGGTTGGCGCCCGGCCGGTTGGTGGTGGCGTAGATGCTGTTCTCGGTCATGCCGTAGCCTTGATAGAGCGGCACGCCGAGCTTGTCGAACCATTCGAGCAGCGACTTGGGTGTGGGCGCGGCGCCGGCGAAGCACATGCGCGCGTTCTGCAGGCCCATGGCGGTCAGGATCTTCTTGCGGATGAAACCGCGCACGATCGGAATGGACAGCAGCCGGTCGAGCTTCTTCTGCGGCAGCTTGTGCAGCACGCCTGCCTGGATGCGACCGTAGACCAGCGGCACGCCGAAGAAGCGGGTCGGCGCGACCTCGGCGAGCTGCACGGCCAGCTTGTTGATGTCCTCCAGGAAATAGACCTGCGCACCGAACTGGATACTCGTCATCTCCACGGCGCCGCGCTCGAAGGCGTGCGCCAGCGGCAGGTAGGAGAAAAAGCGCTCCTGGCCCTGCGGCGGCAGTGCTTCCATCAGGCCGCGCGCGGCGAACATCATGTTGCCGAAGGTTGTCATCACGCCCTTGGGGTTGCCCGTCGTGCCCGAGGTGTAGACCAGCGTCATCACCTCGTCCTCCTCGGGAGCGCGGAAGTCCTGCTTGGGCTCGTGTTCGGTAATGAGGGCATCCCAGGACAGCTCCTGCGCTGGTACCTCGGCGTAAGGCAGGGCGATCATGCGGATGCTTTCCGGCACGGCGCCGAGAAAGTTCTGCATGTCCTCCATCGGTCCGAGAAAGAGTGCCTTGCACTCGCTGTGCTCGAGGATGTAGGTGGTATGCGCGGCGGCCTGCTTCGGGTAAAGCCCGACCGAGACCATGTCCGCCATGGCGATGGCCAGGTCGGCGAGGAACCAGTGCGCGGTGTTGCGGCCGGTGATGGCGACCTTGTCGCCCTTCTGCAGGCCCAGTGCCTGCAGCGCCGTGGCCATGCGCCGCACCTGATCTGCCGCCTGGCCCCAGGTCATCGGCTGCCATTCGCCGTTATGCGACTGGAATAGCCAGGGCGTGTCGGGCTGGGTCGACTCCCAGTGGAACAGCATTTCCAGTGGGTTCTTTTGCTGGCTCATCGCTTTCCTCCCCTGATGCGGATACGGCGCTTTGCGCGCGCTGATTACGCAAAGGATACTAGCGCGATGGCGGGGCCGCGTGCCCTGCCACCGATTCCGACTACGAGGGAGATACCGATGAAGCTGCGCATTCTGCTGCCGCTGCTGCTGGCGGCTGTTGTTCTGTACCTGCTGGCCTGGCCCGTGCCCATTGATCCGGCGGCCTGGGAGCCGCCCGAGGCGCCTTCGACCACCGAGGGTGTGCACGCGGCCAACAGCCATCTCGCAGTGGCGGAGCGCATCGCCGAGGGCGTTGGCAATGGTCCGGAGGCCGTCGCCATCGATGACCAGGGTCGACTTGTCACCGGTTTTGTAGACGGCCGCGTCATGCGCTTCGATGCCGACGGCAGCAACGGCGAGCTGCTGGCGAATACCGGAGGCCGTCCGCTGGGACTTGAAGCGCTGTCGGACGGCTCGGTCATCGTCGCGGACGCCGTGGAGGGCCTGATGCGCATCTCCGACGGCTATGCCTACACCTTGTCGGTGTCGGCCGAGGGCACCCCCTATCGCTTCGTCGACGATGTGGTGGTCGACGCCGAGGAACGCATGGCCTATTTCACCGACGCCTCCTCGCGTTTCGGGGTGCACGAGGTCATGGCCGATGCCTTCGAGCACCGCCCCCATGGTCGCGTGCTGGCCTACGACCTGGAGACCGACGAGGTGCGCGTGCTGGCCGAGGACCTTTACTTCGCCAACGGCATCACGCTCGGCCCGGACGAGGAATACCTCGTCTTCACCGAGACCACGCGCTACCGCGTGCAGAAACTGTGGCTGGAAGGCGAGCGCGCCGGCGAGACCGAGGTGCTCATCGACAACCTGCCCGGCTTCCCGGACAACATCACCTTCAACGGTGAGGACCGCTTCTGGTTGGCGATCTATTCGCCGCGCGACCCGTCGCTCGACGCGCTGCTGGAGCGCCCCTTCCTGCGCAAGGTTGCCTATCGGCTGCCCGAGTTCCTGCAACCGGGGCCGAGCCGCCACGCCTACGTGCTGGCGCTGAATCCCGAAGGCGAGGTGCTCGCTGATCTTCAGCACGTCGGCGAGGACGCCTATGCGCCCATTACCAGCGCCATCGAGCACGAAGGCACGCTCTATCTCGGCTCGCTGAGCGCGCCGGCCATCGGCCGCGTCGCCCTGGAGGCATTACCGCTCGGTGAGGAAGATGAAGCCGACGACGCTGACGATATCGACGGTGCTGATGATGCCGATGGCGTCGTCGAGGAGAGCGCCTCGGATTAGCGGCAGGCATAAAAAAACCCGTCCCGGCGTGAGCCGGGACGGGTTCCTAAGCACTGCTGCCGAGGTCAGGCGCTGGCGGCGAGCTTGGGAGCCTCGGTCTCATTGCCCTCGAAACCGGGGGCAACGTTCATGCCCTTGACGCCGAAGAACTCCTCGGCGCTGAAGACGTCGACCTCGATGGCCTCCAGGCGTGCCGCGTAGCTGCGCTTGACCAGTTCGCTCTCGTCCTTGGAGAGCACGCTGGCGGTCGCGGCTGCGTCCGCCATCTCCTCGGGCGTACCCCGCTCCAGCTTCTTCGCCTTCTGCGCGGCGACGATCTTGTTGATCGCCGGCTGCGCCTCGAAGCCGAGCTTCCAGGCGGCGAGCAGGCGGCCGGCGCCGGGGCTGCCGTCCGTGGGTGCGTAGACACCCTTGACGATGCGCTCGTACTGCGCGCCCGGCTGCTGGATGGCCATCGCGACCTTGGTGGTCTCGGTGTCCGCGGGGCCGCGACCGAGGCTGTTCAGTCGCAGCAGCCAGGAGCCTACGGTGCGCATGTAGAGGCCGATCACCGGCGCGTCGAAGTTGGCGTAGATGCCTTCGAAGGCCTTCTGGATTTCGGCCAGCGCGATGTTCACCGCGTAGTGCACGACCGGCAGATCCTCGGACTTGCGGCCCTCGGCTTCGAAGCGGCGCAGCGCAGAGATCGCGAAGTACTGCCAAGCCAGCGCGTCGGCATAGCGGCCGGTGAGCTTGCCCTTGGCCTTGAGCTTGCCGCCGATGAAGAACATCGCCAGATTGGTCAGCATGGCGTAGCGCGCTGCCGCCCAGCCGAGCTTGCGGTAGTGCTTGGCCGTCGGGCCCGGTACCGGGCTGCCGGCGGACCAGCCGCGCGTGATGCTGCGCACGAAGGTGCGACCGATGGTGACGAAGAACTGCCCGAACCAGCCGAGCAGGTTCGTGCGGAAGGACTCGACGTCGTCGTTCTCGACGGCGTTGACCACGTTCTGTGCGTAGGGATGGCAGCGCGTCGCGCCCTGGCCGAAGATGATGAGGGTGCGCGTCATGATGTTGGCACCCTCCACCGTCACGCCCACCGGCGCGCCGCAGTAGCCGGGGCCGAGGATGTTGTTCGGCCCCTGCATGACGCCGGCGCCCGAGAAGACATCCATGCCGTCGGTGATCGTCTGCCGGCTCAGCTCGGTGGTGTAGGCCTTGAGCACGGCCGAGATCACTGGCGGTTGCTCGCCGGCGTCGATGGCCGAAGTCGAGTAGACGCGGGCGCCCTCGCACATATAGGTCAGCGCGGCGATGCGGGCGACCTTGTCCTCGACGCCCTCCATGCGGCCGATGGGAATGCCGAACTGCTGGCGTACCATCGAGTAGGCACCGGTCACCGCCGCCACCGACTTCATGCCGCCGATGGCACCGGCCGGCAGCGAGACGGCGCGGCCGCCGGCGAGCTGCTCCATCAGCATGCGCCAGCCCTGGCCGGCGTATTCGGGGCCACCGATGATGTTGGCCGCCGGCACGACAACGTCCTTGCCGTAGATCGGGCCGTTGTAGAAGGCTTCGCCGATGGGCTGATGGTGCTCACCGGTGGACAGGCCGGGCATGCCCTTGTGCAGCAGCGCCACGGTGATGCCCGGTGCTTCGCCCTTGCCCAGCAGGTTGTCCGGGTCGTGGATCTGGCAGGCCAGCGAGATCAGATTGGCCACCGGCGCCAGCGTGATGTAGCGCTTGGTGAAGTTCAGGCGGATCTTGATCTCGCCGTCGCCATCCTTGAAGACTTCGCCCTCGGCCTTGATGGAGGCCGCGTCGGATCCGGCGGTGGGCTCGGTGAGGCCGAAGCAGGGGATGTACTCACCCTTGGCCAGCTTGGGCAGGTAGTGGTCCTTCTGCTCCTGAGTACCGTAGTGCTTGATGAGTTCGGCCGCACCCAGCGAGTTGGGGATCACGACCAGCGTCGAGACCACACCCGAATAGGGGGAGACCATCGCCATTGCCGTGCTGATGGCCTGGGTGGACATCTCCAGCCCGCCGTACTTCTTGGGGATGAGCATGCCCATGAAGCCCTTGTCCTTCAGGAATTGCAGGACCTCGGGCGGAATCTGGCGGCTCTGCCCGACTTCGTAGGCGTCGATCATCCGGCACAGCTCGGTGCAGGGGCCGTCGAGGAAGGCCTGCTCCTCGGCGGGCAGGGGCGAATATGGTTCCTTGAGCATGCGCCGGAAATCCGGGCTGCCGTTGAAGTATTCGCCGTCGATCCAGACCGTGCCGGCCTCCAGTGCCAGCCGCTCCGTATCGGAGATCTGCGGCAGCATCTTCTTGGCCTGCATGGTCTTCATCAGGGTCTTGAACATGGGATTACCCTCTCGTCAATAGACGCATTGATTGTGACGCCTGGGCAGCGCGGGTCAAGCGGCGAAACGTTGTTGTTCAGCTGCCATGCGCTGCAGGCTCTGGGCCGGGCGGAAGCGTTCCCCGAAGCGATCGGCCAGTTCGTGGGCGCGGGCGACGAAGCGCTCGACGCCGTAGGCGTTGATGTACTGCAGCGCGCCGCCCTGGAAGGGCGCGAAGCCCCAGCCGAAGATCGAGCCGATGTTGGTGTCGGCCACCGACATCACCACGTTCTCCTCAAAGCAGCGCGCGGCCTCGTTGGCCTGGGCGAAGAGCAGGCGCTCGATCATGGTCTGCTGGTCCAGGGCCTCGGCAGCCGGCGGGAAGGCTTTCTGCAGCTCCGGCCAAAGCAATTTCTCGCCGCCCTCGGGGTAGTCGTAGAAGCCCTTGCCGGCCCTCTTGCCTTCGCGCCCCAGCTCGCTGACCATTTTCTCGATGACCGCCTCGCCCGGATGGCCCTGGTATTCCTTGCCCTCGGCTTCGTAATCCTTGCGGGTCTGCTCGATGATGTGGTGGGACAGGCTCAGCGACACCTCGTCCTGAACGGCCAGCGGGCCGACCGGCATGCCGGCCTGCAGGCCGGCGACCTCGATGGCGCGCGGATGCTGGCCCTCGGCGAGCATCGCCATGCCTTCCATGGGATAGGTCGCGAAGCAGCGCGAGGTGTAGAAGCCGCGTGAATCATTGACGACGATGGGCGTCTTCTTGATCTGCTGCACGTAGTCGAAGCCCTTGGCCAGCGTCTCCGGCGAGGTCTTCTCGCCCTTGATGATCTCGACCAGCGGCATCTTGTCCACCGGCGAGAAGAAGTGCAGGCCGATGAACTGCTCGGGGCGCTTCGAGGCCGTGGCCAGGCTGGTGATGGGCAGCGTCGAGGTGTTGGAGGCGAAGGTGGCGCTCGCCGGGATCACGGCCTCGGACTTGGCGGTGACATCGGCCTTGATCTTGCGGTCCTCGAAGACAGCCTCGATGACCAGATCGCAGCCTTCCAGATCGTTGAAATCCGTGGTGGCGGTGATGCGGTCGAGCAGCGCGGTCTTGTCGGCCGGCGTGGCCTTGCCGCGCTTGACGGCCTTGTCCATCAGTCCGTCGGAGTAGGCCTTGCCCTTGTCGGCGGCTTCCTGCTTCGTGTCGAGCAGCACGACCTCGATGCCGACCTTGGCCGAGACGTAGGCGATGCCCGCGCCCATCATGCCGGCGCCGAGAATGCCCAGCTTGTTGACCTTGGAACGCTCGATGCCGTCGGGCCGCGACTCGCCGCGATTGATCGCGTTGAGCTGGTACCAGAGGGTGTTGATCATGTTCTTCGATTCCTGCGAGACAACGCAGGCCGCGAAGTAGCGCGACTCGACCTGGCATCCGGTCGCGAAGTCGACGATGCCGCCCTCGAAGACGCAGCTCTGAATGTGGGTGAGGGCCGGGTAGTTGCCCCAGCTCTTGGCCGAGGCCATGGAAGGCGCGATGGCCCACATCTGCCCATTGGCCGGGCTCTTGGAATCGCCGCCGGGCCACTTGAACTTCTTGTCGTCCCAGGGCTGATTGGCCTTCGGGTTCTCCAGGCACCAGCGCTTGGCGCGCTCCACCAGCTGCCCGCGGTCATCGACCAGCTCGTCGATGATGCCCTTGTCCTTGGCCTTGGTCGGGTTCAGCTCGGTGCCTTCCAGCATCAGCGGCAGTGCGGCCTGAATGCCGATCAGCCGCGGCAGGCGCTGCGTGCCGCCGCCGCCGGGCAGCAGGCCCAGCTTGACCTCGGGCAGGCCGATCTTGATGCGCGCCTCGTTGAGGCAGACGCGGTAGTGGCAGGCCAGCGCCAGCTCCAGGCCACCGCCGAGCGTCGTGCCGTTGAGCGCGGCTACGGCCGGCTTGCCGGTGGTCTCCAGGCGGCGCAGGAAGGCCTTGTACTCCTCGGCCAGCTTGAAGGCTTCGGCCGGGTCGGTAATGGCATAGACGCCGTCGATGTCGGCGCCCGCCAGGAAGTCCTTCTTGCCGGAGGTGATGACCACACCCTTGACGGCGTCGTCGGTCTCGAAGCGCTCGATGGCTTCGCGTAGCGGCGTGGTCAGCTCGTCGTTGAGCACGTTCATGGAACGGCCCGGCATATCCAGCGTGATGACGGCGATGCCGTCCTTGTCGATCTCGAAGTTAACGCTCATGGAATCTGTCTCCCGATTGGGTTGCGGCCGCGTGGCTTCGCGGCCTGGCGAATATCAGTGCGTGCGCTCGATGATGGTGGCGATGCCCATGCCGCCGCCGACGCAGAGTGAGGCCATGCCGAGCTCCTTGTCGGTGCGCTCCATCTCGTCGAGCAGGGTGCCGAGGATGATGCAGCCGGTTGCGCCCAGTGGATGGCCCATGGCGATGGAGCCGCCATTGACGTTGACGCGGTCCATTTCGATGCCGAGATCGCGTGCCGCGCGCATGACCACCGCCGCGAAGGCCTCGTTGATTTCCCAGAGGTCGATGTTCTTGGCGTCCATGCCGGCGCGCTTCAGCGCCTTGCGGCAGGCGGGGGCAATGCCGGTGAGCATGATGGTCGGCTCCGAGCCGCTGACCGCCACCTGGCGGATGCGCGCGCGCGGCTTCAGGCCCAGTGCCTCACCCATCTCCTTGCTGCCGATGAGCATCAGGCCGGCGCCGTCGACGATGCCGGAGCTGTTGCCGGCGTGATGGACGTGGTTGATGCGCTCGACCGTCGGGTACTTGCGCAGCGCCGTGGCGTCGAAGCCCATCTGCCCCATCTGCGCGAAGCTGGCCTTGAGCTCGCCGAGCTTGTCGACGGTGGTGTTGCCGCGGATAGTCTCGTCGTGATCGAGCACCGTCAGGCCGTTGACGTCCTTGACCGGCACGCGGGTCTTGTCGAAGTAGCCGGCCTCCTGGGCCTTGGCGGCGCGCTGCTGCGACTGCACCGCGAAGGCGTCGACATCGGCGCGCGAGAAACCTTCCAGCGAGGCGATCAGATCGGCGCCCACGCCCTGCGGCGCGAAGCCCATGAGCTGGTTGACGCGGGGGTCCATCGCCATGGCGCCGCCGTCGGTGCCCATCGGCCAGCGGCTCATCGACTCGATGCCGCCGGCGACCACCAGATCCTCCTGCCCGGACATGACCTTGGTGGCGGCCAGATTCACCGACTCCAGACCCGAGGCGCAGAAACGCGACTGCGTCACGCCGGCCACCGACTCGTCCCAGCCGGCGTAGAGCACGGCCGTGCGCGCGATGTCCGCGCCCTGCTCACCCACCGGGGTGACGCAGCCGAGGACGAGGTCGTCCACCTTGGAGGTGTCGAGGTCGTTGCGTTCGCGCAGTGCGTCTAGCAGGTTGCCAACCAGATGCACCGGGGTGATCTGGTGCAGGCTGCCGTCGGCCTTGCCCTTGCCGCGGGGTGTGCGGACGGCGTCGAAGATATAGGCATCGGTCATGGAGGTCTCCGGTAATGGCGATTATCAATGTGTGCTGTCAGAAGGCGTTTTGCTGGCGGAATGGGCTTCGCCAGGCAGGGAACCACACGCCACCGTATGGTTGACCAGCGCATGAAAGCACAGGCTGATGTGCGGCGCAACATGGGCAGCAGGCGTTATCGCTTGCGCGGCTGCAGGAAAGTAAGGAAACTTACCGCATGAATGAGACAGCGCCTGAAAACGAAGGCATCACACTTCCCACCCTGGATGGCTTGAACCCCGATACGCGCCGCCGCATCGAAGAAGCCGTACTGGAAATCTTCGCCGAGCGCGAGTTCTATCGTGTCGGGTTGATCGAGGTCGCGCGGGCGGCCAATGTTTCGCTGCAGACTATCTACAAGTACTACGGCAGCAAGGAAGCGCTGCTCTTCTCCTGCCTTGACGCACGGCTCTCCGAGCTGGCCGCCCGCATGATCGATCACCTGCAGGGCATTGCCGACTACAAGGAGCGCCTGCGCAAGACCTTCTGGGTGGTGCTCGACTACTTCGAGCAGAACCCGCGCGTCGCCCAGCTCATCCTCAGCTCGGTCTACGTCAACACCTGGCGCAAGCACGCCAATTACCAGAACCCGCTGCTCTTCGGCACCTTCATGAAAGTGCTGGCCGAGGGCCGCGGCCGCGGCATCCTCAACGACGCCGTCGACGAGAAGATCCTGCTGGACTATATCTTCGGCATTCTGGCGCGGCTGGTGCAGACCCACGTCCACCGCGGCAATGGCAACGCCCTGACCGCCAACGCCAATACCTATTTCGAGATGCTCTGGCGCGCCATCGCCACGCCGGATTGATCGCCGTGGAATGGCTGCCCTGGGTGCTGCTCGCGGTCGCCGGGGCGGGGGCCGGCGCGCTCAACGCAGTCGCCGGTGGCGGTACCTTTCTGACCCTGCCGGCGCTGGTGGCCTTCGGGCTGCCGGCGGTGGGCGCGAACGCCAGCAGCACCGTTGCCCTGGTGCCGGGCTATCTGGCCTCGGCCTGGGTCGGAAGGCGCCATCTGCGCGCGCGTCTCCCGGTGCCGCCGGTAGCAATGCTGCTCGGCGCTACGGTCGCGGCGGCCGCGGGCGCGGGCCTGCTGCTGGCCAGTCCCGAGCGGCTCTTCGCCACCATCGTGCCCTGGCTGGTGCTGGCAGCCACCGTCATCTTCTGGCTGGGCGCACCGCGCGCGGCCGGGGCAGCCAGCGCGACTCGACTGCTGCCGCTGCTGTTGATCGCCTGCCTCTACGGCGGCTACTTCAACGGTGCATTGGGCGTGGTGCTGCTGGCGGCGCTGGCCGTCGGCGGTGTCGCCGACACGCACGCGGCCAACGCCTGGAAGAATGCGCTGTCGGCGCTGGTCAGCCTGGTCGCCGCAGTGGTGCTGGGTATCGGAGGGGCCGTCGCCTGGGGGCCAACGCTGTTCCTGATGGCGGCTACCATTGCCGGCGGAGTAGCGGGGGCGCTTCTGGCGGATCGCCTGTCGGCGCGCGGACTGCGCGCCGTGGTCATCGGCGTCGGGCTGCTCGCGGCCGCCGGTCTCGGCCTTCAGGCGGCGTAGACGGTTTCGAGGTAGTTGCAGATCACCTTCGACTCGAACATCGCTGCGCCCGTATTCGGGTCCTCGAGATAGGGCACCTGCGTGCGCCCGGTCTTGGCCAGCAGTTCCTGCCGGTTGCGCGAGGCCACCGGCGCGTCCGGGAAGAAGCGGGTGCGTACGCTCGGCGGGCCGATGTCGGTTGCGCGCGCCTTGCCGAAGCTCTTCAGCCGGTAGGGAATCTCCAGTTCGCAGAGGCGCTCGCGCACCAGCCGCGAGTAGGGGCTCGCCTCGAAGCTGTAGAGCAGCAATGGCTCGCGCGGCTGCTTCGCCGGCCGCGCGCGCAGCCCGCCGAAGCCGCGGCTGAACGTGGCCAGCTGCGAGCCGGCCAGCGCCAGCCGGTGCGCGATCCGCCCCGGCGGCTTGTGGCCCTGGCCGTAGCGCGCGTAGAGCGCGGCAATGATCTCGGCCGATTCGTAGATCGCCACGCCGTCGAGGATCAGCAGCGGGAACTGCGCGCGGCCACCGCGCTTGATGGCTTCGGGCCGGTACACGCGGCCGCCGGCCGGGCAGGGGCGGATATCGGCGTCCAGATCCAGCTCTGTCAGCGCCGCGCGCACGACGCGGCAGAAGGGGCAGCCCTCGAACTCGTAGAGCAGGATGCCCTCGACCGCTTCGGCTTGCGCCACCCGGACCATCGAACCGCGCCAGCCGCTCGCGGTGGACGCCAGCAGCGAGCTGGCCAGATCCAAGCCCGGCAGCCGCACCAGCTGCGACAGTCCGCCGGAGGCAGCGACTGCTGCGCGGGAGATTGCCTTCGGTGTCGTGCTCATGGTTTTGGGGCGTTTGCCTAGGCGTTAATGGTCGGAAGAGCCACAGATGGCACAGATTGATACGGATTGTCGGTTGCTTGTGGCGCTGACCGCGTCCGCGCCAAAGCGCGGAAAGGCAACGCGGTTCGCGGAAGTCTATAGCTTGGTAGGCCGGACTTCAGTCCGGCAATGAAGCTGAATCATGGCGCGAGGTCGGGCCGAAGCCCGATCTAGACGATATGACCGTGCGCGCCGGGGCCAAGACTCCCGAAGATCCGTGCAACCCGTGGCTGCAACTTCAGTGCCGGAAATGTCGCATGCCGGTGAAGACCATGGCGATGCCGTGTTCGTCGGCGGCGGTGATGACTTCCTCATCGCGCATCGAGCCCCCGGGCTGGATGACGGCGCGGATGCCGGCTGCAGCGGCGGCGTCGATGCCGTCGCGGAAAGGGAAGAAGGCATCCGATGCCATGACCGCGCCGGCGACTTCCAGGTCCTCGTCGGCGGCCTTGATGCCGGCGATGCGCGCCGAGTAGACGCGGCTCATCTGGCCGGCGCCGACGCCGATGGTCTGCCCGTCGCGGGCGTAGACGATGGCGTTGGACTTCACGAACTTGGCGACGCGCCAGGCGAAGAGCAGGTCGCGGATGGTGGCGTCGTCGGGCTGCGCCTTGCTCACCGTGCGCAGCTGCTCGGCGGTGATACTACCGGTATCCGGATCCTGCACGAGCAGGCCGCCGGAGACGCTGTGCAGCCGGCGTGCCGGTGGTGGCGCGTCCGGGCTGCCGGTGAGCAGCAGGCGGATATTGGGCTTGGCGGCCAGCGCTTCGAGCGCAGCCTCGTCGGCCTCGGGGGCGATGAGTACTTCCACGAACTGGCGCTTGACGATGGTGGCGGCGGTGTCGCCGTCCAGCGGCCGATTGAAGGCGATGATGCCGCCGAAGGCGGAGGTCGGGTCGGTGGCGAAGGCTGCCTCGTAGGCCGCGAGCAGATCGTCACGCACGGATACACCGCAGGGATTGGCGTGCTTGACGATGACGCAGGCTGGCTCCTCGAACTGCGCGACGCAGCCCATGGCGGCGTCGGCGTCGGCGTAGTTGTTGTAGGACATGGCCTTGCCCTGCGCCAGCCTGGCGGCGCCCAGCGAGCCTTCTGCGGCACCGGCTTCGCGATAGAAAGCGGCGCTCTGGTGCGGGTTCTCGCCGTAGCGCAGCGTGTCGACGCGCTGCCAGCCGGCGACGAGCTGCTCGGGGTGGCGCTCGTCAGGGTCGCAAGCCTGCTGCAGGTAGCTCGCTACGGCAGCGTCGTAGCCGGCGGTGTGCGCGAAGGCCTTGGCGGCCAGGCGCTGGCGGAAATTCTCATTCAGGCCGTCGCCGCGAACGGCGGTGGCCAGCGCCTCATAATCGCTCGGGTCGACGACGATGCCGACGTGTGCGTGATTCTTTGCGGCGGCGCGCAGCATCGCCGGGCCGCCGATATCGATGTTCTCCACCGCCATGTCGAAGGTGCAGTCGGTGCGTGCGATGGTTTGCGCGAAGGGGTAGAGATTGACGATGACCAGATCGATGGGCGTGATGCCGTGTTCGGCCATGACCGTGTCGTCGGTGCCGCGCCGGCCGAGGATGCCGCCGTGGATACTCGGGTGCAGCGTCTTGACGCGGCCGTCCATGATCTCGGGGAAGCCCGTGACCGAGGCGACCTCCTCGACGGGGATGCCGGCTTCGTTCAGCGCACGATGTGTGCCGCCGGTGGAGACCAGGGAAACGCCGGCGTCGACCAGCGTGCGTGCGAGCTCGATCAGGCCGGTCTTGTCGGAGACCGACAGCAGGGCGCGCCGCGGCTTCACGAGGCGCTGTCCAGAAGACCGTGCTGACGCAGCTTCTTGCGCAGAGTCGCCCTGTTCATGCCCAACACGGCTGCGGCGCGCGACTGTTTGCCGTCACAGTGCTGCAACACCTTGGCGAGCAGCGGTCCTTCCACCTGATTCAGCACCATGCCGTAGAGATCGCCCGGAGGCGTGTGCCCGTTGAGCTGCGAGAAGTAGTCGTCGAGGCTGTCGGCGACTTGGTCGGACAGGCACTTCGGAGCGGGCGGCAACGTATCGGGCATGGCCGGAGTCGGGTTGATATGGGCCGGATCCGGCGCCGCTTCGCGTGGTTGGCAGCGAAGATGACGCGGGCGTGACAGCGGCGAACTATAGCGCCTGTGCGCGACCTCGGCTACCGTCATGCGCAGGGCGCGCAAATGACGTGGCGCAGCATTTATTCGGCCGTGCTTTTGCTGCACCCCGCCAGCCGCGTCCAGCCGTCGCATGAAGCCTGCTGCCAGTCGATGCCCGGATAGGCTTCCATGACGCGCTCGGCCTGGCGGTCGAGCAGGCCGGCCAGCACGATCCAGCCGCCGGGCCGAAGCGTTGCCAACAGCGTCGGTGCAAGCCGGATCAGCGGTTCGGCGAGGATGTTGGCCAGTACCACATCGTAGCCCGCGCCGACGTCATGCTCGGTGCTCAGGCCGTAGCGCAGACGCTCGTCGACACCGTTGTTGCGCGCGTTCTCGGCGGTGGCGCGCACGGCCTGCGGATCGTTATCGACGCCGACGGCTTCGCGCGCGCCCAGCGCCAGCGCGGCCACGGCGAGGATGCCGGAGCCGCAGCCGTAATCGAGCACGCGCGCACCCTCGATCTCGGCGCCGTCCAGCCAGCGCAGGCAGAGATCCGTCGTGGGATGTGTGCCGGTGCCGAAGGCCAGGCCGGGATCGAGCTTGACGACCACCGCGGTCGGGTCATCGACTTCCCGATGGTGTGGTGCTATCCACAGCCGCTCGCCGAAACGCATCGGCGCCATGGCGTCCAGGCAGTTGCGTACCCAGTCGGTGTCCGCGACCTCGTCCTGCTCGGGGTCGGCTTCCGCAGCGTCGGGAAGCAGCTCGCTGACAGCCAGGCGCACGGCGTCGAGATCGGCCGCTTCCTCGAACAGCGCGGTGAGGCGCGCACGCGACCATTGCGGCGTCTCGCCCGGGCCGGGCTCGAAGATGGACTCGGCGCCCTCGGCGGGCAGCACGCTCACCGACAGGGCGCCCTGGGATTCCAGTATCTCCTCGGCGAAATCGGGGTAACGCGTATCGAGGCTCAGCTGCTGCCAGGCCATCAGACGGCCCAGCGCTCGATGATGCTGGCGAGATAGTGGATGTCGTGCTTGCCGGCGCGGAAGGCGGCGTCGTTGAGGATCTCGCGGTGCAGGGTGATGTTGGTCTTGATGCCTTCGACCACCAGCTCGGAGAGCGCGCTCAGGGTGCGTGCAATGGCGATATCGCGAGTCTCGCCGTGGCAAATCAGCTTGCCGATCATGGAGTCGTAGTAGGGCGGTACGCGATAGCCCGCGTAGATATGCGAGTCCATGCGCACGCCCGGTCCGCCGGGCGCGTGGTAGGTCGTAATGGCGCCGGGGGAGGGCACGAAGTTGCGCGGGTCCTCGGCGTTGATGCGGCACTCGATGGCGTGGCCTTGCACCTTGATGTCGGACTGCTTCAGATCCAGCTCGCGACCGGCGGCGATGGCGATCTGCTTCTTGATGAGGTCCACACCGGTGACCATCTCGGTGACCGGGTGCTCTACCTGGATGCGCGTATTCATCTCGATGAAGTAGAAATTGCCGTCCTCGTAGAGGAATTCCATCGTGCCGGCGCCGCGATAGCCGATGCGCTCGCAGGCGGCTATACACAGCGCTCCGATACGCTCCCGCTCCTCCTCGGTGATGCCGGGGGCGGGCGCTTCCTCGACGACCTTCTGGTTGCGGCGCTGCATGGAGCAGTCGCGCTCGCCCAGATGGATGGCGTGGCCGTGCTCATCGGCCAGCACCTGAAACTCGATGTGGCGCGGCTTCTCCAGATACTTTTCGAGAAAGACGCTGCCGTCGCCGAAGGCCGACTCGGCCTCGTAGCGCGCGATGTGCACCGACTCGATCAGCTCCTCGCGGTTGCGCACGACGTGCATGCCGCGCCCGCCGCCGCCGGATACGGCCTTGATGAGCACCGGATAGCCCACGGCCTCGGCCAGCTCCAGGCATTCGCCGTCGTTGTCGGGTAGCGCGCCCTCCGAGCCCGGTACGCAGGGAACGCCGGCGGCGATCATCTCGGCCTTGGCGGCGGTCTTGCCACCCATCAATCGGATGGTCTCGGCGCGCGGGCCGATGAAGACGAAGCCCGAGCGTTCCACACTCTCGGCGAAGTCGGCGCTCTCGGAGAGGAAGCCATAGCCGGGATGGATGGCGTCGGCCTGGGTAACCTCGGCGGCGCTGATGATCGAGCCCATCGAAAGATAGGACTGATTGGCCTGCGCCGGCCCGATGCAGACCGACTCGTCGGCCAGCAGGACATGCTTGAGATCGCGGTCCGCCTGCGAGTAGACCGCGACGGTCTTGATGCCCAGCTCGCGGCAGGCGCGCTGGATGCGCAGCGCGATCTCGCCACGGTTGGCAATGAGAATCTTGTCGAACATCGCCGTCTCAGGCCGGGTCGATGAGGAAGAGCGGCTGGTCGAATTCCACCGGCTCGCCATTCTCCACCAGGACCTGGCTGATGACGCCGTCGCGGTCGGACTCGATCTGGTTGAGCATCTTCATCGCCTCAATGATGCACAGCGTCTGGCCGCTCTTGACGGTCTGACCGACATCGACGAAAGGCTTGGCGCCCGGTGCCGGTGCGCGATAGAAGGTACCCACCATGGGGGAGCGCATGGCATTGGCGCTGTCCTCTGCGGCCGGTGCCGGCGCCGGGGCGGGCGCCGGGGCGGGCGCCGGTGCTGGCGCGGCGGCAGGCTCGGCAGCCGGAGCGGCGGGTGCCGGAGCGGGAGTGACCGTCGGGCCTTGACGGCTGATGCGGACGGACTCCTCGCCCTGCTTGACTTCAAGTTCGGCGATGCCGGAATGCTCGAGCAGCTCGATCAGCTTCTTGATGGTGCGGATATCCATATCGGTGCTTACGCTCTTGGCTGTATTGGTTGGGGTGTCAGTCGGCGGCGCGGCCGCAGGCCGCGCGCAGGGCGAGGAGATAGCCGTCGGCGCCGAGGCCGACGAGCACGCCGGCCGCGACGTCGGCCAGCAGCGAGCGCTGGCGGAAGGCTTCGCGCGCGTAGACATTGCTGATGTGCACTTCGAAGAAGGGCAGGCCGACGCTCAGCAGCGCGTCGCGCAGCGCCACGCTATGGTGCGTGTAGGCGCCAGCGTTGATGATGATGGCGGTGGTGCCGTCGCTCGCCGCGGCGTGGATGCGGTCGATCAGCGCGCCCTCGTGGTTGGACTGGAAATCGTCCAGGGTCGCGTCCAGATTGCCGGCCAATTTGCGGCAGTCCGTAACGATGTCGGCCAGGCTCGCCTGCCCGTAGCGCTCGGGTTCGCGCTGGCCCAGCAGGTTCAGATTGGGCCCGTTCAGCAGCAAAATGCGGTGCACGAGCAGTGCTCCCCGAGAAATCTACCGCCAGTATAGCCACTGCGCGGCCCGATGCGCCAGTGCAACGCACGTTTAATGCTTTTCGCGCAACTTTCCTACAAGTAAGGCGCAATAAGCGCGTCGAACTCGGCACGATCAAGCTTGCCGTGGTGGCTTTCCACGAGCTTTCCGTCGCGGTCGATGACCACGGTGTAGGGCAGCGCGCCCTGTGTGTCGCCGAGCAGCGACAGCGCCGGGCCCACCTGTGCCGGATCGGCGAAGACCGGGTAGTTCATGCCCTGGCGCTTCGCGAAGCGCCCGACGGCGATGGCGTCGTCCATGGCCGGGCCGAGGAGGCGCAGGCCTTGCTCCCGGAGGGCTTCCTGCGCATCGATCAGCATGGGAATCTCTTCCAGGCAGGGTGGGCACCAGGTGGCCCAGAAGTTGACGACGACGAGCTCGCCGCGGTAATCGGCCAGCGCGTGCGTCTCGCCTTCCAGATCCTCCAGCGTCAGCTCCGGCTGGGCGGGCGGTGCCGGTGGCTCGAGCCAGAGGTAGATGCCGGCGCCGAGCAGCAGGCCCACTGCGCCGAGCGCCAGTACGGCGAGCGTTTGCTTCACGAGGCGCCCTCTGCCGGTGTGCTTTCCTCGGTCACCCACTGCGTGTAGGCGGAGAGCGCGCGGTCGGTGGATACGGCGATGCACTCCGGCACATCGTAGGAATGCAGCGCGGGCAGCGCCACCTCCAGCGCGTCGTAGCGCCCGGCGTCGGTCTTGCAGACGAGCAGCGCTTCGGCTTCCGATTCGATGTGGCCCTCCCAGCGAAAGACCGAGCGCACCGGCGCGACGATATTGACGCAGGCCACGAGCCGGCGCTCGACGAGAGCTTCGGCCAATGACGGGGCCTCGGCTTCCGTGGCGGTGATGAGCACGATCAGCGGTTCGGACATGGCCTGAGCATAGCAGCGCCGCCGGCGGCTTCGCGGGTGGGCGCCTAAGATGTCGACCCCTTTTCGTCGGTACCCGGAGTTGGACGCGCGCGCCTACCGTCAGGAGTTGCTGCCCTTTCTGCGCACGGCCGTGCCGATCATCGGCGCGCAGCTCTCCTTCATGGGAATGGGCGTGGTGGACACGCTCTACGCGGGGCGGCTGGGCGGGCAGGCGCTGGCCGCCATCGCGGTGGGCAGCCACGTTTGGATGCCGGTCTTCATGTTCTTTCTGGGCGTGCTGATGGCGGTCTCGCCCATCGTCGCGCAGCGCACGGGCGCGGCCGCCGATTCGCGCGCCACCGGCAGCATCCTGCGCGCTGTCCTGTGGCTGGCGCTGCCGCTGGGCGTATTGTGGTCGCTGCTGCTGCTGACGCTGGGCAACACGCTGATCGGCTTCACCGGCCTGCAGCCGGACACGGCCGCGCTGGCGCGCGCCTATCTCTCGGTGGAGGCGCTCGGCTGCATCCCCTTCGCGTTGGTCTTCGTGCTGCGCTACGGTGTCGAGGGCACCGGGCGCACGGCGCCGGTGCTATGGATCAGCGTGGCAGGTTTCGCCGTCAACGCCGCTTTCGACGGGCTGCTGATGTTCGGCTGGGGCCCCTTCCCGCGCATGGGCGCCGTGGGCTGCGGCTGGGCGACGGTGATCGCGGTGGTCGCGATGCTGGGCATGTGGATGTTGCTCTATCTGCGCTGGCAGCCGCTGCGCGCGGTGGGCCTCTTCGCCGCGCCGCGGGTGGCGCGCATGCGCACGGTCTGGCGCGACACGCTGCGCCTGGGCCTGCCCATCGGCTGCATTCTGCTGGCCGAGGCCGGGCTCTTCGCGGCGGCGATGCTGTTGATGGCGGCTTTTGGCGATACGGCAGTGGCCGCGCATCAGGTAGCGATCAACTTCGCTGCACTGGCCTTCATGGTGCCGCTGGGTTTCGGCTTCGCGGCTACCGTGCGCGTCGGCCAGGCCATCGGCGCCGGCGATCCGGCGCTGGCGCAGATGCGCGGCCGGCTGGCCATTGGCGCGGCGCTGGTCTTCTCGGCGCTGTCGGCGAGTGTCATGGCGCTCTTCCCCGAGGTCGTGGCGCGGCTGTATACGCCGGACGAGGAAGTCATCGCGCTGGCAGCGCGGCTGTTGCTGTACGCCGCCGCCTTTCAGATCTTTGACTGCCTGCAGGCCTCGGCCAACGGCGCGCTGCGTGGTCTGGCCGACACGCGCGGGCCGATGCGCATCACGGTTTCCGCCTACTGGTTGGTGGGCATGCCGCTGGCGCTCGTCGCGGCCTTCGTGCTGGAACTGGGGCCGGCTGGTCTGTGGTGGGGGCTCATCGCCGGGCTGGCGGTCGCCGCGGCGGGGCTGGTGACGCGCTTCCTGCGCGCGCCCTCCGCAAAAGCGACGAATGACATCCGGGGGACCGCGCAGTAGCCTTTGTGACAGAAAAAAGACTATTGCAGCCGAGGAGACACCCGATGCTTACGAGATTCCTTCCGCCCGCGGCGCTGGCGGCGCTTCTGCTTGTGGCCTGTGGCGGTTCCGAGCCGCCCGCTGTCGGTGCTGGTGACGGCGCCGGTAGCCGTAGTGTTGAAGCCGACTATCACACCCTGAAGACACCGCCGCTCGCCAACGGCGAGTTCGACCTGCTCACCGTCTCGACATTGCCCGACGCTGTGACCGGCGGCGATGTGCTGATGGCCGTACGCGGCCTGGCCGCGGAGGACAGCCTGCAGGTGCGTGCCGGTAGCCGCGATGTGACGGCAGCCTTTGTGCGGCGTGAGGATGGCGAGTGGCGCGGCCTGGTCGAGGGCCTGGTCGAGGGCGAGAACCGCATCCGCGCCACGGCCAGCGGCCCGGCCGGCGCGCGCCGTGCGACGCTGACGGTGATCAATCATCCGGTCAGCGGCCCGATCCTCTCCGGCCCGCATCAGACGCCCTTCAATTGCCGCACCGAGGACAATGGCCTCGAGCCGGCCATGGGCCCGGCCTGCTCGGCCGAGCCCAGGATGCAGTGGTTCGCGCGGCAGCTTACGCAGGACTGGGTCGAGGTCGAGAACCCCTTCGAGGGCTACCCGGCCGGCACGCTGTCGACGCAGACCGACGAGGGCAAGACGGTGCCCTATGTCGCGCGCGTCGAGACGCGCGTCATCAACCGCGGCATCGCCCGTCTCGCCGTGCTCGACGATCCGGCGTCGCGGAGCCCGGAAGATCCCTTCGAGCCGGTGAGCTGGAACGGCAATGTCTATTACGTCTATGGCGAGTCCTGCGGCCACGGTTATGGGCAGGGCACCAGCACGACCGATTTCGTGCTCGGCGGCTTTCCGGACCTGACCTCGATCTCCGGCGACGCGCTGCTGATCAATCTCGCCGGCGTTTCGGACCGGCTCGGCTCGGGCGACATCACCGTGCACAACACGCTGTCGGCTTACGGCAATCACTGCAATCCGCTGATCAGTATCGAGACGTCGATGATGATGAAGGAGCACATCGCCGAGAACTACGGCGAGGTCGCGCGCGTCGTCGGCACCAACGGCTCGGGTGCGGCGCTGCAGCAATACAACGCGGCCAATAACGCGCCGGGGCTGCTCTCGGCCGGCCTGCCGACGGCAACCTTCGCGGATATTCCCTCGACGGCGATGACCGTCGCCGACTGCGGCCTGCTGCTGGATTACTACGAGCGCAGCGATCTGGACTGGACGCAGCGCAAGCAGTGGTCGGTCAATGGCCACAACGCGCTGTCGGGCAATCAGCTCAACGCCATCTGCAGCTCCTGGGAGGACGCCTTCCTCGACCGCCTCGATCCGACCGCCGGTTCCGGCTGCGGCGCCACTTCCGAGCAGCGTTATCACCCGGAGGACAATCCCACCGGCGCGCGCTGCGCTATCCAGGACGCCAACGTCAATATCTTCGGCACCATGCCGCATCCGGAGCACGGCGTGATGGTGGCGCGGCGGCCGCTGGATAACACCGGCGTGCAGTACGGGCTCGAGGCCTTCAACGACGGGGCGATCAGCTTCGCCGAGTTCCTCGATCTCAATCGCAACATCGGCGGCTACGACATCGACGGCCAGTGGGAAGCGGCGCGCATGGTCATGCATCCGGAGGTCGAACGCATCACCTACCGGCTCGGCGGTGTCATCGGTCGCGGTGCGCTGGCCGAGACGCCCTTCATCGATATCGCGGCCTATCTGGACCTGATTCCGGTGGCCAATATCCACGAAGCGATCCGGCCCTTCACGGTGCGCGATAGGCTGCGCCCGCGCGCGGGCGGCGGTGCCACCCAGAGCATCTTCCGCGGCGTACTGACCCAGCCCGACGTCTATCCGCTGATGGATGACTGGCTCGACGCTCTCGCAGCTGCCGAGGCTGCCACCGGCTTCGGCGGCGCCCCGGAGCGCATTGCGCGCGTCATTGATGCCAAGCCGGCGATGGCCGAGGACCGCTGTTCTTTCGGCACTATCGGCGGTCGTCTGGAGCTGCCCGGCACCCTGCTCGGGCCGCTGGGGCTGGAGGCGCCACTGCTGCCGACGCTCACCGCTATCCTCGGGCTGCCCGGTGTGGAGGTGCTCTCGGGCGCCGAGTTGTCATTGCGCGTCGACGTGCCCGAGAATTTCGATAGCGGGATTGGTCCCTGCGCCATCGCGCTGCCGGTCACGAGCACACCGCGCATGGTCGCCGGCATGCCGCGCAGCGGCGACATCATCCGCTGCCAGAAGAAGCCGGTGGACGCGCGCGACTACGAGGCGGATCTGACGGCCGAGCAGCTGAACGAGATCGCCGCGATCTTCCCGGAAGGCGTCTGCGACTACACGCGACCCGCCGCCGGTGACGTCGAAGAGAGCCTGATCTGGCCGAGCATTGGCGGACGCCAGCGTCTGCCCGAGCCGGTGTCGTTGCGCTGGCGCGCGGCGCGGGCCAACGCGGACTGATCAGTCGGTCGCGCGGGCGGCGACGCCGTCCGTTGCGGCCACTAGCTCGGCCGCCACGGCCTGCAGCATGTCGCGACAGCCACTGCGCGAGACGGGGCCGCCCAGGCAGACGCGCACGGCAGGCTTCGGCGCTCCGACCACGCTGAAGGCGTCGGAGGCCACCACGGCGCAACCGCGCGCGCGCAGGTCGGCTGCGAAGCGCGCCGCGCTGCTGTGTGCCGGCAGGGGCAGCCAGAGGTGGAAGCCATTGGGCGCGGCGGCAAAGCCGGTGCCGGCGAGGATGTCGGCCGCCAGCCGCTGGCGCTGCGCCGATTCGCGCCGGATGGCTTCGGCGGCCACATCGACCGTGCCGTCTTGCAGCCACTGCGTCGCCAGCCGCACCATGAAGGGCACCGGCATCACCATGGTCGAGCGCATGGCCGCGGCCAGCCTTGCCTGGTAGCGCGCCTGCGGCACGGCCACGTAGGCCACGCGCAGGCCCGCGCCCAGGCACTTGGCCAGGCCGGTGGCGTAGAAGCACAGCTCGGGCGCCAGCGCGGCCAGCGGCGGTGGCGCCTCCGGCGTCAGCGGCCGGTAGGGGTCGTCCTCGATGATGGGCACGTTGTATCGGCGCGCGATGTCGGCGATGGCGCGGCGGCGCTCGGCGGGCAGGGTCGCCGTTGTCGGGTTCTGTACGGTCGGGTTGCAGTAGAGGGCGGCTGGTGGGTCGGTGGCGCAGAGCGCGGCGAAGGCATCGGGGTCGAGACCCTGCCGATCGCTGTGCAGCCCGATCAGCTCTATGCCCAGCTGTGCGGCCAGGCCCTTGAGACCGGAATAGGTGATCGCCTCGCAGGCGACGCGGTCGCCTGGGCGGGCCAGCGTCATGAGCAGCGCCAATAGCGCGGCCTGCACGCCGGGAAAGACGAGCACGCGCTCGGCGCTGACTTCGGGCAGGTGGGCGGACAGCCAATGCGCGCCGGCGGCGCGATCCTCGGGCGGGCCGCCGGCTTCGTCGTAGCGCAGCAGCGACCAGAGCGTGGTCGCCTCCTGCCGGTCGACGATGCCGGCGAAGCCCTGCCACAGGCGCGCGGTGAGCGCGCTGTCCTCCGGCTCCGGCGCCATGTTCATCATCATATCCGGCAGCCCGGCCGGCCCGGCGCGGCGCACCGCGCCGGTGCGGACACGCTCGGCGACGCGCGTGCCGGTGCCGGGGCGGCTGACGATCAGGCCGCGTCGGGCAGCCTCGGCGTAGCCGCGCGCCACGGTGGTGAAGTTGCGCCCCAGGCGCTGCGCCAGTTCGCGCACCGGCGGCAGGCGCTGGTGGGCGACCAGTCGGCCGCTGTCGATGTCCTCGCCGATGACGTCGGCGATGGCGCGGTAGGCCGGGGCGGCGCTGCTGCGGATGCGCAGATTCCAGCGGCTGATATCCAGCGACATGTCCGGCCTCCTGGTCGGTCAATGCGTGATGCGGCTGCGCCAATGCGGTGCAGGTGCGCCCCTTGAGGCGGCATGGCATGCCGCAGCGCGCCGCGGGCGACGGCTTGAGGTTGCGACAGTGCTGCCTTGATCAGCACGTCCAGCAAGAAAAATGCCATGGCGAACAGCAATGTCTCGCCTTGTATGGATTCGTGGCGTGGGCAATGGCACATCGGTTGCGCCTATTGGGATACCGGCACTCATACAGCCGGCGCATATCCATCCCGCATCAGGAGCATTCCATGCCCGCAGTCGATAAACCCGCACACAAGAAAGGCGACTTCTTCGTCGATTACGAGGAGAAGGTCTTCGAGGATGTCCAGGCCGAGGCCGGCCAGAAGGCGCTGGTCACCTTCCACACCGTGGCCTTCGAGGGCTCCATCGGCCTCGTCAATCTGCTGCAGGCCAAGCGCCTGCTGCGCAAGGGCTTCGAGACCACCGTGCTGCTCTACGGCCCGGGCGTGACGCTGGGCGTGCAGCGCGGCTTCCCGACCCTGGGCGACGAGGCCTTTCCGGGCCACCAGAACTTCAACAACCAGCTGGCGGCCTTCATGGAGGAGGGTGGCAAGGTCTACGCCTGCCGCTTCGCCCTGCAGGCGCTCTACGGTCACGGCGAGCCCTCGCTGCAGCCGGGCATCGTGCCCATCAACCCGCTCGATGTGCTCGATCTCAATCTGCTGCACAAGCGCGAGAACGCCGTGATCATCGACACCTGGACGGTGTAGCGACATGGCTGCTGCAGCCGATACCACCGTGCGCGCCGCTGCCGTGCAGCTGTCGCCGGTGCTCGGTGACCGCGCGGCCACCATCGACAAGGTGGTGGCCGCCATCGCCGAGGCCGCAGGCCGCGGCGCCCGCATCGTGGTCTTTCCCGAGACCGTGGTGCCGAACTACCCCTACTTCTCCTTCATCACGCCGCCCATGACGATGGGGCCGGCGCATCTGGCCTTGTACGAGCAGGCCGTGGAGGTGCCGAGCGCGGCCACCGAGGCCGTGGCCGCCGCCGCGCGCGCCAACGAATGCGTGGTCGTGCTCGGTGTCAACGAGCGCGACCATGGCACGCTCTACAACGCGCAGCTGATCTTCGATGCCGACGGCAGCCTGCTGCTCAAGCGCCGCAAGATCACGCCGACCTACCACGAGCGCATGGTCTGGGGCATGGGCGACGGCGCCGGGCTGAAGGTGGTGGATTCGGCCGTCGGCCGCGTCGGCGCGCTGGCCTGCTGGGAGCACTACAACCCGCTGGCCCGCTACGCCCTCATGACCCAGCACGAGCAGATCCACTGCAGCCAGTTCCCGGGCTCGCTGGTCGGCCCCATCTTCGCCGAGCAGATGGAGCTGACCATGCGCCATCACGCCCTGGAATCGGGCTGCTTCGTGATCAACGCCACCGGCTGGCTGGACGATGCCCAGGTCGCCAGCATCACGGACGACGCCAAGCTCGCCAAGGGCCTGCGCGGTGGCTGCTACACGGCCATCGTCTCGCCCGAGGGGCGGCATCTGGCCGAGCCGCTGTACGAGGGCGAGGGCATGGTCGTCGCCGATCTGGACCTGGCGCTGATCACCAAGCGCAAGCGGATGATGGATTCGGTGGGCCACTACGCCCGCCCCGAGCTGCTGTCGCTGCAGCTAGACGACAGCCCCGCCACCCCCCTGCATCGTGCCGGCACACCGGCTGCCGATGCCGTCACTTCCCCATGGAGCGATCCCCATGTCGCAGACCGAGACGAATCGTCGCCTGATCACGGAGCTGCAGTCACGCGGGCTGCGTCTGCTTGACGAATCCGCGGGCGCGCCCAGCCGCCGCGGCGGCGCCGGGCCCTCCGACCACAAGGCCGTGCAGATCAACGGCCAGACGGTGATGGTGCCGGTGCACAGCCGCTCCGCGGCCGTGTCGCCCTTCGAGGCCGGCGCCAGCGGTGCCAATGGCGCCGTGCAACTCACGCGCGACGGCGCCCACGTCGGCGATATCCGCTTCCCGGAGGCGCCGCGCTTCTACGGCCTGCAGACCCTGGACGGCGTGCCCTACTGGAAGATCGCCCAGCTGCATGGCACCGATGTGCTCGCCACCACCGTGCTGCAGACCTGCGTGCGCTACGGCCGGCGCGACACGTCGTGCCAGTTCTGCGCCATCGGCGAGTCCCTGGCGGCCGGCCGCACCATCAACCGCAAGCTGCCCGAACACCTCGCCGAGGTCGCGCGCGCCGCCGTGCGCATGGACGGCGTGCGCCACATGGTGATGACCACGGGCACGCCCAACTTCACCGACCGCGGTGCGGCGCTGCTCTGCGAATCGGCCTTCGCCGTGCGCGCCGCCGTCGACATCCCCATCCAGGCGCAGTGCGAGCCGCCGGACGATCCGGTCTGGTTCGACCGCCTGAAGGCGGCCGGCGTCGACAGCCTGGGCATGCATCTGGAGGCCGTCACGCCCGAGGTGCGGGCGCGCATCATGCCCGGCAAGGCCGAGGCCGATGTCGAGCAGTACATGGCGGCCTTCGCCGACGCCGTCGCCGTCTTCGGCCGCGGCCAGGTCAGCACCTACATCCTGGCTGGCCTGGGCGATTCGGCCTCGGCGATCCTGGAGACTTCCGAGCGCCTCATCGCGCTCGGCGTCTATCCCTTCGTCGTGCCCTTCGTCCCCGTGGGCGGCACGCCGCTGGCCGAGCATCCACCGCCGGACGCGGCCTTCATGCGCTCGATCCTGCAGCCGCTGGGCCGCATGCTCGCCGAGGCCGGGCTGCGCGCGCGCGACATCAAGGCCGGCTGCGGCCGCTGCGGCGCCTGCTCCAGCCTGTCGACCTACGAGGACTGAGAATGCTCCAGGCCACGACCGACGCCAGCTCCGGAGCGATGTTCGACGCGCCTCCCTTTGCATTTCGCCCGGGCGAGTACCGTATTCGCCGCGCGCAGGCCGCCTGGGAGCGCGCCGGCTGCGCGGCGTTGCGGCGTACGGTCTTCTGCGGCGAGCAGGGCCTCTTCGACGGCGACGACACGGACGAGCTTGATGGCGTCGCCATCGCGCTGGCGGCTATCGCCTGCGTCGCCGGCCAGCCCGAAACGGTGGTCGGCACCGTGCGCATCCATCGCGATGCCGACGGCATCTGGTGGGGTTCGCGCCTGGCCGTGGCGCGCGACTACCGGCGCGCGGCCTGGCTGGGCAGCGCGCTGATCGGCTTCGCCGTCGGCCACGCGCGCGCGCTGGGCTGCCGGCGCTTCCTGGCACGCGTGCAGCAGGCCAACGTGCCGCTCTTCACACGCCTGCACTGGCAGAGTCTGGCGGCGGTCGAAGTTCGCGGCGCACCGCACGCATTAATGGCGGCGGATCTGGATCGCTACCCGGCCGTGCCGCAGACGGATATCGCGCTCTACCCGGCACAGCAGACGGAGACCGCCTGATGGCCGCGGATGCCGACAGCGTGCGGCTGGCGCGGCTGTGCAGCGGCCTGCGGCAGAGCCGCGGACTGGCCGGCAAGCGCGATATTGCCCACGCTCTGGCCGCCCTCGGCGACACCACCGTGCCGGGCGCGCCCGCCGTGGCCAATGGCGACGACGCCGCCGCGATTACCGATGGCGAGGGTTGGCTGCTCTTCGCCATCGAGGGCTTCATTCAGGAGTTCGTCGCGGCCGATCCCTGGTTCGCCGGCTGGTGCGGAGTGATGGTGAACTGCTCCGATATCGCGGCCATGGGCGGGCGGCCGATGGCGGTGGTCGACGCCGTCTGGGCCGCCGACAGCCTGCAGCTGGCGCCGGTCATGGAAGGTATGGCCGCGGCCGCGCGCGCCTTCGGCGTGCCGGTGGTCGGGGGCCACAGCAACAGCCGCGCCGGCGGGCTGCAGTTGGCCGTGGCGGTGCTCGGCCGCGCCGCGGCGTTGCTGCCGGGGAGCGCCGCCCGCCCCGGCGATGCGCTGATGGTCGCGATAGATCTGCGCGGCGGTTACCGCGGTGTCTTTCCGCACTGGGACGCCGCCACCGATGCGCCGAGCGCGCGGCTGCAGGGTGATCTGGCGCTGCTTCCGGAGTTGGCCGAGGCCGGCCTTTGCCGGGCTGCCCGCGACATCAGTCAGGCCGGCGCGCTGGGCTCGGCGCTGATGCTGCTGGAAGCCGCCGGTTGCGGCGCCGAGATCGCCATCGACGCGGTGCCGCGGCCGAGCAGCACCGATGCCGAGCGCTGGCTGCTGGAGGCCTTCCCGAGCTTCGGCTACGTACTCGCCGTGCCGCCGGAACAGGAAGGCGCGGTGGCCGCGCGTTTCGCCGAGCGCGATATCGCCTGCGCCACGGTCGGATGCTGTACGGCTCAGCCCGTGCTGCGGCTATCCGCCGGCGACGCCCGGCGCGTGGCCTGGGATCTGGCGCGTGAGCCGGTGCTTGGCCTCGCGCCGAACACTATTCCGCAGCAGAGGACCAACCATGCCTGAAACACGATTCCGTATCCGCCTGCCGGACGATACGACCATGGCCTGCTACTCGCCGTCGAGCAGCATTCGCGAGGCCTTCGCTGTCGGCGAGTCCTGCGCGCTGAGCGATTTCGTTGCGCGCTCGCGCGCCGCACTGGAGCACGCCAGCCAGCGTGTGGCCGACAAATACGGCTTCGGCTGCGGCCAGGCCTTTCAGCAGATCCGGCAGATCGAGGAAGTCGCCGCGCGCTACGCCGAGGAGCCGGCCGCGCGCATCACCGTGGAGGCATTCGAATGACGGAAGCGATTGCCGGGCACCGCCCGGAACTGGAGGTCGCCGTGGTCGGTGGCGGGCAGGCCGGTCTGGCCATGAGCTGGTATCTCAAGCGCGCCGGCATCAGCCATCGCGTCTTCGAGAAGAACTATCCGGGCTTCGAATGGCGCGAGCAGCGCTGGGACTCCTTCTGCCTGGTTACCCCCAACTGGCAATGCCGCTTGCCGGGGCACCCCTACGACGGCGGTGATCCGCACGGCTTCATGCTGCGCGAGGAGATCGTCGATTACATCGAGCGCTACGTCGCTCGCTTCGAGCCGCCCTTGTCCTGCGGCGTCACGGTGCAGCGCGTGCGCGCCGACGGCGACGCCTTCAGAGTCGAGACCGATCACGGCAGCTGGCGCGCGCGGCAGGTCGTTGCCGCTACCGGCGGCTATCACCGGCCGCGCATCCCGCACGTGGCGGCGGCGCTGCCGCGCGGCATTCAGCAGATGCACTCGTCGGCCTATCGCAACCCCGAGCAGCTACCGGAAGGCGGCATTCTCGTTGTCGGCACCGGTCAATCCGGCTGCCAGATCGCCGAGGATCTGCATCTGGCCGGCCGGCAGGTGCATCTGGTGGTGGGCAGCGCGCCGCGCGCGCCGCGCTTCTATCGCGGCCGCGACGCCACGGATTGGCTACACGACAGCGGCTACTACGCCATTCCCGTCGATGCGCACCCGCAGGGCGAGGCCGTGCGCGACAAGACCAATCACTACCTCTCCGGCCGTGGCGGCGGCCGCGAGATCGACCTGCGCGCCTTTGCCACGCAGGGCATGGCGCTGTACGGAAGGCTCGACGATATCGACGGCGCGCAGCTGCGCTTCCGTCAGGATCTCGCGACGAATCTGGATCGCGCCGACGCTTCGGCCGAGGCCATCAAGCGCAGTATCGACGCCTATATCGAGGCCGAGAACATCGACGCCCCCGCCGAGCCGCCCTACCAACCGGTGTGGGCGCCAGAGACCGAGCCGACAGCGCTGGATCTGGAGGCGGCCGGCATCAGCAGCGTGATCTGGTGCACCGGCTTCGACAGCGACTTCAGCTGGCTGCAGCTGCCGGTCTTCGACGGCCGCGGCGAGCCCATGCACCGGCGCGGGGTCACGCCCGTGCCGGGCGCCTATTTCCTCGGGCTGCCCTGGCTGCACACCTGGGGCTCGGGCCGCTTCGCCGATGTCGGCCTGGACGCCGAGCATCTCTTCGCGCAGGTCGAGGCTCGTGCCCGTCAGCGGCAGACGCCGCTGTCGATGTCGGCTTGAACCATGCTGCTGGGGCCGAATTGATAGCCACAGATTCCACAGATTCAGGGGATCGTCTGTTGGTGAGCGTTGACGAAGTCAGCGCTCACCACAAGCGGAAAATCTGCTTCTATCTGTGAAATCTGTGCTTAGATTGCCACCCGATCAGGGTAGCCGCGCCAGGATCTCGGTGCGCAGCTCGCGCATCAGCTCCAGGCTGGTGACGTAGTCGGAGCGTTGCAGTAGCAGCACGCCGTAATAGTCGCGGTCGTCGTCAAGCCAGGGCGTGGTGCCGAAGAGGCCGGGGGAGGACAGTTCGGGACCGGCGGTGCCGGCGTCGGCCAGCTCCCCGGATGACTCGATCCAGAATCCGAAGCTGTAGTCGCTGGCCGTCACACCCGGTAGCCGGCCACCGTCGGTGCTCGTCTGCGATTCGCGCAGCATGTCGTAGTCGTCGGCATCCAGGATCGCGGTGTCGCGCGTCAGCACGGCGCGTTGGAAGGCGGCCAGATCAGCCGTTGAGGCGCGGATGCCGCCGGCAATGCGCGGATTGCTCGCAGGCAGGAAGGGAAGGCTCACGCCCAGTGGCTGGGCGATGCGCTCGTCGACCAGTGTCTGCCAGTCCTGCTCGGCGAAAGCCTCTGCCACCGCGCCGGCGACCTGGTAGCCGCCTGCGCCGTAGGCGAATTCGTTGCCCGGCTCGAAAGCCGTGCCGTCTTCCAGAATGGCGGTGGCGCACTCCATCAGGCTGTCGCTGCTGCTGCTTCGATCCTGAACGGACACACAGTCCGGGCTGGTGTCCAGTCCGGAAGTGTGGTTGAGCAACTGTCGCAGCGTGATCTCCTGTGCGGCCTGGGTTTCGCCCGCCGGAGTGCCGTCGAGATAGTCGGCGATCGGCTGGTCGAGACGCAGGCGGTTACCGGGTAGCAGCGCGGCGTCGTTGGTGAGGCTGAGAATCACCGCTGCCGCCACGGGCTTGCCGGCGCTTGCGATGAACACGGCGCCGTCGGTGGACGCGATATCTCCAGCGGAGATACGCGCGTAGACCGCCTCAGTGGTGCCGATCTCCAGCGCGTAGCCATCGATATCGCCGCGATTGCGGGCATTCTCCAGGACCGAGCGGGCGGCGCTCTGCAAGGCGCCGTTGTCGGGCGGGTCGATGCCGGGGTCGGTGCTGGTGTCGTCTTCGCCATTGCAGGCGACGAGCGTGGCTCCGAGCAGGAGCGGGGGCAGGATTCGAGCGAGGTGGGAACGCATTGAGAAGGCCCTTGTTCTGGAATTGCGGTGGGGGCTGATGCCCAGTGACGAGCTTGATGTAGCATGCGCGGCCTGATTCCTACCTTAACTCCCGGGGCGGCGCCATGAGTAGCGAGACCTCCGGCGGCGGCAAGCCGCGCTATCGTTCCAACACCATCACGCAGAGCGTAGCGCGCGCGCCGAACCGCGCCATGCTGCGCGCCGTCGGCTTCGGCGAGGACGATTTCGACAAGCCGATCATCGGCGTGGCATCGGGCCATTCGACGATGAATCCCTGCAATGCCGGCATCGGCGCGCTGGCCGAGCGCGCCATTGAGGCGCTCGCAGAGGTCGGCGCCAAGCCGCAGCTCTTCGGCTTTCCGACGGTCACCGACGGCATCTCGATGGGCACCGAGGGCATGAAGTACTCGCTGGTTTCGCGCGAGGTCATCGCCGACGCCATCGAGACCGCCGCACAGTCGCAGTTCATGGACGGCGTGCTCGCCATCGGCGGCTGCGACAAGAACATGCCCGGCGCGCTCATCGCGCTGCTGCGCATGAATGTGCCGGCCGTCTTCTGCTACGGCGGTACCATCAAGCCCGGTCGCTGGAAGGGCCAGAACCTGACCATCGTCTCGGCCTTCGAGGCGGTGGGGGCCTATAGCGCCGGCAAGATGGAGAAGGAGGACTACGACGGCATCGAGCGCAACGCCTGCCCGAGCTTCGGCGCCTGTGGCGGCATGTTCACAGCCAACACCATGTCCAGCGCCTTCGAGGCCATGGGCGTGTCATTGCCGTACTCCTCGACCATGGCCAACCCGGACCCCGAGAAGGCCGATTCGGTGGCCGAGTCGGCGCGCGCGCTGCGCAAGGCCGTGGATATGAACATCCGGCCGCGCGATCTGGTCACGCGCAAGTCCATCGAGAACGCGGTGGCGGTGATCATGGCCACCGGCGGCTCGACCAACGCCGTGCTGCACTTCCTGGCCATCGCCCACGCCGCCGGCGTCGAGTGGACGATCGACGACTTCGAGCGCATGCGCAAGAAGGTGCCGGTGCTCTGCGATCTCAAGCCGTCCGGGCGCTTCGTCGTCACCGAGTTCCACGAGGCCGGTGGTGTGCCACAGGTCATGAAGATCCTGCTGGCCAACGGTCTGCTGCACGGCGACTGCCCGACCATCACCGGCGCGACGCTGGGCGAGCTGCTGGCCGACATCCCGGAGCAGCCGCGGCCGAATCAGGAGGTGATCCGGGCCTTCGACAATCCGATGTATGCCGAAGGGCATCTGGCCATCCTCAAGGGCAATCTCTCGCCGCTTGGCTGTGTCGCCAAGATCACCGGTATCAAGCATCCGGTGATCACCGGACCGGCGCGTGTCTTCGATTCCGAGGACGAAGCCATGGAGGCGATCCTGGCCGACAAGATCGGTGCCGGCGACGTGCTCATCATCCGCTACGAAGGCCCCAAGGGCGGCCCCGGCATGCGCGAGATGCTGGCGCCGACCTCGGCCATCATCGGCAAGGGCCTGGGCGAGAGTGTCGGCTTCATCACCGACGGCCGCTTCTCGGGCGGCACCTGGGGCATGGTCGTCGGACATGTCGCGCCCGAGGCCGCCGTCGGCGGTCCCATCGCGCTGGTTGAGGAAGGCGATCAGGTCACTATCGACGCCAAGGCCCTGAAGATCGAACTGCACATCGACGACGCCGAGCTGGAGCGTCGCCGCGCCAACTGGCAGCCGCGGCCGCCGCGCTACACGAGCGGCGTGCTGGGCAAGTACGCGCGTCTGGCCGTTGGTGCCGAGCGCGGCGCGGTCACCGACGCAGACCTTGACAAGGGCTGAGGGCTACAGATGACACAGATCTGAAGGATTCCTTGGTGCTGCGCAGCTGACGCAGTCAGCGCGCAGCTCGAGTGATTCGCGGGAATCTGTGCGATCTGTGGCTTCTTCTTCAGTCCAGGCCGAAGAAGGCGCGGGCGGTGGCGGCAGTAGCTTGGCCCAGCGCCTCGGGATCGTCGCCACGCAGCTCGGCGAGCCGGTCGCGCACCCAGGGCAGATAGGCCGGCTCGTTGCGGCGGCCGGCGCTCTTGGCGACCGCGCGCGGCAGGTTGCGCGGCAGCAGATAGGGTGCGTCGGTCTCGATCATGAGCCGCTCCACCGGAATCATGGGTGCGGCTTCGGCGGCGGCCGCGCCGCGGCGTTCGTCGCAGACCCAGCCGGTGACGCCGATGTGGCAGTCAAGCGCCAGATAGTCCTCAAGCTCCGCCGGGCCCTCGGTGAAGCAGTGCACGCAGGCGGCGCTCAGCTGCGGCCGGTATTCGCGCAGGATCGCCACGAAGTCGGCGTGCGCGGCGCGCTGGTGCAGGAAGACGGGCAGGCCGGTTGCCACGGCGATGTCGAGCTGGGCGCGGAAGGCCGCCTGCTGATCGGGGCGGGGCGACAGGTCGCGGAAGTAGTCGAGGCCGCATTCGCCGACGGCGCGGCATTCGGCGGCCTGCGCGTTGCCGCGAATCTGGGCCGCCAGGGCCTCGCTCCAGTGCGCGGCATGGTGGGGGTGCAGGCCGGCGGTGGCCGAGAGCATGGCTGGTTGCGCGCGGGCCAGCTGCAGGGCGCGGCTGTTGCTTTCGGCGTCGCTGCCGGTGAGCACGATGTGGCTCAGGCCGGCGGCAGTGGCGCGGGCGAGCACGGCCTCGAAGTCCTGCGCGAAGCTTTCGTGGGCGAGGTTGGCGCCAATATCGATCATGAAGGGATTGATACGCGTGTGAAAGGTCAGTCGGGCAGGCACTGATGCCGCCAGGCAGTGCGGCGCACGGCCTCGGCAGATTCGCCGGGCGCTGGCGATTCCTTGATGACGTAGACCATCTCAAAGCTGTGCAGCCGTTTTCCGGCTGTGGCTGTTGCGTTGTACTGCCGGCAAAGGTAACGGCCGTAGGCGAGGAAGAGTGCTTCCTCGCGCAGCTCGTAGAGTCGCCATTCGTAGCTGTGCCAGCGTACGTTGCGATGCGCGTTCGGCGGTTGCGGGCGCTGCCAATCGAGTTCGCCGTCGTCGGCACGCAGGTCGATGTTGCGGCCGTTCTCAAGCTGGCCCGGGAAGACGATCCAGCCGTCGCGTCGCGAAGGCTCCGGCGCGAACATGTCCCAGCGCTGATCGATGCGCAGCGCGTGCACTGACGGCGCCACCGGCTGCAGCGCCGCGGTGGGCAGCCAGCCGACGCTATGTGCATTCCAGGCCGTGATCACGAGCAGCGCCAGCACTGCCAGGGCCTGCCCAGTAGTGCTCGGGCGCCAGCGCAGTGTGCGCGGTCGCCAGAACCAGCGTGTGGCGGCTGCCACGCCGCCGCGGCCGTTGGCGACGAGGTCGTAGGTGCGCGTGCCGAGGCTCTGTAGCGGTGCCAGCGCGGCAATGGGCGCCAGCCAGCGGAAGAGCAGTGAGGCGCGCAGCAGGGCGACGAAGGCGTCGTACTTCAGATGCGCGACGTTGTCGGCGTCGATGACGACCCAGCTCCAGTGCGCATCCATCAGTCGCTGCGCGCGCGTGACCTCCTGCGCCGGCTGGATGGTCGCGCGCGGAATCACTAGGAAGGTCACGAGTAATCGGCAGCTGGCCAGGCAGAAACCGCAGTCGCGGTCGTAGTAGATGCGGATCTCGCCGCCGCGGTCGAGGCGGCGCCGTACTCCGTCCCAAAGTGCGGGCGTGGTCAGCGCCATCAGTGCGGCGAAGCTAACCCAGGGGAAGTGGCCCAGCTCCAGGCAGAGCAGGAAGCCGAGATGCATCAGCATCAACAGCGCGAAAGCGAGGAGCCGGAAGGCGCGTGTGGCCAGCGGCGCGAAGACGAGCAGCGGCGCACCCCACTCCAGGAAGTAGACGAAGTAGCTCAGCGCCTGCGTGATGTCGGGGAAGCCCTGCAGCCAGCGGCCGAGGGCGGTGGCGTAACGTTCCAGCTCCAGTGCGTAGTAGACGGCCGTGCCGTCCGGCCACCAGGCGTCGCCGTGCTTGAGCACCGCTGAGAAGAAATAGACCGAGACCACCTGCACGAGAAGCGCGAAGGCGGCCGGGCTGCGGTGGCGGTTGGAGACCGGCGGTGGCGTGCTCGCCAGCGCCGCGTCGGCCGACCAGCGCGTCGCCATGGGTAGGAAGAGGCTCCAGAGCAGCAGCGCCATGATCAGGATGTCGCCGCCGATGAGGATCAGCGGATTGCGCGACTGGATCGAGGCGACCAGCACGAAGAGCGCAATGGTCGCTGCGCGTGTGCGCCAGCCCAGCGTAAAGGCGGCGGCTGCGAGCCAGGCCGCGACGATGAGCGCGCCGCTCCACCAGGCGCCGCCGGCCGCGAGCAGCAGCGAGATGCGCCCGACATCGGCGACCTCGATAAGGGTGACGCGCGGCAGTACGCCAGCGTCGCCGTAGAAGGCGCCCAGGTCGCAGAGCCGGAGCCCCAACTCGAAGAGCAGAACCAAGCCGAGCAGCACGCGCAACACGGCCAGGCCGCGCAGATCAACGGTCGCGGATTCTCGCCACCAGCGCTGCAGGATTCGGCGCATCAGCGGATTCCGAAATGCGACGGGGAGCCCGTGGCTCCCCGTCGATGAATCGGCCTCCTATGGCGCGGCTTCACGCCAGGTTCAGCCTTCAGTCGAGGTCACCCATCTGGCCGGTGCCGCCCTCCATCCAGGCGCGGTATTCGCCGGAGCTTAGCGCACCGGTGTCGTCCGCCTGGAAGCCGAGCAGGCCGCCCAGCAAGCCGCCGAGCAGGCCGCCGCCGCCGTCGCCGCCATCACCACCGTTATCGATGGGCTGTGGCTCGTCGCTGTCCTCATTGTCGGCGACTTCGTAGATGATGAAGCCGAGGCCCGCCGCGCCCAGCGCGACCAGCCCCCAGTCCGTCCAGTTGTAGACGATGTCGCCGTCCTGCTGGTAGACGACCGGGTCGCGGGCGACCATGGGTACGCCGTTGAGCGTGGCCTCGGTCAGGCCCGCGCGGTCGAAGTCGATGCGCGCGATGGGCTCGACTTGCGTCCATTGCAGCGTGCTGTTGCGATCGATGCGCAGGCCGGCACGCAGCTGGCTCTGCTGGTAATCGCTGCTCGCACCAAACCCGAGGCTGAGGTAGGCGCGGGCGGAAGGATCGCTCCAGAGCGCGCGCTCGCTGAGCATGTCGGCGGCGACGCCGGCGGAGGCGGTGCTGCCCAGGCCCAGGAAAAGGCTCGCGGCAAGGGTCTTCCAAGCTTTCATGTCTGCTCCCCGATGATTGGCGCGCCGCAATTCTGCGTTAAGCGGGCACGCGTGTGCTTTTGGACTATAGGATGGCACAGGGGGCGTCGCAAGGCAGCGTGGGTGCGTCTCGGGTGCAGATAGACTGATTGCCCAGTCGATCGGGAGCCCATCAAATGCAGGAAGGAATGGCTGCCGGCGCGCGCCAGCGTCTGCGCATCGCCGGTACCGCTGGAGATATCGAGTGCGCGCTGTCCGGACCGCGCGAGGCGCCGCTGCAGGGCGCGCTGCTGGTCTGCCACCCACACCCGCTCTACGGCGGGACGATGGACAACAAGGTCGTCACGACGCTGGCCGCGGCCGGCAACGACGTCGGACTAGCGGCGCTGCGCTTCAACTTCCGCGGCGTCGGCGCCAGCGCCGGCGCGCACGACGACGGGCGCGGCGAGGCCGATGACTGCGAGCGTCTCGCTGCCTGGCTCCGCGCCGAGCTCGACGGACTGCCGCTGCTGCTGGCCGGTTTCTCCTTCGGTGGTTTCGTCGCGCTGCGCGCCCAGTCCGCGATCGAGCCGGCATGCTTGGTGACTGTGGCGCCGGCGGCGCGTTATCTCGAATCCGGTGAGCCCACCGCCTGGCCGCGCTGCCCCTGGCTCAGCATCCACGCGGCCGACGACGACGTCGTGCCGCTGGCCGAGACGCAGCAATGCCTGGCGGCCGCCCAGCCGCCACCGCACTGGGAAATCCCGGACAGCGGTGGGCACTTCTTCCACGGTCGGCTGGATGCCGTACGGGCCCCTGCCCGGGATTTCATGCAGGCGCTTCTCGCGGCTGCGCCGCCGGAAAATTGAGGCCGGAGGCGGTGCTATCCTCGCTCGACAGTTGAAGCGATACAGCGAGCGCCCTATGCCCATATCCGCCTGCCGCAATCCGAGCCGCTGAGCATGCTCTGGGAGAAGCTCAAGACCGCGCTGTCTACGGGTGGCTCCGAGGCTGCCAGCGCGCCTGAAACCGAGTTGGCCACGGCCGTTCTGCTCTACGAGATCGCCAGCGCCGACATGGAGATCGCCGACGCCGAGAACGAGACCCTGCAGCGCCTGCTCGCTGCTCTTCCCGGCGTCGACCCCGAAACCTGCGAGGCGCTGATGGCGCGCGCGGCGTCGCACCAGAACGAAAGCGTGTCGCTGCACGAGTACGCCGACGCTCTCAATGCCCGGTGCAGTTTCGAGGAGAAGCGCCACCTGGTGCGCATGATATGGGAGGTCGCCTACGCCGACGGCGTGCTCGATGCCCACGAGGAGCACATGGTGCGCCGGCTGGCCGATCTGCTCTTCGTGCCGCACAGCGTCTTCATCCAGGAGAAGCTCGCGGTCGAGGCCACCCACCGTGACGGCGGCGACGGGGAGGCTGCCGGGCGCGCATGACGGCAGAAGCGCAAGGTGAGCGGCGCCGGCGCGGCTTGCGTCTGCGCGGACGCTTCAATCTCGCCTTTGCGCTGATGCTGTTGCTGCTGGCGGCGCTGGTGGCGTTGTTCGCTACCGCCATTGTGCAGCTCAATACGGCGCGCATGCTGGAACAGGAGGTCGCCGAGCGCCTTGCGTTCGCGCAGCGTCTGCAAGCCGTGGTTCACGAACAGGAGAGCAGTCTGCGCGGCTATCTGCTGAGCGATCAGCCCGCCTTTCTCGAGGACTACGAGACTGCACCGGAGACCCTCGACAAGCTGCTGGGGGAACTGCGCACGATCGGCGAGTCGCATACGGCGACGCTGGATCACATAGATGACCTCATGCGGCGCTGGCGCGTCGAGTTTGCCGAGCCGGCACTGGCCATGCATCGCGCCGGTGAGGAGCAGGCGCTGCGCGAGCACATCGAATCGGGTCGCGGGCGCGCCATTCTCGCCAGTCTGGAAACCCGGGTGGACGCTATGGCGCGCAGCGATCGGCAGCGGCAGGACGCTGGCGCGGCGCAGCTAGCTCAACGCCTGCACTGGATCGAGTTGGCCGGTAGCGCTGCCGTCTTCGTGGCGTTGCTCGTCATGTTCGGGCTGGCGCGCGTCACGCGCAGCCGGATCGCCGATCCGATGCGTCAGCTCGCCACCAGCATGCGCCGCCTCGCTGCCGGCGATCAGAATGTCGTGATCGGTTTCACCAAGCAGGCCGATGAGATCGGCGAGATGGCGCGCGCGCTGGAAAGCTTCCGGGCTACCAATGAGCAGCAGCGCCTGAACGCCTGGATCAAGGCCACTGTCGCCGATCTCAGCGAGCCGCTTGCGCGCTGCGACGACTGGCAGCGCTTCGGCGCGACTCTGCTGCGTGGGCTCGCCCCCCAACTGTCCGCGACCTCGGCCGTTCTCTACCGCGCCGAGGGTGATGCAGCGCGGGCCGTCGCCGTGGCCTCCTGGGCCTACGGCCGCGTGCACGACGATACCGAGCTGGTCTTTGCCGCCGGTGAGGGGCTGGTGGGCGAGGCGCTGCGCTCGGCGAGCCCCGTCCGCCGGACGCAGATACCGGAAGGCTATCCGGAGGTGCGCGTCGGCACCGGCACATCAATGCCGCGCTATCTCGCCATCGAGCCGCTGCGTATCGGTAGCGAGGTGGTCGGGCTGCTGGAGTACAGCGCCTTCAACGCCCCGAGCGACGCCGAGCGCGCGCTGCTCGAAGAGATGGGGCGCGTGCTGGCGCTGGCCATGGACAGCCTCGACGGCGATGTGCGCACGCGCGAGCTGCTTGCCGAGACACAGCGCCAGGCCCAGGCGCTGGCCGAGAGCGAGGAGGAGATGCGCGCGCAGCAGGAGGAGCTGCGCGTGACAAACGAAGCTCTGAGCAGCCAGGCGGCGGAGCTGGAGGAGCAGGGTGAACGAGTGCGGGCCTCGGAGGAGGAGCTGCGAGTGCAGGCGCAGCAGCTGCGCGCAGCCAATACCGAGCTGCAGCAGATGTCCGAGCGGGTCGAGCAGCACAGCCGCGAGGTCGAGCAGGCATCGCGCTACAAGAGCGAGTTCCTGGCCAATATGTCGCACGAACTGCGCACGCCGCTGAATGCGCTGCTGATCCTGAGCAAGAGTCTGGCCGACAACGACGAAGACAATCTCAGCGAGGAACAGATCGAGTCGGCGCGCATCATCCACGACAGCGGCCAGAACCTGCTGCGCCTGATCAACGATGTGCTCGATCTCTCCAAGATCGAAGCCGGTCGACTGGAGGTGCGCGGCGAGGCCTTCGATCCGCGGCCGCTCTTCGAGGGCCTGCGCCGGCAGTTCGAGCCTTTGGCGCGACAGAAGAGCCTGCGCTTCACGCTGCACGTGGACGAGGTTCTGCCGCAGCAGATCCACCACGACGCCGACAAGCTGCGGCAGATCGCCGTGAACCTGCTGGGAAATGCCATCAAGTTCACGCAGAGCGGCGAGGTCGAGATGACGCTCAGCGTGGAGTCGGCCGAGGGGGAAGAGTGGCTCTGTCTGGCTGTGCGCGATACCGGCATCGGTCTCGACGAGGAAGCCGGGAAACGCATCTTCCAGGCCTTCGAGCAGGCCGATGGCTCGACCTCGCGTCGCTACGGCGGCACTGGCCTCGGGCTGGCGATTTCGCGCAAGTTGGCGATATTGCTGGGCGGCAGCCTGGAGGTCGACAGCGCGCCCGGTCAGGGCAGCTGCTTCCGGCTGCGCGTGCCCATGCATCTGCCGGGGGTTGTTGATGCGGCGTCATCCGCCGCGGCGGGTAGCAGCGAAGAAGGCAAGGAAGCGCTGGCTCTGCCCGCGCCCGCCCTGGAGGGTGGGACGAAGCCACGCCTGCTCATCGTCGAGGACGACACCGTCTTTGCCGGCATCGTTGCCCGTGTCGCGGAGGGCCGCGGCTACGCGGTGCGCCAGGCCGTCACAGGGCAAGAGGGGCTGGAAACGGCTCGCGAGTGGCGGCCGCACGGCATCGTCCTCGACGTCGGGCTGCCGGATATGGACGGCTATGCACTGCGCGATGCCTTGCAGGCGCAGCCGGAGACGGCAATGATTCCGGTGCATTTCATCAGCGGCGCCGAGGACGAAGGCCGGGCCGAGGGTGCGTTGGGCTTCCTGCGCAAGCCGGTCGATCGCGAGGCGCTGGACGGAGTGCTGGAGGCCTTGATGCCGGCTGAAGCCGCTGAGCGCGGCATTCTCCTCGTCGATGGCGACGCCAGCGCGCGCGCGACGGTCGCGGAGTTGCTGCGCAGTCGCTCGACGGCACCGGTGGTCGAGGTTGCCAATGGTGAGGCGGCGATCGCACGGTTGCGCAAGAGCACGGCCTTCGGTTGCATGATCGTCGACTTGGATCTGCCGGACATGAGCGCGCCGGAGTTGCTCGATCACCTCGAGCGCGAGGGCCTGAATCTGCGTGTCGTCGTGCAGGCAGCGCGCGCGCTGGAGGGTGCGGAAGAGCTGCGCCTGCGCGCGCACACCGACAGCGTCGTGATGAAGGGAACGCCGGCCAGCCAGCGGCTGGTTGACGAAGTGACGCTTTTCCTGCATGCCATGGACGATGCTGCCGCGAAGGCGCCCACTGCCGGTGCGCAGAACACCGACCTCAAAGGCCGGCGCGTGCTGCTGGTGGACGACGACGTGCGCAATGTCTTCGCGCTGTCCAAAGCGCTGCGCGCGCGCGGTCTGGAGGTCGTCATGCAGCAGGACGCGACCAGGGCGTTGGCCGTGCTCGACAGTGAGGATGCCGGCGGCATCGAGATCGTGCTGATGGACATCATGATGCCGGGCATGGACGGTTACGAGGCCATGCGCCGTGTCCGCGAGAACCCGCGCCACCGCGAGCTGCCCATCATTGCGCTGACCGCGAAGGCCATGCGAGGTGACCGCGAAAAATGCCTGGCCGCCGGCGCCAGCGACTATATGAGCAAGCCCGTGGACGTCGACAAGCTGCTGTCGTTGATCCGCGTCTGGCTGGAGGCCTAGACGCGTGGCGCCAGAACAGGAGCAGGCGCCGGCGGCCGAGGATATAGAGGTCGAGCTCTTCATCGAGGCGCTCAGGCGGGCCTGGGGCTACGATTTTTCCGGTTATCTGCGCGCCAGCCTCAAGCGCCGGATCCTGGCGTTGGTGGCAAAGCGCGATCTTTCCGGCATCAGCGCGCTGATTGCGCAGTGCCTGCGCGAGCCCGACACCGCAGCCGACATCGTGGCGGCGCTGTCGGTGCCGCATTCCAGCCTCTTCCGCGACCCGGACGTCTTCGCGCGGCTTCGCACCGAAGTGCTGCCCTGGCTTGCCAGCCACCCGAGCCCGACGATCTGGCACGCCGGCTGCGCTGCCGGTGAGGAAGCCTACTCGCTCGCGATCCTGCTGCACGAGGCCGGGCTGCTCGCGCGTAGCCGGATCTACGCGACGGACATCAACGAGGCTGTTCTCGCCCGCGCCCGAGAGGGCATCTTTCCGCTCGCTCAGGGCCGTGATTTCGCCGAGGGGTATCTCGCCGCGGGCGGTGCAGCCAGTTTTGCCGACTACATGCTCGCCCAGTACGGGCGCATCAAGCTGCACGACTGGCTGCGCGCGCCGATGACCTTCGCTGTTCACAACCTGGCGACCGACGAAGTCTTCGTTGAGGCGCAGATGGTGATCTGCCGCAATGTCTTCATCTATTTCGACAGCGCGTTGCGCGCTCGTGCGGTGCGGGTCTTCGCCGAGTCGCTGGTGCGCGGCGGCTATCTGCTGCTGGGTGCGCGCGAGCATGTCGACGCTGCGCTGATGCGGCGCTGGTTCCAGCCGCTCGGCGAAGGCTTGTACCGACGCCTTGCCGAGGACGCGGAATGATGCATCCGGAAGCCGCTGCGCGGGCCCTGGTCATCGTCGGCTCGAGCGGCGCCTACGCGGCGCTCGCCGATCTGTTGCCCCAGCTGGCTGCGCCGGGTGACGTCGCCGTGATCCTGCTGCTGCACCTGCCGGAAAGAGGCATGCCCGAGGGTTTCTCCAGCCTTGACCGACTATGCGCGATCCCGGTCGGCGAGGCCGCCGAGCGCGCCCCGGCTCGCGGCGGCATGCTGCATGTGGCGCCACCCGGTTATCACTTGCTTGTCGAGCGTGATGGCTGTTTCTCCTATTCGCTGCACGATCGCGAGCGCTATGTGCGGCCCGCCGCCGATGTCTTACTGGACAGCGCGGCCGACTGCTGGGGGCCGCACCTCTGCGCCTGCATCCTCAGCGGCGCCAACGACGACGGAGCGCAGGGTATGCGCGCGGTGCGCGATCGAGGCGGCTTCAGTCTCGCGCAGACACCGGCCGAAGCGCAGTTTCCGAGGATGCCGCGCGCGGCCATTGACGCAGGCGGCGTCCAACAGGTCGCGACGATGCAGGAGCTGCGGAGGGAGCTGAATCAATGGATGAGCTGAGCACGGACGAAGGGGTGCCGCGACCGCGCATCCTGGTCGTCGACGATATCCACGCCAATCGGGTCGCCATGCGCCGATTGCTGGCGCAGGTCGACGCCGAGATCGTCGAGGCCGCTTCCGGTGCCGAAGCGCTGGCGGCCTGCCTGGAGACGCAGTTCGCGCTGATCCTGCTCGACGTGCAGATGCCGGACATGGACGGCTTCGAGGTGGCCGAGCTGCTGTCCGGCCAGGGCGAGCTGTCGCAGACACCGGTGATCTTCGTCACGGCCAACTACACCGCCGAGCTGGACGCGCTGCAGGGCTACGAGCTGGGGGCGGTCGACTATCTCACCAAGCCGGTGAACGAGACCGTGCTACTGGCCAAGGTGCGCGCCTTCCTGGAACTCTACCGCACGCGCGGCCGGCTGCAGCAGCTGCTCGGTCAGATGGAGGCCTATAACCGGCGCCTGCAGGCGGAGATCGCCGAGCGCAAGCAGGCCGAGGCGCGCGCGTTGCATCGCGCCTATCACGATCCGCTGACCGATCTGCCCAATCGTGCGCGCTTCTACGAGCAGCTGGAAACAGCGCTGGCCGAGGATGCGGCCGCGGTAGGCCTCGTCTTCATCGATCTCGACGGCTTCAAGGCGCTCAACGACGGACACGGCCACGCTGCTGGCGATGCGCTGCTGGTGGCGGTGGCGGGCCGTCTTCTGGGCGCGTTCCGGCGCGAGGATGTGGTGGCACGCCTGGGAGGTGATGAGTTCGCGGTGCTGCTCGCCGGCCTGCCCGCCGATCAGCCCGATCTGCCGCGTCGGCTCGCCGAGACCGTCATCGACAAGCTGAGTCGGCCCTTCGCGCTGGAACTCGCCGAAGGCGCGATGGAGGCGCGGATCGGCGCAAGTGTCGGCGTGGCGCTCGGAGCCCGCGATGGTGGTAGCGCGGATGCCCTCGTCGCCGCCGCCGACGCGGCGATGTACCGCGCCAAGGCCGCCGGCAAGGGGCGCGTGATGATGGCGGGCGACGAGGCGCCGCGGCTGCCCGGTCAGTCGGTGCGGTAGAAGGTCTGCTCGAAGCGCAGCGGGATGGCGCGGCCCGCGCCTTCCGGGAGGACCTGCAGATCGAAGCGCAGGCGCTCGCCGTTGGCGATGCGGAACTCGGCGAGCACGTACCAGACGCCGCCGTCCTCGACGGCGCGCGGGGCGAAGGCTTTTTCCTGACCAGTGAGATTGCGCACCTCACCTTCGGCCGTCGTGCGCAGGCTGCTGCCGTCGGAGACGCGCTGGGCGTTGAGCACCAGCAGGGCACGCGCATCGCTGCGCCTGATGTCGAGCGCTCGGGCGGTGACCGGCGGCACATCGGTGGTGTTGATGGCCGCGTAGTGGATCTCGTAGCCGTCGGCGAGCACGGACTGCCCACCTTGCTCGGCGACCGCGGGCAGGGCGAGAATCGCGAACAGCAGCAGCGCGGTGCTGCGCAGAGTGATGCTCATGGGCGAGCGGCCTCCGATTCCAGCATGTAGACGGCGATCTCGGTAAAGAGATTGGGCGCAAAGCGTTGCAGCCAACCGTCCTGATGATCGTGGTTGAGGAGGTTGCGGCGCGTGATGCGCCAGTGATTCTCACTACAGAGCGTCTCGAAGTCGCGCACCGTGCAGAGATGGATATTCTCGCTGTCGTACCAGTGCTCGGGCATGGTGCGCGTCAGCGGCATGCGCCCCCGCAGCACATCCAGCCGCGCCAGCCAATGCCCGAAGTTCGGGAAGGTCACGATGGCGGTGCGGCCGACGCGCAGCATTTCCGCAATCGCCAGATCCGGCCGCTGCAGCGCCTGCAGGGCCTGGGTCATGACGACGTAGTCGAAGCTGGCAGTGGCGTACTGCTGCAGGCCTTCGTCGACGTCGCCCTGAATGACGTTGACCCCGCGCGCTACCGCGGCGGTGATTTCATCCTCGTCGATCTCCAGGCCGTAGCCGGTGACGTCGCGCTCGGCGTTGAGGAAGGCCAGCAGGGCGCCTTCGCCGCAGCCGAGGTCGAGGACGTGCGCCTCGGATGGAATCCACTCGCTGATCAGCGCCAGATCGGGCCGGAGGTTCTCGGGCATGTTGGGGCGCATCAGCAACCCACCTCGCGCGCCACCCGGGCGATATAGTCGCCGAGTATTCGGTGGTAATAGGGGATGGGCATGAGGAAGTCGTCGTGGCCGAGGCTGGAGGGCACGCAGACGTAGGCCACCGGCTTGCGTGCGGCCACCAGCGCCTGGACGATCTCGCGCGAGCGTTCCGGCGAGAAGCGCCAGTCCGCCTCGAAGGCGATAACCAGGGAGCGCGCCTGCACGCGCTCCATCGTGGCCGCCAAGTCGCCGCCATACTCGCTGGCGGGGTCGAAGTAATCCAGCGCCTTGGTCATCAGCAGATAAGTGTTGGCGTCGAAGCGCGAGACGAATTGCTGGCCCTGATAGCGCAGATAGCTCTCCACTTCGAACTCGACGTCGAAGTGGTAGCCGAGGATGTCCGAGCGGCGCATGCGGCCGAATTTCTCGCGCATGGCTTCGTCGGAGAGGTAGGTGATGTGCCCCAGCATGCGCGCCAGCCGCAGCCCGCGCTCGGGCGTCACGCCGTGCTCCAGATAGCGTCCGGCGTGGAAGTCGGGATCGGCGAAGATGGCCTGACGGGCAATTTCGTTGAAAGCGATATTCTGCGCCGAGAGCTTGGGAGCGGCGGCGATCACGACGGCATGACGCAGGCGCTCGGGCTCGTCGATGGCCCATTGCATGACCTGCATGCCGCCGAGGCTTCCGCCGACGGCAGCGGCCCACTGGTCGATGCCCAGCCGGTCGGCGAGCAGCGCTTGCGCGCGCACCCAGTCGCGAACCGTCACCATCGGGAAGTCAGCGCCCCAGGGGTGGCCGGTCTCCGGGTTGATGCTGGTCGGCCCGCTGGAGCCGGCGCAGCCGCCCAGATTATTCAGGCTTACGACGAAGAGCCGGTTGGTGTCGATGGGCTTGCCGGGCCCGATGCAGGCATCCCACCAGCCCGGCTTGCGCTCCTCGGCGCTGTGATAGCCGGCAGCGTGGTGGTCGCCGGACAGCGCATGGCAGACGAGCACGGCGTTGCTGCGCTCGGCGTTGAGCCGCCCGTAGGTTTCGAAGACCAGGTCGAAGCCGTTCAGCGAGCGCCCGCACTCCAACTCCAGATGATCGTCAAAGTGCAGTATCTCGGGAGTGACGATGCCGACCGAGCCCGGCTCTGTTTCTGGCTTGCCCACCGTTAGCGCAGCACCGGATGCAGGGGCACGAGATAGTAGAACACCTGCAGCAGCAGGATCGCGACCAGCGGCGAGAGATCAATGCCGCTGACCATCGGCACGATGCGCCGGATGCGTGACAGCAGCGGCTCGTTGAGGCTCCACAGCACGCTGCCGGCGCGGTTGTTCACGCCGGGCCCGAGCCAGGACAGAATCGCCTGCACGAAGATGCTGAAGGTCAGCAGCATCAGCGTCATCGTGATCAGCGACAGCAGCCCCAACCACAGCGCCGGCAGCAGCCCGACGCGGTAATCGAGGATGGCAAAGACGGCATAGATGTAGAGAACGGCCAGCACATAGAGCACGAGCACGCCGGCCAGATCCCACTGCCGGTAGCGCGGCACGATGCCGGAGAGCGGCCCCACCACCGGTTGCGTCAGTCGCCAGACTAGCTGCGAGACCGGGTTGAAGAAATCCGCGCGTACCAGCTGCAGTGCCACGCGCAGGATCAGTACCCAGATCGCCAGCTTGAAGAGCGTGGAAACCAGAAAGAAAAGCGCGTTGTCGACATTCGAGCCCATCAGTGCTCAGATTCCTCGTCGTGGGTGGGCGGCGCGGACAGCTCGCGCGCACGCTTGGCTGCCGCGGCCATGGCGCGCGCCATCAGTGCGCTTAGGCCGCCTGCCTCCAATTCGGCAAGCGCGGCGGCCGTGGTGCCGCCAGCCGAGGTTACACGTGCGCGCAACTCACCGGCGGTGGCCGTCTCCTCGGCGAGCAGGCGGCCGGCGCCGATCAGCGTCTGGCGTGCCAGTTTTTCGGCTGTCTCTTGTGGCAGGCCGAGCTGTTGGCCGGCTGCGGCCATGGCTTCGCCGAGGGCGAAGACATAGGCCGGCCCCGAGCCCGACAGCGCGGTGACGGCGTCGATCTGCGCTTCGGATTCCAGCCAGACCGTGGCGCCGGCCGCGCCCAGCAGATAGTCGATCTGCGCGCGCGCCGCCTCGCCGATATCGGCGTCCGCCCAGATGCCGGTCACTCCTGCCCCCAGCCGTGCTGGCGTATTCGGCATGCAGCGCGCCACGCGCACGCCTTCCGAAAGCTGGCTGCGCAGCCAGTCGCAGGAAAGCCCGGCCGCGATGGAGACCACTAGCGCGCCGGCCGGCACCGGTGTGGCGGCCAGCGCCTCGGCCGCGACCTGCGGCTTGACCGCGAGCACGGTGACGGCCTCGGCTTTCAGCGGCGCGCCGGGAGCGACAACGGTGACACCGTGCTGGTCTCTGAGGGCTGTTGCGCGCGCGGACTCCGGCTCGACGACGAGAATGCGCTCGGCGTCGTGGCCGGACGCAAGCAGTCCGGCGATGATGGCGTCGGCCATATTGCCGCCGCCCAGAAACTGGAGGGGAAGGTCATGCATCGAGGATTGCAGTGGCGCGTTCGAGGCGCTGGCGAAAAATGCATGATAATCGCGCCGCCCGCCGGGCTGCAGAACGAGCCCCGCCATCGACAGGAGGCCGCGTGTCGCAATCCGAGCAAGCCGAGGCGCTGATCGCGCGCTACAAGCGCCGCATCGAGGCGGCGCGCGTTTATGACGTCGCCATCCGCACGCCGCTGTCGCCGGCGCCACGGCTGTCCGCGCGCATCGGCAACAAGCTGCTGCTCAAGCGCGAGGATCTGCAGCCGGTGCATTCCTTCAAGTTGCGCGGCGCCTTCAACCGCATCGCGCAGCTTTCCGAAGCCGAGCGCGCCAAGGGCGTCGTCTGCGCCTCGGCCGGCAATCACGCCCAGGGGGTCGCACTGGCTGCGCGCACGCTGGGTTGTACGGCCTGGATCGTCATGCCGCGCACGACGCCGCAGATCAAGGTGGATGCCGTGCGCGGCTTCGGCGGCAAGGTGGTGCTGCACGGCGACGCCTACGACGAGGCCTCCGCGCACGCCGCCAAGATCGTGGAGGAGCGCGGCGCGACCTATATCCCGCCTTACGACGATCCGCTGGTCATCGCCGGTCAGGGCACGATTGCGCGCGAGATCGTCGAGCAGTTGGCGGAAGCCGGCGAGAAGCCGCTGGATGTAATCTTCGTCTGTGTTGGTGGCGGCGGCCTGCTGGCCGGTGTGGCGGCCTATATCAAGGCCGTATCGCCGACTACCAAGGTCATCGGCGTAGAACCGGAGGATTCCGACTGCATGGGCCGCGCGCTGGCTGCCGGCCGACGTGTGATCCTGCCGCAGGTTGGACTGTTCGCCGACGGTGTCGCCGTGCGTCAGGCCGGCAAGGAGCCTTTCCGCGTGGCGCGCGCTTGCGTCGACGCGATGCTGACCGTCAGCATCGACGAGATCTGTGCGGCGGTGCGCGACGTCTTCTACGAGAATCGCAGCGTGCCAGAGCCGGCCGGCGCGCTGGCCGTGGCCGGCGCCAAGCGCTGGGCGCTGGAAACCGGCGCGCGCGACAAGCGGCTGGGCGCGATCGTGTCCGGCGCCAACGTCAACTTCGACCGTCTGCGCCACATTGCCGAGCGCGCCGAGCTGGGCGACCACAATGAAGCGCTGCTGGCGGTGACCATCCCCGAGCGCCCCGGCGCCTTTCGGACTTTCTGTCGGGATCTCGGTCGCCACGCCATCACCGAGTTCAACTACCGCTATGCCGACAGTCAGGCCGCGCATATCTTCGTGGGTGTGCGCGTGGCGGGCGGCCTGGACGAAGCCGCCGAGCTTGTCGAGCAGCTGCGTGGCAAGGACTATGCGGTGGTCGATCTGACCAACGACGAAATGGCCAAGATCCATATCCGTTACATGGTCGGCGGTCGCGCGCCCGGCTTGGCCGATGAGCGCCTGTTCCGTGTCGAGTTTCCCGAGCGTCCGGGGGCGCTGCTGACCTTTCTCAACAAGCTCGGCACGCGCTGGAATGTCTCACTCTTCCACTACCGCAACCATGGCTCCGCGCACGGCCGCGTGCTGCTCGGCCTGCAGGTGCCGCGCGGCCAGATCCGCGCCTGCCGCGCGCGGCTCAAGGCCACGGGGTATCCGTGGTGGGAGGAGAGTGGGAATGCGGCTTATGGGTTGTTCTTGGGGACGGATTGACGCCACCAGCGTGCGCGGGCGAGTGCTTTGCTCACGGAAGCTACGTGCTCGTCGCCTTTGCGATCAGCTGACTGCTTTTGAGTGGAGAGGGTTCCTTTGTGAGCGCCTTCTTCAGGCGCTGGTCCGGTAGCTGGGGTTTCAGAGCGCGGAACCGCCGTCGCCAACGGTCATTCATGAACCATGCCGGTCCATCGGTACCGACCTGTCGGTCGCTACTCCAGCGATAGAATGAACTCCCAGTGCTCCTCAGCCACCGGCATGATCGACAAGCGATTGCCCTTGGCCAGCAGCTTCATACCGGCAAGCGGCCCTTCCGCATGTTCGCGCAGTTCGGACAGCGCGATGTTGCGCTTCAGATGCCGGATATAGCGCACATCGACGAGCTGCCAGCGCGGCTGCTCGGGCGTTGCCTTGGGGTCGAAGTACTTGCTGTCCGGATCGAACTGGCCTGGGTCCGGGTAGGGCGTCGAGGCGATCTCCATCACGCCGACGATGCCGGGCTCGGCGCAGTTGGAATGGTAGAAGAAGGCCTGATCACCGACCTCCATGCGGTCGCGCATGAAGTTGCGTGCCTGGTAGTTGCGGATGCCGTCCCAGGGCTCGGTCTGCTTCGGGCGGTTGCGCAGATCGTCGATGGAAAAGGCGTCGGGCTCGGATTTCATCAGCCAGTAGGCCATGTGAGTTCTCGTGCTCAGTTGCGGGCGGGGAGGCGGCGGAAACCGCGCTCGGTGATGACGGCGTCGATGGGCACATCCCAGGCGGCACGCGGCAGCTCGGGGAATTCCTGTACTCCGAAAGCATAGCCGCAGAGCAGCGGACGGCGGCCGCGGCGCCCCGCGAGCCAGCGATCATAGTAGCCACCGCCGGCGCCCAGGCGCGTACCGAAGGCGTCGAAACCCACCAGCGGCAGGAAGACGATATCCAGCGCGCCGCGGAATACAGCCGGGCCGTCCGCCGGTCGCGGGATGCCATAGGCACCGGCTCGCAGCGGGCCGCCTAGCCAGTGTCGGAATAGCATGCGCCCATCGGAAGCGATGACGGGAAGATGCATGGACACGTCCTCGCGCGCCGCCGCACACAGCAGCGGGGCTGTGGATAACTCGCTAGCGTGGTGGATATAGGCGGCGACGCGCCGGGCTTGCCGCAGACGGATCAATCGGATCGCGCTACGTGCGGCGGATTCGGAGGCCGCGCGCTTTTCGGCTGGCGAGAGTTTGCGCCGCGCCGCGCGCGCCTGTCTTCTGAGCCGCGCGCGCTGGGAATCGGGGGTGTCTCCCGCCTGTGCCGTCATTCGCCTGGAACCTTGAGACTAGCGTCTCAAGTGGGTGCCTAGACGGATCATCGGGCTTCCCGCTGCGGGGCGGGCTTGCACGCCAGAAACGACATCAGCTCCCTGGGTTTAAAAATAGGCTCAAGGGTTGCTGGGCGAACCACGAACACCGCAGGAGACACGATTCACACCTTAGCAGCTGGCGCGCTCAGTCGTTGCGCGCCATGGTGCTGTCGATGTCCAGCCGCAGCTGGCGCACGCGCTCGGCAGCCGCCTTGCGGCTCTCGGCGTCCTCGCCGGAGCCGCCGTTCTCCATCAGTTCGCGCGCCAGATTGAGTGCAGCCATGACGGCGATGCGCTCGGTACCCAGAGCCTTGCCGCGTTTGCGGATGGTGCTCATGCGCTCATTGAGCATCTCGGCCGAAGCTACCAGCAGCTCGTGCTGGTCGGGCGGGCAGGCGACGGTGTATTCGCGGCCCATGATGCGCACGGTTATGGTGATGCTGTTGTCAGCCATCGCTCTGCTCCAGCTCGAGCGCACGGATGCGGGCAACGATGCGCTCGATGCGCTCGCGCAGCTCGCGATTGGTTTCGAGCAGCCGATCGCGCTCGGCTTCTGCGCGATGCTGCTCGCTCTTGGCTTGCCGGTAGGCGCCTAGTAGCTGGTGCACACGCTCTTCGAGCTGACTGAACTCCTCATCCATCATGGCCGCTCCCGATGCATGGCGCCGAGTATAACGACGCCGGCGCCATGCATTGCAAAGCCCCTATTGCAGCAGCACGAAGAGAGCGCCATTGCCGCGGCGAACATGCAGCAGCAGCTGCTCGCTGCCCTCGGCGATGCTGCCCAGATCGTTCACCGAACGCACTGGCTGCCGGTTGGCCGCCATGATGATGTCGCCGGGACGCAGCCCGGCCGATGCCGCCGGGCTACCGCGCTCGATTTCCAGCACCTGCACGCCTTCGGCGCGGCCGGAGAGCGGATGATCCTCGGCGATGGGGCCGAGGCGTGCGCCTTCCAGGCGGGGGTGCAGCGCATCGCCGCCGGATTCGGCTTGCTCGTCGTTGCCGATCTCGACCGTTACTTTGCGCCGCTTGCCGTCGCGCAGCACCGTGAGCTTGACCTTCTCGCCGATGCGCTTGAGGCCGATGTGATTGCGTAGCTGGAGCATGTCGTCGACGGCCTTGCCATCGGCCTCGACGATGATGTCCTCGGCCTTCAAGCCGGCCTTCTGGGCCGGCGAGTCTTCCATGACCTTGCTGATCACCACGCCGTCGTCGACCTCGAAGGCCTGCGCCAGCTCGGGGGTCAGCGTTTGCCCGACGATGCCGATGCGCCCGCGCTGGACATCGCCGTGCTCGACGAGTTGCTCCATGACGGTGCGCGCGAGATTGGTGGGAATGGCGAAGCCGATGCCGATGTTGCCGCCGGTACGCGACAGGATTTGGCTGTTGATGCCGACCAGTTCGCCGTCGAGATTGATCAGCGCGCCGCCCGAGTTGCCGGGGTTGATGGCGGCGTCGGTCTGGATGAAGTTCTGGTAGCCCTCGGTGCCGGTCATGCGTCCGAGTGCGCTGACGATGCCGGAGGTCACCGTCTGGCCTAGGCCGAAGGGGTTGCCGATGGCGAGCACGAAGTCGCCGACGCGCAGCACGTCGGAGTCGGCCACCGGCAACGCCGGCAACCCGCTGGCGTCGATGCGCAGCACGGCGATGTCGGTTTCGGGGTCGCTGCCCACCAGCTCAGCCTCGAGATCGCGGCCGCTGGAGAGATTGACGATGATCTCGTCTGCCTTGGCGATGACGTGGTGATTGGTCAGAACCAGGCCCGCCTCGTTGTCGACGATGACGCCGGAGCCTACCGGCTGCGCCTGACGCTGCCTTGGCTGCGGCTCATCCGGCAGGCCGAAGAAGCGCCGGAAGAAGGGGTCCTGCATCAGCGGGTTTTCGTCCATCCGCTGCTGCCGTGCCTTGATCTTGATGTTTACGACCGCCGGCAGCACTTCCTCGAGCATGGGGGCCAGAGTCGGCTTGTCGGCGGCAAGCAACGGCGTCGCCGGTGCGGCGGGGCTGGCCAGCAGCGAAGCCAGTGCTAGGAGAGCGGCGCTCAGGGAGATGAAGCGGGGCGCCGGGCTGGCGCTAGCGTGGTTTGCTCGCATCGAGAACCTTGTGTCGTTTCTGGGTGGGGCGGAGCGGCGGCTCCGCATGGCACGGAAGACCGCGCCAATATCAATTCGTTCGCGGAAAGCCCCGCAATCTTCAGTGATGCTGTCCAAGAGCCTGCCACAGCGGCCGCAGGCGCATCTGCATGCGCTCGGCGAGGCGCTGCATCAGCGGCTTGGGCTGGCGGAGGCTGATGCGGAACAGGTCGTGGCTGCCCATGCGCTGCAGCAGATAGTCGTCGCTGGTCATCAGCTCGTCCACCAGCTGGCGTTCGGCCGCACGCGTTCCGAACCAGTGCTCGCCGCTGGCGACCGCCTCCAGGTCGAGCTGCGGGCGATAGCTGTGAATGAATTCCTTGAATAGAGCATGCGTGTCCTCCAGCTCTTCCAGCGCCTTGCTGCGCGCGGCATCGGTGTTCTCGCCGAAGACCGTCAAAGTACGCTTGTGCTCGCCGGCGGTGAGCAACTCGTAGTCGATCTCCTTGTTTTTCAGCAGGCGATGGAAGTTGGGCAGTTGCATGACCACGCCGATGGAACCGATGACGGCGAAGGGGGCGGCGATGATGCGATCGGCCACGCAGGCCATCATGTAGCCGCCGCTGGCCGCCACCTTGTCGACAGCCACGGTAAGGCGGATGCCGCGCTTGCGGATGCGCGCGAGCTGCGAGGCGGCCAGGCCGTAGCTGTGAACCATGCCGCCTGGGCTCTCCAGGCGCAGAATGATCTCGTCGCCGCTGTCGGCCACCTGCAGCAGCGCGCTGATCTCTTCGCGCAGGGAGCTCACTGCCGAGGCGCGGATATCACCCTCGAAATCGAGCACGAAGCCGCGCGGTCGGGTCTTTTGACCGGCGGGTGCTTTGTTCTCGTCCTTGCGCTGGCGCTTCAGCGCCTTGATGACGCTTTTGCGCTGCGTTGCCGGCGTAACGGCGAGGCGGAGGCGATCCGCGCGCTCGCGCAGGCGCTCGTTCAGCGGATGAATCTCCAGCGGCGCGGGCTGCTCCTCCTGCTGCGAGCGCGTCAGGCGCGAGATCAGCGCGATGAAAGCGCCGATCAGAGCGAGGAAAAGCAACAGCTTGAGCGCGAAAGCGCCCACATCCGAGAATAGAGACATCGTAAAGAGTTCCTTGGGGGGTTCAGGAGCGGCTCAGCCAGCTCATGGCCTATTAGGCATGTTAGGCATGATCAGCGTCATCGCTGGTAAAACGACAGCTGATATAGTAAAACGGCGGAAATGTCCGGGCAGGACGTTTTCATTTTTCAATTCAACTAGGCTGCGCAGCAGACCACAGGGAGCATAACGATCGTGAGCAGAAAACTCGCATTCATAGTCGGCACAGCCGCCATGCTGATGGGAACTCAGGTGGCGACTGCTCAGGAAGGCGGGACGGTCAAGGCTTTCTCGTCGCTTTCTTATCAACACACCTTCGACAGCAATGACCGGCCGAACGAGGAAGGTCACGGCATCCATATTTCCGGCGGTTACTTCTTCACGCCGAATCTAGCGGGCGAGATCGCCGCGGACTTCAGCCGCTTCGGCGAAGAAGACGGCGTCGACCGCGATGGCGAGAGCTTGAACCTGAAGATTGGCGGCCTCTACGCCTTCAACCGCGGCGGCCTCATCGAGCCCTACGTCGGCCTCGGCGGCGGTCTGGCCAACAACGAGCTGGACCCGCCCGACGAGAATCGTCGTCGTGCCTTCGGCGAAGTTACGCTCGGCGTCTTCAGCTACCCCTCCGTCAACTTCGGTTTGCGCGGTGAGTTCGCCTACCGTTACACGGATGGCTTGCCGGCGGCAGCTATCGGCACTGCAAAGAGTTCCGCCAACGAGGCCATTCTGCGCGTGGGTGTGCTCTTCCCGCTGGTACGCTCGATCCCGGTGGCCGCGGCGGCCGACACGCCGGAGCCGCGCCGCGAGGTCAGTGACTCCGACGGCGACGGCGTTCCGGACAACATGGACGAATGCCCCGGCACGCCGCAGGGCGTGCGTGTGAATGCCCGCGGCTGCCCGATTGACTCGGACGCTGATGGCGTTCCGGACTACAAGGATGAGTGCCCCGGCACTGCCGCCGGCGTGCGGGTCGACGAGGTCGGCTGCCCGATGGATGTATCCATCGACCGCAAGTTCGAGGACATCAACTTCGGCTTCGACAAGGCGACGCTTACCGACTACGCCAAGAGCACGCTCGACAAGACAGCCGCAGAGATCCAGCAGCTGATCGCAGAAGACAGTGAGCTGCGCGTCGATCTTGAGGGGCACACCGACAGCATCGGCACCGACGCTTACAACAAGCGTCTCGGCGAGCGTCGAGCCACTGTGGTTCGTGACTACCTGGTCGAGAAGGGTGTGGGTGCCGCGCGCATCAGCACCAGCAGCGCCGGCGAGTCGGATCCGATCGCCAGCAACGAGACGGACAAGGGCCGGTTGCTGAACCGCCGCGTCGAGGTCCGTGCGATGAGCGGCAACTAAGCCCGCTCTTTGGACGGGGCTTCGGCCCCGTCCACGCTGCATAAATAAGAGAAGCCCCACGACCTGAGGTCGTGGGGCTTCTTTTTTTTGTTTCGCCGAGGGCGGCTTGCGGGAGGCTCCGTGCGACGCAGCCCTCAGCCGCCGGAGGTGGGCAGGCGTTGGACCCGCTCTGCGATAAGTTCGCTGTCGATCGCAGTCGGCTGCCAGCCGGCGAGTTGACGCGCGGCCAGCTGCGCGATCGTCGCGCAGTGTTCGGGCTGTGCGTTCAGGGCGGGCACGTAGCGCAGTGCCTTGCCACCGGCGGCCTGGAACTGCTCAGCGTACTGCTGCGCCATTTCCTCCAGCGTCTCCAGACAGTCTGCGGCGAATCCGGGGCAAATGGCGTCGAGCTGTCTGACACCGCGCGCGGCCAGCGCATCAATGCGCTCGTCCGCATAAGGCTGCAGCCAGGGCTCACGCCCGAAGCGGGACTGGAAGCAGACGCTGTAGTCGTCTTCCCCCAGCGCGAGCGCTTCGGCCAGCAGGCGCGCTGTCTTGTGGCAGTGGCAGTGATAGGGGTCACCGGCGTCGAAGTAGCGCTGCGGGATGCCGTGAAAGCTCATCAGTAGGTGATCGCCGCGTCCGTGCTGCAGCCAGTGCGCCTGCACCGAGTCGGCCAGGGCGTGGATAAAGGCTGGGTCGTCGTGATAGGCGTGCACGCTGCGCAGCTCGGGCATCCAGCGCTCCGCCGAAAGGGCAGAGAAGACGCCGTCCATGACCGAAGCCGTCGTCGTCCCCGAGTATTGTGGGTAGAGGGGAATCACGACCAGCCGGCGCACGGACTGCTCGCGCGCCTGCGCGATCGCCGAGGCGATGGAGGGATTGCCGTAACGCATGGCATGGAAGACTGGCACGCCGTCCAATCCCGCGGTCACCAGCTCGCGTGCTACGCCTTCGGCGAGCTCGCGGGTGTGCACGAGTAGAGGCGCCCCTTCCTCCAGCCAGACACTAGCGTAGCTCTTCGCCAGCCGGCGCGGCCGCAGCGGCAGGATGATGCCGTTGAGGATGGGCCACCACAGCGCCCGGGGCAGATCCACGATTCTCCGGTCAGACAGGAATTCGCGCAGGTAGCGGCGAATTGCCGGCGCGGTAGGCGCATCCGGCGTGCCCAGGTTGACCAGCAGCACGCCGGCGCGTGGCTGCGCGCGGTGGGCCTCGACGCTTTCCGTCATTGGCTTTCGTCCTCGACGGCGGCGGCTGCCGTCAGCCGCCGTCGCGCAGTTGCTCGAAGTATTCGCGCTGGGCCGCGAGGGCCTTGTGCGCGAGCAGAACCATCAGCGGCAGGTTAACGATAAGCATGAAGCCGATGGCGACGGTGCTCAGCGTGTCCAACTGCGCGTCGGTACGTACGACGCCTACAGTCGCCACGACGATAAGCAGACACCAGAGCAAGCGATAGGTCATCACCGGCTTGTCGCCGAAAAGATAGACCACACCCTGCTCCGCGTAGTAGCTCCAGGTGATCATCGTCGAGAGCGCGAACAGCCAGACCGCGGCGGTCACCATCCACTGCCCCAGACCAGCCGCCGCGCTGTCGAAGGCGGCCGCAGTCAGAGCGGCAGCCGGCAGATCCTCGTAGAGTCCCGGCCCTTCGGCGCGCGGCGCCTCGGCGCTATCGATCGTCTGCCAGTTCAGAGCGCCGTTGGGGCCGACTTCGGCGTAGACGCGTTCCAGCTCCGAGTCGGAGCCGGCGCGTACCAGCATGAAGACCTGATCGCCTGCATCAAGGCCTTCCGCGTCCGGCAGCTGCGCCAGCTCGGGCTGCCACTGGCCCTCCGCGGTCTCTACGAAATCCGGACTCGCCGCCAACTCGGCAACCGGCCCGCGCTCCCAGACCCCACTGGAGAGAATCACCAGCGCCGTGATCGTGCAGACCACGATGGTGTCGATGAAGGGCTCCAGGCCCGCGACAACGCCCTCACTGGCCGGCTTGCGCGTCTTCACGGCGGCGTGGGCAATGGGTGCGGAGCCCATGCCCGCCTCCGAGGAGAACAGCGCCCGCCGCATGCCGAGCAGAAAGGCGGTGCCGACCGCCGCACCGGTGAAGGCGCCGCTGGCCTCTGCCGGCGAGAAGGCCGAGGTCACGATCAGGCTCAGCAGCCGTGGCAGCTCCTCGGCATTGGCGAGCAGCACCCAGACCCCGCAGCCGACGTAGATGAGGCACATGAAGGGCACCAGCGTCGCGGCGGCCCGTCCGATGCGCCGGATGCCGCCAATGATGACCAGCCCGACCAGAAAGGCGAGCACGATGCCCGAGAGCCAACCCGGCACACCGAAGTAGCTGCGTGCCAGCTCGGCCGCGTTCCAGGCCTGGAACATATTGCCGCCGGTGAGCCCGAAGAGGATCAGCGCAACCGCGAAGACGCTGCCGGCCACGGCGCCGACGCCCGCAAGACGCGGCGACAGCGCGCGCAGCCCTTCGCGACAGACGTACATCGTGCCGCCGTGCGGGTTGTCGGGGTCGCTGGTGTCGCGATAGAGCATCGCGAGGGTGACCTCGACCATCTTGATCGACATGCCGACGAGGCCGACCACCCACATCCAGAAGACCGCGCCCGGCCCGCCCAGGGAGACAGCGATCGCCACGCCGCCGATATTGCCCAGGCCGACGGTGGCCGACAATGCCGCCGACAAGGCCTGGAAATGGCTCAGCACGCCCTTGCCGTCGTCGGCCAGATCGTGGCGGCCGGCGACGAGCGCGAAGCCGTGCGTCAACGAGCGGTACTGCGAGAAGCCCGAGAACAGCGTGAAAGCCACGCCAGCAATCAGCAATGCGATCAGTACCGGCACCGACAGCAGCACGCTGTTGATCGCGCCGAGCATGGACAGCAATTCGTTCATCGCCCCTCTCCCTTGATGTCGGGCCGATCCGGGGGTCCTAGATCAGCCCGGTGCTCTGCAGCAGGATCAGCACCAATGCCGGCGGCGCAACGAAGCGCAGCAGCAGCAACCAGCCGCGTGCCCAGATGGGCGCAACGCCACTCGTATTGCTCAACTCCTCAAGAGCCCCCTGGCCCCAGAACCAGCCGACGAAGACAGCGGTAATCAGCGCACCCACCGGCATCATGACATTGGTGGCCGCGAAATCCATGGCGTTGAAGAAGCTCATGCCGGCAATTTGCAGCCCGGGCGCTGCGCCCATCGACAGCGAGGAGGGCACGCCCAGCGCCAGGCAGATGCTGGCGCAGACCCAGACCGTGCGTCCACGCGACCAGCCGTGCTCGTCGGTCAACCAACTGATGGCCGGCTCCAGGATGGAAATGGCCGAGGTCAGAGCCGCCACGGAAAGCAACAGGAAGAAAGCCGGGCCGACAATGGCCCCGCCCGGCATGGCCGCGAAAGCCGCCGGCAGCGTGATGAAGGTCAGCCCCGGTCCGGCCTCCGGGCTGACGCCGAAGGCAAAGACCACCGGCATGATGGCCAGACCGGCCAGCAGCGCTGCAACCACGTCCAGGCTGATGATGGCGCCGGTGGCGACGCCCAGCCGCTCGTGCGGGCGCAGATAGGAGCCGTAGGTCAGCATGCAGCCCATGCCCAGGGACAAGGAGAAAAAGGCTTGTGCCAGCGCTGCGGTGAAGGTGGCGCCGGATATCTTCGAGAAATCCGGCTGCAGCAGGAAGGCTACGCCGGCCCCGCCGCCCGGCAAGGTCATCGCGTAAACCGCCAGCCCGACCAGCAGCAGGAAGAGCAGCGGCATGAGCACGCGGTTGGCGCGCTCGATGCCGCGCGTGATGCCGCCGCCGACGGTGGCCCCGACCAACGCCATGAAGAGCGCCGCCAGAGCCAGCGGCGCCCAGATGCCCCCGGACAGCGCCACGAACTGCGCGCCGAGAAGGTCCGGGTCGGTGCTGTCCAGCCCGCCCGCCAGCGACAGGCCGAGATAGGCCAGTGTCCAGCCGGCGACGACGACGTAGAAGGAGAGAATGACGAACCCGGTGATTACCCCCAGCAGCCCCGCTGGCCGCCAGATCCGCCCCCCGAGTTGACCGAAGGCCCCCACCGGATTGCGCTGGGTGGCGCGGCCGAGAACGATCTCGGCGAGCAGCACCGACACGCCGAAGATGGCGATGATGCCGAGATAGATGATCAGGAAGGCGCCGCCGCCATTCTCGCCGGCGGTATAGGGGAAGCGCCAGATATTGCCGAGACCGACGGCGGAGCCGGCCGCGGCCATGACGAAGCCCAGTCGGCTGCCCCAGTTCTCCCTTGCTTTCATCGCGCCAGCTTAGCCTGCGCGGGGTTGTCCACGCAGAAGCAAGCGGATCACTTCTCGACGATGGCGACGACGCCCATGCCGCCGGCGGCGCAGATCGAGATCAGCCCGCGACCGCGGCCAGCCTGATTGAGGATCTTCGACAGCGTGCCCAGGATGCGCCCGCCGGTGGCGGCGAAGGGATGCCCCATGGCGACCGAGCCACCCTTGATGTTGAGCTTGGAACGGTCGATGGCGCCCAGCGGCTTGGAGAGCCCGAGCTTCTCCTTGCAGAAGCGCTTGTCCTCCCAGGCCTTCAGGGTGCACAGCACCTGCGCGGCGAAGGCCTCGTGGATCTCGTAGTAATCGAAGTCCTGCAGATCGAGACCGGCGCGCGCCAGCATGCGCGGTACGGCGTAGGCCGGTGCCATGAGCAGGCCTTCCGCGCCCGAGGCGAAGTCCACGGCCGCAGTTTCCGAAAAGGTGAGGTAGGCCTGCGGCTCCAGCTTGTGGCGCGCGGCCCAGTCCTCGGAAGCCAGCAGCACGGTGGAGGCGCCGTCGGTCAGCGGCGTGGAGTTCGCCGCTGTCAGCGTGCCGTTCTCGCGGTCGAAGACGGGCTTGAGCGTCGCCAGCTTCTCCAGCGTGCTGTCGCCACGGACATTGTTGTCTCGCTCGAGGCCCGCGTAGGGGCTGATCAGATCGGAGAAGAAGCCCTCGTCATAGGCAGCCGCCGCCTTCTGGTGCGACTCGAAGGCGAGCTGGTCCTGATCCTCGCGCGAGATCTTCCAGTGCTTGGCCATCATCTCGCAGTGCTCGCCCATACTCTTGCGCGTGCGCGGCTCGCCGTTGGTGGGGATGGCCGGCGCCAGCATGGAGGGGCGGAACTTGGACAGCGCCTTCAGGCGGTCGCCGGCGGTCTTGGCGCGATTGACCTCGAGCAGGATCTTGCGCAGCTTGTCGTTGACCGCGATGGGTGCATCGGAGGCGGTATCGACGCCACCGGCGATGCCGGCCTCGATCTGGCCGAGGGCGATCTTGTTGCCGACCAGGATGGCTGTCTCCAGGCCGGTGCCGCAGGCCTGCTGCACGTCGTAGGCCGGCGTATCCGGCGAAAGCGTCGTGGACAGCAGCGACTCGCGCGTCAGGTTGAAATCTCGCGAATGCTTGAGCACCGCGCCGGCGGCGGCTTCGCCCAGACGCTCGCCGGCGATGCCGGTGCGGTCGACGAGGCCCTGCATGGCGGCCGTCAGCATGTCCTGGTTTGAGCGCGTGGCGTAGGCCGTGTTGGAGCGACAGAAGGGGATGCGGTTGCTGCCGACGACGGCAATCTTGCGAATCTCGGTCATGATCTGGAGCGCGATATCTGTAAAGGGCGCGAGTTTACCGCGCCGCAACATCGGCCGCAGCCCCACCCTTTGGCGCGCGGCAGCAACTTTTTTTCGCCCGGGCTCTTGAAAGGCCTGCTCTCCCGCCCCAAATTGGCAGCCATCACGGGGGAGTGCTAACAGAATAGCTGGCGCGATCCCACTGTGAGCGCTCGAGATACTGGGATTAGTTCCAATTTTTAAGGAGTTACAAATGAAGCTGCGTCCTTTGCAAGACCGCGTGGTCGTCAAGCGCGTCGAGGAAGAGAAGAAGACCCCCGGCGGTATCGTCATTCCGGATAGCGCGGCCGAGAAGCCCATCAAGGGCGAAGTCGTGGCAGTCGGCCCCGGCAAGCGCACCGATGACGGCAAGGTGAATGCCCCGGACGTCAAGCAGGGTGACACGGTGCTCTTCGGCAAGTACGCCGGTACCGAGGTCAAGATCGACGGCGACGAGCTCGTCGTGATGCGCGAAGACGACCTCCTGGCCGTCATCGAAGGCTGACCGGTCCCCGCGACCCCATCACACCGATCACGAATCAACACTGAGGTAAAGCAATGGCTGCCAAAGAAGTAAAGTTTTCCGATGACGCGCGCAACCGCATGGCCGAAGGCGTCAACGTCCTCGCCAACGCCGTACGCGTGACCCTTGGCCCGAAGGGCCGCAACGTGGTGCTGGAGAAGTCCTTCGGCGCGCCGACCGTCACCAAGGACGGTGTCTCCGTCGCCAAGGAAATCGAGCTTTCCAACAAGTTCGAGAACATGGGCGCCCAGCTGGTCAAGGAAGTTGCCAGCAAGACCAGTGACGAGGCGGGTGACGGCACCACCACCGCCACCGTGCTCTCCCAGGCCATCTTCAACGAGGGCCTGAAGTCCGTCGCTGCCGGCGTTGACCCGATGGACATCAAGCGCGGCATCGACAAGGCCGTCGAGACCATCACCGGCGAGATCAAGAAGCTCTCCACCCCCTGCCGCGACCGCAAGGCCATCGCCCAGGTCGGCACCGTTTCCGCCAACAGCGATCAGGCCGTGGGCGAGATCATCGCCGAGGCCATGGACAAGGTCGGCAAGGAAGGCGTCATCACGGTCGAGGAAGGCTCCGGTCTGGAGAACGAGCTCGAGGTCGTCGAGGGCATGCAGTTCGACCGCGGCTATCTCTCGCCCTACTTCATCACGAACAACCAGTCGCAGCAGGTCGAGCACGAGAACCCCTACATCCTCATCACCGAGAAGAAGATCAGTAACATCCGTGATCTGCTGCCGGTGCTCGAGAATGTCGCCAAGCAGAGCCGCCCGCTGATCATCGTCTCCGAAGACGTCGAGGGCGAGGCGCTGGCGACGCTGGTCGTCAACAACATGCGCGGCATCCTGAAGGTCGCCGCCGTCAAGGCGCCGGGCTTCGGCGACCGTCGCAAGGAGATGCTCAAGGACATCGCCACTCTCACCGGCGGCACCGTCATCTCCGAGGACGTCGGCATGTCGCTGGAGAAGGTGACCCTCGACGATCTGGGCAGCGCCAAGAAGGTGCAAATCAACAAGGAAGACACCACCATCATCGACGGCGCCGGCGACGCCGGTGCGGTCGAGAGCCGTGTCAAGGAGCTGCGCGCTCAGCGTGAGGACTCCAGCTCGGACTACGATCGCGAGAAGCTCGACGAGCGCATCGCCAAGCTGGCCGGCGGCGTTGCCGTCATCAAGGTCGGCGCGGCTACCGAGGTCGAGATGAAGGAGAAGAAGGCCCGCGTCGAGGACGCCCTGCACGCCACCCGCGCGGCAGTCGAGGAAGGCATTGTCCCCGGCGGCGGCGTCGCCCTGGTGCGTGCCTCCAAGGCACTCGAGAAGCTGAAGGGTGCGACCGACGACCAGACCACCGGCATCGCCATCCTGCGCCGCGCGCTGCAGGAGCCGATGCGGCAGATCGTCGCCAACGCCGGCGACGAGCCGGCTGTGGTGATGAATGCGGTGCTGGCCAACGAGGGCTCCTACGGCTACAACGCGGCCACCGGCAAGTACGGCGACATGCTCGAGATGGGCATCATCGACCCGGCCAAGGTGACGCGCCTGGCGCTGCAGAACGCGGCCTCCGTGTCGGCGCTGCTGCTAACCACCGAGGCCATGATCGCCGAGGCGCCGAAGCAGGAAGGCTCCGGCGGCGGTGGTGACATGGGCGACATGGGCGGCATGGGCGGCATGGGCGGCATGATGTAAGCCTCCCGCGTCCATTTCGGACCGCACCGCAGTACCAAGAGCCCCGCCATCACGGCGGGGCTTTTTTGTGTCCGCTGTCGGCGCGCGCGGCCGTTATGCTGCTCGTCATGGCTGAGACATCCCAACGTATCGACGAAGCGCTGGCCCGGCTGCAGGCCGCTGGCGTGACCGAAGCGAGCGCGCGACGCCTGCTGCAGGCCAGCGGCTTTGCGCTCGCCTGGCTGGAGCGCGCCGCGGAGGCGGAGATCGAGCGCCTCGCCGCAGCACTCGACGCGCCGCCGGAACCGGAGGCGCTGGTCGCGGCTGCAGCCGATTGCGATCAAAGCGCTGGCGACGATGAAGCGGCCTATCTTTCGGCGCTGCGGCGGCTGCGCAACCGTGAGCAGGTGCTGATCGCGTGGCGCGCCATCAGCCGTCGCGACGACGTCGCCGCTAGCCTGGCGCGCACCAGTGCGCTGGCTGACGCTTGCATCGGTGGGGCGCTGGCCCGCGCACTGCGGCTGTGCAGCGAACGTCACGGAACACCCCGGGACAAGGGTGGTGCGGAGGTCCCCTGCATTGTGCTCGGTATGGGCAAGCTCGGCGGGCGCGAGCTGAACTTCTCCTCCGACGTCGATCTCATGCTCTTCTACGGCTCCCCGGGTTGCTGCGACGGTGCCAAGGAGCGCGCCAACGAGCAGTATTTCGGCGAGGTCACCCAGCGGCTGACGCGCTATCTGGCCGAGAAGACCCCCGAAGGCTTCTGCTATCGCGTCGACTGGGCGCTGCGCCCATTCGGGAGCGCCGGGCCGGCCGCCATGCACTTTGCAGCCGCCGAGGACTACTACCAGAGTCACGGCCGCGAATGGGAACGCTACGCCATGATCAAGGCGCGCGTGGTGGCCGGCGACGCCGAAGCCGGCGCACGATTCATGCGCATGCTGCAGCCCTTCGTCTATCGCCGTTATCTCGATTACACGGCCATCGAGTCGCTGCGCGAACTCAAGCAGCGCATTGCCGACGATCTCGCGCGGCGTCGCCAGCAGGACAACGTCAAGCTAGGGCGCGGTGGCATCCGAGACCTGGAGTTCGTCGTGCAGGCCTTCCAGCTCATCCGTGGCGGGCAGGAAGAGGCGCTGCGCCACCGCAGCTTCCGGCACGCGCTGGCAGCGATTTCCGACGGGGGCCATCTGCCCGCGGATGAATGCGCGGCGCTGGACAATGCCTACCTGCTGCTGCGTGAAGTCGAGAACGCGCTGCAGATGCGCCAGGACAACCAGACCCACAGCCTGCCGCAGGACGCCGCCGAGCGTGCCGCGGTCGCCGCGGCGCTGGACCGTGACTGGGAGGCGGTCATGGAGGCCGTCGGTAGCGCCCGCGAGACGGTGGTCGACACCTTCGACGATCTCTTTGCTGGCCCCGAGGTCACGCGCGGCGGCGACGGTCCAGAGGGCGCTGTACACAAGCTCTGGCAGCAGCACGCCACGGCCGAGGCCGCGGCGCCGCAGTTCGAGACTCTGCTGGGGCCCGAAGCCGCGCGCGGTGCCGCCGACGCCGTGCAGCGCATCCGTGCCAGCAAGATCGTGCGCGACATGCGCGAGCTTTCCCAAACCCGGCTGGGCGACCTGCTGGCCCAGCTCTTCGCCGAGAGCGCCGAGCACGGCGCGCCGGCCAAGGCGCTGTTGCGTGCGCTGGAGGTCATCGAGCGCTTGGCCGGGCGCGGCACTTACGTCAGTCTGTTGCGCGAGTCACCCACCGCGCGCGCCCAGCTGCTGGCTTTGTGCATGGCCAGCCCATGGATTGCCCATCTTCTGGCCCAGCAGCCCATGCTGCTCGACCAGCTGCTGGACAGCCGCAGCCTCTACGATCCGCCCGCCCGCGAGGCCATGGCCACCGAGCTGCAGCGGCGCCTCGATGGACTGGACGCTTTCGATATCGAGGCGCGCATGAACCTGCTGCGCCGCTACCGCCAGGAGATCATGCTGCGCGTTGCTGCTTCCGACCGGCTCGCCGGGTTGCCGCTGCCCAAGGTCAGTGACCGGCTCACCTGGCTGGCGGAGATCATCGTCGAGATCACGGTGACCGAAGTGCGGCGCGAGATGGCGACCGAGTACGGCCTGCCTGCCAACAGCGACGGCTCCGAGCCGGGCTTCGCCGTTATCGGCTATGGCAAGCTCGGTGGCATCGAGATGGGCTACGGCTCTGATCTGGATGTCGTCTTCCTGCACGACTGCGACGACCAGGATGGCGAGACCCAGGGCGGCCGGCGCAGCGTCGCCAACGCCGTCTGGTTCTCGCGCTTCGCGCAGCGGCTGGTGCACTGGCTATCCACCCAGACCGCCGCCGGCCGCGCCTATGAGGTCGACCTGCAGCTGCGTCCCAGCGGCAGCTCCGGCCTGCTGGTGACCAGCTTCGAGGCCTTCGCGCACTATCAGCGCGACAAGGCCTGGACCTGGGAACATCAGGCGCTGGTACGCGCGCGTCACGTCTGTGGCAGCCCAGCGATCGGCGAGTCCTTCGAGGCACTGCGCCGCGAGGTCCTCTGCGCCTCGCGCGAGCCCTCGGAGCTGGCTGGCGAGATCAAGGCCATGCGCGACCGCATGCGCAAACATCTGGATCGCAGCGGCGACGGCAAGTGGGACATCAAGCAGGGTGCCGGCGGTCTCGCCGATCTGGAGTTCGCCACGCAGTATCTGGTCATGCGCCATGCCCACGAGCACCCGGCGCTGGTCGATTGGCCGGATCAGTGGCGCCAGACCGAGGCGCTGGCCGAAGCCGGCGTGCTTGACGCCGACACTGCCGAAGGCGCCATCGCCGCCTACCGCGAGCTGCGCGCGCTGGTGCACGAGCGCGCTCTCGACGAGGGCGAAGGTCTCGTCGCCGAGGATGCGGCGGCGGAGGCGCGCGAGCAGGTCTCGGCGCTGTGGCGCTTGTGCAGCGAGGCAGCCGGCGACGACGCATCGTAGAATGCCGCTCCTTGTGTGCACGGATAGCGAACGTGACGAGTTTTTCCGACCGCGACGGTTACATCTGGTATGACGGCGAAATGGTGCCGTGGCGCGAAGCCACCACCCATGTTCTGACCTACTCGCTGCATTACGGCGTCGGCTGCTTCGAGGGCGTGCGTGCCTACAAAACCCCCAAGGGCAGTGCCATCTTCCGCCTGCAGGATCACACCCGGCGGCTGTTCAACAGCGCCAAGATCCTCGGCATGCCCATGCCCTATACGCAGGACGAGATGAACGCGGCACAGAAGGAAATACTGCGCGCCAACGAGCTCGAGGAAGCCTATCTGCGTCCCATGGTCTTCTACGGCTCGGAAGGCATGGGACTGCGCGCCGACAACCTCAAGGTGCACGTCATCGTCGCGGCGTGGCCCTGGGGCAGCTATCTGGGCGCCGAGAACCTGGAGAAGGGCATTCGCGTGCGTACCAGCTCCTTCTCGCGGCATCACATCAATGCCGCCATGTGCCGGGCCAAGGCCAACGGCAACTACATCAACTCGATGATGGCGCTCGGCGAGGCTACCCGAGACGGCTACGACGAAGCCCTGATGCTCGACACCGAAGGCCACGTTGCCGAGGGCAGCGCCGAGAACATCTTCCTCGTGCGCGACGGCGAGCTGTCGACGCCGGACCTGAACTCCTGCCTCGACGGCATCACGCGGCGCACCCTCATCACGCTGGCGCAGGAAGCCGGCTATACCGTGCGCGAGCGGCGCATCACGCGCGACGAGGTCTACATCGCCGACGAAGCCTTCTTTACCGGCACCGCCGCCGAAGTTACGCCCATTCGCGAAGTCGACGCCCGCGCCATCGGCAACGGCAAGCGCGGCCCGATCACTGAGGAGCTGCAGCGCACCTACCTTGAAGTGGTCAAGGGTGGCGGGGCGCAGCATGAGCACTGGCGGGCGTATCTGTAACGGCCGTTGTAGGACTTATTCAGTCAGCGACCGGTTGCGGTCTCGGCATTCGACTCTAGGGAGAGCGGGTGCACCGTAAGAGTGGCTAGAGAACGCTGTGGTCCCCAGTGGAGGCGGCCTTGCTCACGCGGTCCGCGCCTGAAACGGGGAAGCTGCCGTAGCTAAGACACCGCTAGGCGCGGGTCACTTTGGTTACGGCCAAAGTGACCAAAGCCATGGTGCCCGCCGGGTGGCCTGCTTCGGCTTCGCCGAAGCAGGTTCCCGAGCCGGGCGCCGTGCTCGGGGGCGAGCAGCGACCGAAGTGCCAGTGGCACTTCGCAGCGCTGGGAGCGCCCGGACAGGGATGTCCGGGCCGGGGCCTGGCCTTAGCGAAGAGGTGGCGCCATGGATGGCGGGCAACCGCGGCCCATGCGTCGCGCGAAGATCGCCACGGTCACTAGATTCGGTCTTCCGGACCTCATCAAGTGATCCTGGCTGGGCCTTCCATGGCCCAGCCGTGATGCGCGCTGCGACTTGCCACTGGCAAGTCGGTCGCGCATCACCCTCAAGGGCACAGGTCTGACCGGATCGCCGCTTCGCGGCATCGCGTAGATCGGCGTACGAATTGGCACTCGTCCCCCTTGGTGGCGCGGCGGCTGGCGGCGCGCGCAGGGGAGGATCGGCCCGGATGGCCGATCCAGCCGTGACGGGACAGGATGTCCCTTCACGGCGGCCCCGAGCACGCCGCCAGCCGCCGGGACTCCGGACCGCCGGCAGGCGGGCCGGAGCGCCACCTCGGGGTGTCCTCTCTTCGGTTCCTTTCTCTGGACAAGCAGAGAAAGGAACCCGCGCCGCCCTCAAGCGCTGAATTGGGTAGCGCAGTGGTTTCAGGGCGCGGAACTAGTGGGCAAGTCGGTAGCCAATGCCTTGAAAATGCCGGCTGGCTGTCGTCCAGAGGATCGACGCATCACCGCTTCGCATCCCGCGCCGCCGCCCGCACCCGCGCCGGCGCCGTGCCGCCGACGTGGTCGCGCGCGGCCACCGAGCCTTCCACGGTGAGCACCTCGAAGACATCCTCGTCGATGTGCTCCGAGTACCCGCGCAGGGTGGCCAGCGGCATGGCGGCAAGATCGATGCCCTGCTTCACGGCCTGGCCGACCACGCTGCCCACCACATGGTGGGCATCGCGGAAGGCCAGCCCCTTGCGCACCAGATAGTCCGCCAGATCGGTGGCCGTGGAGTAGCCTTCGATGGCGGCGGCGCGACAGATGTCGCGGTTGACGGCCAGTGCGGGCACCAGCTCGGCGTATAGGCGCACGCAGGCGCTGACTGTGTCGTGCGCGTCGAAGAGTGGTTCCTTGTCTTCCTGGTTGTCGCGGTTGTAGGCCAGTGGCTGGCCCTTCATCAGCATCAGCAGGCTCATCAGGTCGCCGGTCACGCGCGCGGTCTTGCCGCGCACCAGCTCGGGAACGTCGGGGTTCTTCTTCTGCGGCATGATCGAGCTGCCCGTGCAGAAGCGGTCCGGCAGCTGCACGAAGCCGAACATCGGCGTGCTCCACAGGATCAGCTCCTCGCTCCAGCGCGACAGATGCACCATGAGCTGGCTGGCCGCGGCCACGAAGTCGATGGCGAAGTCGCGATCGGAAACGGCATCCAGCGAGTTGGCGGTGACGCCGTCAAAGCCGAGTTCGGCGGCGACCCACTCGCGGTCGATGGGATAGACCGTGCCGGCCAGTGCCGCCGAGCCCAGCGGGCAACGGTTGGCGCGTCGGCGCGCGTCGGTGAAGCGCTCGCGATCGCGCAGGATTTGCTCGCGCCAGGCCAGCATGTGGTGGCCGAAGGTCACTGGCTGGGCGACCTGCAGATGCGTGAAGCCGGGCATGATGGCGTCGGCCTCGCGCTCGGCCAACGCGCGCAGTGCTTCGGCGAGGCGGTCGATATCGGCGCACAGCGCGTCGATGGCCTCGCGCACGTAGAGGCGTACATCGGTGGCGATCTGGTCGTTGCGCGAGCGGCCGGTGTGCAGCCGCTTGCCGGCCTCGCCGATGCGCTCGGTCAGAGCCGACTCGATGTTCATGTGCACATCTTCCAGCGCCGTGTCCCAGACGAAGTTGCCGCTCTCGATATCGGCGGCGATGCCGTCCAGGCCGTCGCAGATGGCGGAGACGTCGGCCTCCTTCAGCACACCGACGCGACCGAGCATGCGCGCATGCGCTTTCGATCCGGCAATATCCTGTCTCCACAGGCGGGCGTCGAAGCTCACCGATTCGCTGAAGGCCTCGACAGCCTCGGATGTTGATTCGGCAAAGCGGCCGCCCCAGAGCTTGGCGTTGGACATGGTGCAGATGGATTCGGACTTGAGTGCGCACAGTATAGGCAGGCATGGTCACGGAGCCGCTTCGTGACGGCCGAGATGGCGGCACCGGAAACCGTGGCGCCGCCTCTGCCGGATTTCTGCCGGCCGCGCCGACTGCTGGCGTTGATGGCGGCGGTGGAGGTCTTTGCGCTGATCTTCGCGCTTATCATCCCGGCCACTACGCCGGCTGTACTGGTGGCGCGCATCCTGCTGGTCAGCATTTATCTGCAACTCATCAGCCTGTTGTCGGCGGCCGGGCTGTGCCTGCTGCGCCGTCGCCTCGCCGGGCGCTCGGGTCTCATTGTCTTAGGGCTGGGCTGGTTGCTGATTGTGGCGGTGGCTACGCTGGTGAGCCTGGGCGGCTACGAGGCCTCGCGCGAGTTCCTCGACCCGGCGGTGCTCTCAGGTGAGTCGCGTGCCTGGTTCGTGCTGCGCAATGCGGCTGTGGCGGGGCTTACCAGCCTGTTGCTGCTGCGCTACTTCGCCGCGCGCGCGCAGTGGGAGGAGCACGTTCGTGCCGAGAGCGAAGCGCGCTATCAGTCGCTATCAGCCCGCATTCGCCCGCACTTCCTCTTCAACTGCCTGAACAGCATCGCCGCGCTTATCGCTATCAAGCCGCAGGCGGCCGAAACCATGGTCGAGGATCTGTCCGATCTCTTCCGCGCCAGCCTCGCCAAGGGCGACCCGTTGATCACCATGGCCGAGGAACTCGATCTGGTGCGCAAGTTTGCGCGCATCGAGCAGACCCGGCTGGGGGCCCGTCTTGGCATCGACTGGGACCTTCCGGAGGAGGTCATGGATCTGTCGATTCCGCGCCTGACCATCCAGCCGCTGGTGGAGAATGCGGTGCATCACGGCGCCTCGCGCACGGTCGGACCGGTCACCATCGTTGTGCGCGCCAAGCGCGAGGGGGAGCTGCTGGTGGTGGAGGTGGTCAACCCGACGCCGCCGGAGGATGCGGCGACGCATTCCACCGGCTCGCAGACAGCGGTGGCCAATATTGCCCAGCGGGTACGCCTTCTTTACGGTGCTCAGGCATCATTGGAGCTGAAGCGGGAAGAGGGGAGCTTCCGCGCGCGCCTGCAATTGCCCGCGCATCCGCTGTCCGCAGCACAGTCCTAGAAAAGGCAAGACCGATTATGCGAGTGATCATCGTCGATGATGAACCCTTGGCGCGAGAGCGCCTCCGTCGCTTGGTGGCGGAGTTCCCCGGCTACGAGGTCGTGGGCGAGGCCAGTGATGGCGAGACGGCGCTGGATGTCATCGACGACGAACAGCCAGATATTGTTTTCCTCGACATCCGCATGGGTGGCATGGACGGCCTGCAGGTCGCGCGTCAGCTCAGCGAGCTGGATCTGCCGCCCGCGGTGATCTTCACCACGGCCTACGCCGAGCACGCGCTGTCGGCCTTCGACGCCGCCGCGGCCGGCTATCTGCTCAAGCCCATCCGCAAGGAAAAGCTGCGTGACATCCTGTTGCGTGTGCGCCGGCCCAGCCGCGCACATCAGGCCGGGCCGTCGGAGGCCGCTGGCGACGCTCCCAAGCGGGAGTTCGTGCTCGCCACCACCCGCGAGGGGCTCATCCGCATTCCGTGGTCCGACGTCGTCTACTTTCTTGCCGATCAGAAGTACACCACCGTTCACCATCTGCACGGCGAGGTATTGATCGAGGAGTCGCTGAAGATGCTGGAGCAGGATTTTTCTCCGTGGTTCCTGCGCGTGCATCGCAAGGCGCTGGTCGCCACGCGCTTCATCCAGTCGCTGGAACGCGGCAAGGGCGAGGAAGAGCAGCACTGGCTGCGCGTGCGTCACGCCAGCCAGCTGATCCCGGTGTCCCGCCGAAGGCTGCCCGAGGTGCGCCGCTTCATTCAGGACAGCTCGGGCAGCGAATGACGGCCCGTGCGCTGCGCATTGCCACGCGGCGCTCGGCTCTGGCGATGTGGCAGGCCGAGCACGTCGCCACCAGGCTACGCGAGGCGCACCCCGCCCTGGAAGTGACGCTGCTCCCCATGACCACTCAGGGCGACCGCGAGCTGTCGCGTTCGTTGGCTACCAGCGGTGGCAAGGGACTCTTCGTCAAGGAGCTGGAAGCCGCCATGCTCGAAGAGCGCGCCGATATCGCCGTGCATTCCATGAAGGACGTGCCGGCGCAGCTGCCCGACGGGCTGGCGCTGACCGCCATCCTGGCCGCAGAGAATCCGCGCGACGCCTTCGTCAGCAATCGATTCGAGCGCCTTGATGCGTTGCCGCAGGGTGCGACGGTCGGTACCGCCAGCCTGCGCCGGCAGTCGCAGTTGCGTGCGGCGAGGCCCGATCTCGAAATCGGCCTGCTGCGCGGCAACGTCAATACGCGCTTGCGCAAGCTGGATGACGGCGAATTCGACGCCATCCTGCTCGCCTGCGCCGGTTTGCAGCGTCTCGGCTTCGACACGCGCATCCGCGAGGCCCTGGACCCAAGCGCCTTCGTGCCGGCCTGCGCACAGGGCATCATCGGCATAGAGAGCCGCGACGATGGCAAGTTGCGCGACCTGCTCGCACCCTTGCACGACGATCCGACCGCGATCCGGCTGGCCGCCGAGCGCGCCTTCTCGGCCCGGCTCGGTGGTGCCTGCACAGTGCCGGTGGCGGGCCATGCGCGACTCGACGGCGAGCGGATCCATCTCGATGGCCTCGTCGCCAGCCCGGACGGTACGCGTCTGGTGCGTGGGCAGCACAGCGCCCCGGCAGCCGAGGCTGCGGCAATGGGCGAGGCGCTGGCCGAGCGCCTGCTCACTGAAGGCGCGCGCGCTATCCTCGGGGACATGGGGATCAACGCATGAAAGTGCTGCTCATCACCCGTCCGCGCGGCCAGGCTCGGCCGCTGGCGCACGTCGCCCAGCAGAAGGGATGGCAGACCGTCTGCCTGCCATTGTTCGCGGTCGCCAACATCGGTAGCGATGCCGATCGTCGCGAGGCGCTGGAAGCGCGCGCAGACGCGCATTGGTGGATCTTTACCAGCGTTAATGCCGTGGCTGCCGCGCGTCGTGCAGCGCCGGCGCGCTGGGCGCGCTGTGCAGCCATCGGCGCGGCCACTGCGCGCGCGCTGGACGAGGCCGGGCATCCGGTCGAAGCCATGCCGGAAGAGAGCTATTCGACCGAGGCGCTGCTGGCATTGCCCGAGTTCCAGGAAGTCGCGGACCAGCACATCGTCATCATCGGCAACGAAACGGCGCGGCCGGCGTTGCGCGAGCAGCTCGAGGCCGGTGGCGCTCGCGTCGAGGCACTGGCCGTCTATCGCCTCGAAAGCATCCCGCACAGCGCGGCCGAAGTGGCCGAGGCCGTGCAGGGAGTCGGTGTGACTGTTCTGACCAGCGCCAGCGCGGCCGATCGCCTCTGGGAGCTGGCCGATGGTTCCACGCGACGTCGTCTCGCACACATGCCGCTGGTTGTTCCCAGCGAGCGTGTCGCTGAGCACTGCACGCGCCACGGCATGAACGGACCGCACGCCGTGGCACAGCCCATGTCCAATGCAGCGCTGCTCGCCGCAGCCGATACACTACCGATCATGCAAAAGAACGACGACGAGGCGCAGCACGAGCCCGCCCACACTGCGCCGCCGGCCATCGAGCCGGCCATCGAGCCAGCTGCGACGCCCGCTCCCCAGCCGGCCACCGAGGATGGCGTCGAGGCGCCGCCCGGCAGCGCGTCGGCTGATCAAGCGCCGGAGGGCCCTGAGCCGCCGGCCGCGCCCCCGGCTCCTCCCGCTGCACCGCCACCTCGGCGCCGCGGCGGCCTCTGGGTGCTGCTGTTGTTCTGCTTGCTGTTGCTCGGTGGCGCCGCAGCCGCCGGCTGGTGGGGCTGGCAGGAGCTGCAGTCCATGAAGGGTGCCTCCGCCGAGCGCGCCCAGCGAGCGGAGGCGCTGGAACAGCGCCTGGCCGAGCAAGGCGAGACCGCGCGTAGCGCGCGGCGCTCGGCCAGTGATGCGGTCGGCCTCGCGGGTTCACTGGAAGAGCAGCTCGCGACGCTGGACGAGCGTGTGGCCGCGCAGTCCGAGCGGCTGGGCGAGCTCAGCGACGTCGTTGACGCCGGGCGCGCGCAGGCGCACATCGTGGCAGCCGAGCAGCTGCTCATGGCCGCCAGCGAGCGCCTGCAACTCGGCCGCGATCCCGAGGGCGCACGTCGGGCACTGCAGCTCGCCGATCAGCGTCTGGCCACGCTGGAGGATCCGCGTTTCTTCGGGGTGCGCGAGGCGCTGGCCTCGGAGATGGCGGCGTTGCGCGCCGTCGAAGCCGTGGATCGCACCGCCATGGCGCTGGAACTACATGCACTCATCGCCCGCGCCGGTGACTGGCGCCTGCTGGGCGGCGTGCCGGACACCAGCGCGCCGGCATTGCCGGAACAGTCGCAGGGCGCCGAGGCCCTGCCGGCCTGGCAGCGCGCGCTGGCGAGCGTGCGCGAAGCCCTGTCCAGCGTCTTCGTCGTGCGGCGCACCGACGAGCCGGTGCGGCCGCTGATGGCACCGGAGCAGGCCGGCATCGTGCGCAGCATCCTGTTGCTGCGCCTGGAGTCGGCGCGCGCCGCGCTGCTGGCCGGGGAAGCCGAGGCCTTTGATAGCGCGCTCTCCGCGGCTGTGAGCTGGCTGGAGAAGCGATACGCGCGCGGTGATGCCGATGTGTCGGCCGCCGTTGCCACTCTCGAGGAACTGCGCGGACGAGAGCTGCGGCCGGCACTACCGGATATCAGCGGCAGTCTGCGGCTGCTGCGCGAAGCGACCAGCGAAAGCGGGAACCGCTGATGCGTGCGCTGCTGCTACTGCTTCTTCTCTTCGCGGTTGGCGCGGCCTCGGCCTACTATCTGCGCGCCGACAATGGCTACGTGTTGGTGAGTTACGGCCAGTGGATGCTGGAAACCTCGGTGGTGGGGTTTCTGGCGGCGCTGGCCGCGCTTATCGTCGTCGTCTTAGTGGTGCTACGCCTGCTCGGCGCCGGCTTGCGCCTGCCGAAGAGCGTGCGCGACGCGCTGGCGCGTCGGCGCGATGCCCGCCGCCACCGGGCGCTGGCGCGCGGCTTGCTGCAATGGCTGGCCGGTCGCGCCGAGCGCGCCGAGGTCACGCTGCAGAAGGATCTGCCGGATGACTTCGAGGCCGCCTGTCATCATCTGATCGCCGCGCAGGCTGCTGTCGACCAGGGGCAGGCGTCGCGAGCCATGCACTATCTGGAGCGGGCCGCGGCCATCGATCATCCGCTGGCCGGCGAGGCCGTCACGCTGATGCAGGCCGCGCGCGCCGAATCCGAGGAGGATCTGGAATCGGCGCGGCAGGCGCTGGAGTCACTACGTCAGCGCAACCCCTCGCAGCCGCGCGTGCATCCCATGCTCGCGCGCGTGCTGCTCGCTCAGAAGCAGTGGCGGGCGGCCTTCGATCTGCTGCGCGGCGCCGAGAAGGCGCGCGGCTGGGCCGAAGGCGAATGGGCCGCGGCCACCGAGCGCGCTCTAGTCGGCGCGCTGACGGAATGCGAGCGCATCGATGACGCGCGCCAGCTCTGGGCGCAGGCGCCGACAGCCCTGCAGCGTGAGCCGCGCTGCGAGCGCTGCTATGCCGAGGCACTGCTGCGCCTCAACGACGAGAAGACGCTCATGGCGGTTGTGCACAAGGCGCTGGAGCAGCGCTGGGATCCGGCCATGCTGGGCTGTTTCCTCCGTGCCGAACTGCCGGACCAGGTCGCGGCGCTGGCCAGCGTCGAGCAATGGCTGCAGCGGCACGGTGAGCAGCCCGAGTTGCTGCTGGCGGCGGCGCACACTTGTCGCCGCAATCGCCTCTGGGGCAAGGCGCGCAGCTATCTGGATGCGTTGGTAGCGCAGGCGCCGAGCGCCGAGGCGCATTTCGAGTACGGCCAGCTGTGCGCGGCCACCAAGCAGCCCGAAGAGGCCAGCCGGCATTTCGAGGCGGGTCTGAAGCGCGCGCTCGAAGCCTGACTCAGGCTCAGGCCGCGTTGGCCGGTGAGGCCTCTGCCGCCGGCTTGCGCCAGCAGTAGACGTGCATGGGCGGAATATTGAGCAGCTCGCGCGCCGCGATCGGCTCGCCCATGCGCGGCCGCGCCACCTGGGCGACGCGGTCGCGGAACTGGTAGGCCACGAAGCGCCCGCCCGGCGCCAGGCTTCCCCAGACTGCATCGATGACCGCGCGGCCGGCTTCCTCGCCGATGGTCGAGAAGGGAATGCCCGAGACCACGACATCGGCGGCCGGCAGCCCGTTGTCGGCAAGCAGCTCGGCGATGGCCTCGGCGCTTCCCTGGCGAGCAATGAGGCGGGGGTCTTCGTGTTGCGCAAGCACCTCGACGAAGTCGGCCTCGACCTCGACGGCCAGCAGGTGTGCCTGGGACGGCATGGCGGCGAG